>JAEZIW010000120.1 GCA_023436525.1 Bacillota bacterium | reverse complement strand
CCGTACAGACATCAAGCTGATCACAGGTATGGGCGGCACAGTCACAGCTTTGAACGAAATCAAAGCGGACAACACCATCCACAAAGCGACGTCATCTTACTTCCCCACCAAAATCGGTGTTCAGGCGGTTGAAGTCATCAGAGAATACTTCAAGACCGGCAAAATCGAAAAGGACAATTTAAAAGAGTCCACACTGATTACAAAAGATAATGTTGATGACTTCATGGAATGGGCATATCAATAAGCTACAGTGACAGTTAAATCGCGATAAAAAAATCTCCGGAATAATCCGGAGGAATACCACGAAGATAACACCCCTCGGCGCAAATCGACGGGGTGTTTTCTTTTATATAAAAGGCAAATATATTTAATATTTGGTTTATTATATCATTGTTAGTTATTATAGCACAACTCATAAAAAGAATAAATATCCTCCGCACTTGCCCATTTGCACAATTCCCTTAGTATCGCCCCCTATTCTCGCTTCTTCTCCCCATAGAACGTCATTCTGCGATACTTAGGCGCAAATACGATATGACATTTGCAGCTCCATTTTGTGTTTTATAAGCCGTGTACGTCCTAATTAAAAGGAGTTTTTGTCGTGACTCATCTCTCTGAACCCCGATACAAAAAAGGCTGCTGATTGACTCAGCAGCCTTTTTTCTGACATAAACATTTTATCTTTGTATTCTTCCGGACCCATCACCCGATACAAGCCTTTCAACCTCTTCAATGCCGACCCTGTTAAAATCACCTGAAATTGAGTGTTTGAGACAGCTGGCTCCAACAGCAAATTCCAGCGCTTCCTGCTGACTCTCATAAGTTTTCAGACCATAAATCAAACCGGCTGCAAAAGCATCGCCTCCGCCGACCCGATCTACAATATCCGTGATGCTGTATTTTTTACTGATCATAAAATTTGAGCGGTTGTTCATACATGCAGACCATTGATTATGGTTTGCGCTGATGCTTTCCCTCAGCGTAATGGCAATCAGCTTCACATTGGGGTACGCGGCTAAAACCTTATCCGTCAGATTCTGATAGACCGCCGCCGTCAAAACACCTTCGCCGGTATCTGCATCCGCTTTTATACCGAGCGCTTTTTGGCAGTCTTCCTCGTTGGCGATCAATACGTCGGCGTATTTCACGAGCTCAGACATCACATCCGCGGCCGTTTTACCGTAGCGCCACAGCTTGGCACGGTAGTTCAGATCTATCGAGACTGTTAATCCATTTTGCTTGGCTGTCTTAACCGCTTCGAATGACGCCTCCGCGGCCGATTGGCTGAGCGCCGGTGTAATACCCGTGATATGAAACCAGCCGGAATCTCGAAAAATATGTTCCCAATCAACACAGCCCGGCTTCAGCTGCGATATGGATGAACCCTCGCGGTCGTAAACAACTTTTGACGGTCTCTGGTTTGATCCCGCTTCCAGAAAATAAATGCCCATGCGGCCGGGCCCAAGAATAATCCCCGATGTATCAACGCCAAATCTGCGCAGTTCCATTACGCACGCCTTCCCGATTTCATTATCCGGCAGGCTCGTGACGAATGCCGCATCGATGCCGAATTGTGCAAGCGAAACAGCCACATTGGCTTCTCCCCCGCCAAACGATGCTTCAAATAAGTCTCCCTGGAAGAAACGCTCATAGCCTTGAGTTTTTAACCTGAGCATAATTTCCCCGAAAGTTACTACCTTTTTGGCTTTCTCTTCAGCACCGCTCATTTTAAAGCCCTCATAATTTCCTCCGAGTTCAAAACGAAACCGTACTTCATATCGACATTTTTCAATGCGGCTTCCTGCAGCTCACAGGAAAACGAAGAGACTGCATCTCTCGCCACAATCACGTTGAGGTTGTGATGAAACGCTTCATGAACGGTATCTTCAACGCATATCTGAGTGACAGTCCCCGTCACGATAATGGTGTCCTTTCCAAGGCTGTTTAAAATATCTATCAGGTTGGTGTTTCTGAATGCGGAATACCCGTATTTCTCCACTATGTAGTCCTCATGAGACGGATACAATTCATCGATGATATCCGTGCATTCAAGCTCCTTATTCACATCGGGGTAATACCGCTTATAATGCCGTCTGCAGGCGTTTGCTTCAGCGATCTCAGGGCTCCAATTCCAAATCAGCGTTTTTTCCGGTCCGGTTAAAAACTTCGTATAGATCACAGGCATACCATAGCGGCGCGCAAAAGTGATCAGTTCCTGATTTGCTTTGATCGTGTCTCTGGCGCTCTCAACCTCCATGGCCGCACCGACACGAACAAAATCGTTTTGAAGATCTACGATCACCAATGCTGTCTTCTCGAATCTGAGATTTTTCATACTTTTGCCTCCTTGTTAATGAGTTTTTATATGCTTTTGGTATAACGGCGCATACACCGCTTTTTCTCTGATGACGCATCCTGCCGGTAGCATACTGCGCATAAGCTCGGAGCATTTTGAGCATGTCATACATGTATTTTGGCGTGCAATGCACCCTTTTTGCAGTATCTCGTTTGAAAACGCGGGGAAAGCAAAGGCCTGCCTGCCGAACCCAACAAAATCCGCCAGCTGATTTTCCAGCGTGTAAGCGCCTGCTTCAACGGCAAACTCTCGAAGCCAGCTGTATCCTGCCCCGATAAACAGCATTCCAGGCACCATTCGCTTGATAGAACCGGCGAGTGTAACAAGACGCTCAACCCCTTTTACAGGTGACTCCGGCGGAACGTAAGCGCCGCTGTCAAACGGTCTGCCAACATGAGGGTTAAAGTACGGATTTCCCATCGTAACAGCACATATGTGAACGCCCATTTCATAAAGCTCATTAAGAAGCTTGGCGGGCTCTTTGAGGTCGGGCAGTCCTGTGTGTGGGTCTGTACCGAAGCCTAACGGATCAGCTATTGCGTCGTATATGCCAAAGCGCGATCCCAATACCATTTGGCTTCCGACAGCTTGTTTAATTTTTTTCACTGCGTTTTTTATAAAGCGTGTCCTTCCGTTATAATCGCCCCCATATTCACTGTCTCTGGTGAAGGACGATAACAACTCGGATAACAGGTAACCATGACTGGCCTTAATGTCTACGCCGTCAAACCCTGCTCTCTCAGCCAATCTTGCTGCTTCTGCAAATTGATCCTCAAGCTCTTTTAATTCCGCATCGCTGATGAGCTTGTGATCGGGGCTGATATTATACTTTTCATCAAGTATAGGATTATGCGCAGCCAAAACCGGAGACGGCACGCCTTGTGGTTTTGAATACCGTCCCGAATGTGTCAGCTGCATAATCATGAGCGGCGTATATCCATTCTTTTTGAGTGAACTTTCTTTTATTTCATCTGTCATTCGCTTATATTCATCCAAATTGCTTTGGTGAATAAAAAGCTGCTGTTTAGATGCGCGCCCCTGTTCCGCCACGGCACAGGCCTCAAACCATATGAGCCCCGCGCCTCCTTCTGCGAAGCTTAAATATCTTTTTTTAGTCAGCTCTCCCGGCGATCCTTCCGGCGTAGAGTCACACCCCTCCATCGGCAAAATCGCAATCGAGTTGTTCACATGGAATCCGTTAACCATATGAGCGTTTCTGTATACGTCGGTGTGCTGAGAAAAACCGATTATGGCATTCTCCTGTTCGCAATGCTTTTTTAAGTCTTCAAGTGTTCTGAAGTTGTTACTCATAATCTCCCCCTGTCCCAAATCATCCATTTCGGATATGTTAGTCAATATTTTGAGTCTCCCTGTAAGCTTTCCAGACGTTTTCAAAAAAATCGTCCTCTTGTGGAATAGGCCTTGTTTTGCGCCATTCAAACACGCATCGGCCTACTTCGAAGAGAACCTCCTGAACCACATCAGCTTTTTTGCCGTTATCCAGCTGAAACCGGAAGCTTTCCGCCATTGATGGATGCGGCTTAACCCCTGCCATATTGCGATATAACGCGGACCCGCGGCTTTGTCCGCCGTTTTCATAATAATCCTGCATTGCTGAAAGATATACGTATTGACAGATCAGCAAATCATAGAATCTGTATAGCTTGCCAAGCGAATTGCCATCGATAATGCTAACAATATTTTCGAAATTCATCAAAAGTGTTTTTGTCTCATCAGCCATTCTTTTTATTTCTTCGCAGTCGCGTATAACGGCCCCCACTTTGCTCATACTTTGCTGGGCTTTTTTTATCATTGCATCTATATTGCTGTTTGCGGACAGCGTTTTGCTGTATAAACCAATCACCTTTTTGATTTTGCCCTCAGTACTGCTGAAAAAGCTCTCAACGCTGCGCGTATGGCCGCTTCTGTTCCGTGCAATAAACTGTGCCGCACGCATAGACCCAACCTGTCCGGCGTTAAGAGCGCTGCCGCCCGGCCTGTATACGCCATGGGTGGCGCTCACCTCCCCCACCGCAAAAAAACCGGCTATGTTTGTTTGCCACCAATTGTCAACCTTCAGCCCGCCGTTATTATGCTGAGCGCAAAGAGCAATTTCCAAAGGCTGCTTCTTCAGATCAATACCATTCTTTAAAAAAAGTTCGTAAGCAGGCCTGTTTATATGAATCAATCTGTCTGCCGGTTTTCCAAAAAGCGCGCCGGCCTTTTGCAAATATTGCCTTGCTTCTTCGTTCAGCGCATTCGGATCAAGTTCGCTGTTCATTGGGTTTTCACGGTAATCAAGATATACCTTTCTGTTGTTGATATACCGCTCAATATAAACGAGCATATCGATGATTGAGGAGCCGTTCAAAACTCGCCGCACATCAAATGGCCATTCGTACCCCTTTTTGAACACACTGTTCAACGCTTCACCTTTGTCTTCAAAGAAATCAAAAAGAAATTCCTTTTCATCGTTTCCATTCTCGTCCGTTGATATAAATCTCGGCAGAACCTGCATATATGTACCTGAAACATTCCATCGGGGATCAACGGACGCAAGGCCATATTGCCATTCCGTCAGATTATTGCCCTTTACACCGGCTTCTAAAGCGATGCCCGTTGCACCAAAATGTCCGGCAGGATATACGGAGTCGGCATAAATACCGGCCGGGCCGCCAGTGGCATAGATGATATTCTCACAATTATATGCGATGAATGCCCGGTGGCTGTCCATTTCTTTGAGATTTATACAAAGCAGCCCCATCGCTGTTCCTTCTGTCGTTAAAATTGATATCACCTGCATACCCGAATACACGGGGATGTGTTTTTGGCGAACCGCCGTCTCGAGCTTCTCGGTCATTATTCTTGAGGTCAGCGGTCCGGCCGATGTTGCCCTGCATTTCGGGTCGTGGTCTGTTTTATATCCGACATACTCCCCGTATCGGTTCATAGGAAACGGCACGCCAAGTTCACAGAGACGGAAAAAACAGGCCAGGGAGTTTGCTGCTTCCGTCAGTGCCATATCCCCATCCACACACTGCCCGCTCATCAAAGTTTGTGCAAGTGCCGCTACCGAATCATCATCATTCCCCGAAATTGTCAGCTTATAATAAGTCTGCTTATCCGAGCCCGAGTTCCTCGACGTGCTTAGCGCCGCATCTTCGCAGACAACCGCAATGTCGTGGTTGCCGTATGCATAAAGCCTGTCGGCAGCATTGAATGCTGCTGCTCCCGCGCCAACGATAATTGTGTTAAATGTCATCACTTCTATACGGTGTCCTGCTACGTCTACAAAGCTCATAATCATTCCTTTCATCCTTACAGCCTGCGTATGTGAAAGCCTCCGTCCACATTAATCGCATCACCTGTCGAATAAGACAGATATCCGGAACACAGCAATGAAACTGCTTTGGCCACATCCTCCGGCTGTCCCCAGCGTTTAATCGGACAGATTCCATTATCAAACATGGCATCATATTTTTCTTTGACCCCGGCGGTTAAATCCGTCTCGATGATACCCGGCCTCACTTCGTACACACAGATACGCTCTTCTGCCAGCCTTGCCGCAAAAAGCTTTGTCAGCATCGATACACCGGCTTTAGATATGCAATACTCCCCCCTATTTAAAGAAACAGTGTCGGATGATACTGAACCTATGTTGATAATTACTCCCTTGACCTGTGCTGAGCTTTCCTGCTTTATCATTTGTTTCGCTACTAATTGCGTTAAAAATGTTGTCGCCTTTAAGTTAATGGTCATCACGCGGTCGAAGCTTTCTTCTGTCATATTCAGAATATCAACCCGTTCCAGAGGGGCGACACCGGCGTTGTTGACCAAAACGTCAACCCTGCCGAATGCTTGCAGCGCTGTCTGAAGACACTTTTCCCGATCCTTTGGGTTTGCAACGTCTCCTTGAATATGCGCGAAATGCCCTTTGAGTTTACTCAGATTGTCCATGATTTTTGCGTTTTGATGCGCGTGCATGATCACGACATTCATATCCTCGTTCAACAGCTGTTGGACAATTGCATAGCCGATTCCGCGGCTGCCCCCGGTAACTATCGCAGTTTTACGCACAATCCTGCTCCTTTTTTAATTAGGATCAAAAATTAATTTAAAATAATCTAAATTTATTGTAAAACAACCGAGCATTTAGGACTATAATAGAGTTGCGATAAAATTAGCGTTATTTGCTTTTTAATTTAATGAGCTGCAAATAGGCCATCACTGAACGCAGGTTATGTTTTAACGACCTTCCCCTTCGTTGACTTTAACGGCTTTAATGAACCGCTAGTTTCGCAAATAGGATATAGGTGATGCCATATGGAAATAAAAAAAGTACTGGATATCAGTTTTTTTGATACTCTCGATACCGCGTTTTCCACAACACACTTTCATAATTCCCATAAAATCATCTTTGTGACTGACGGAATTGTAAATGTTGAAATCGGGGCAAAAAGCTATACGGTTTCCAAAGATACGCTGGTTTTTATCAGCAATCTCGAAAAGCATTCTGTAAAAATATCAGAGTCTCCGTATCAGCGCTATGTGATCTCCCTGCCTCAGAATTTTGGCAGCATACTGCCGGTTTATTCTCCGCTGCTTTCAATACTGATACAACGCCCCGCCAATTTTTCCCACATTATCAAGCTGAATGCTCAAACAACTTATGTTGTACATAATGTTATCAATAAGATGTTAACGGAGTGTCAGCAGAAACATGCTTTTTGGCATGAGTCTTTCATGATGAACGTTTTACAGCTGCTGATATTTCTATACAGG
>JAEZIW010000217.1 GCA_023436525.1 Bacillota bacterium | reverse complement strand
GATCATTCTCGACGCAGTTTATGATTCTTCAATGAGTCATCACAGAGTGTGCCGTTATTTTACGGGCACAAAAGAAAAATCGCTGTTTGTGACGACCTCTTTTCTCAAAGCGGAGATCGAGCATGTGGTGGAACCCATCGGTGTGACGGTGCTGTTCAGCGACGTGACGGAGCTGGTGGACCTGCGGGATGCCGCCGCCGCACTCGATAAAATAAAAGCGCTGAACCAAAAGCTCGAGCGCCTGTCTTATCTTGATGAGCTGACCGGGCTGCCGAACCGCCGCTTTTGGGACGATGTGTACAGCCGCGAATGGCGGCGCGCCCTCAGAGACCAAAAAACCATGGCCGTGATCATGCTCGATATCGATTATTTCAAAGAAATCAACGACACAAAAGGGCATCAGGGCGGCGACAACTGTCTGACTGCTGTCGCCAAAGCAATCAGCAAATCGCTGCATCGTCCGGGCGACTTGGCCGCGCGGTACGGCGGAGACGAGTTTATTGTTTTGCTTCCCGAAGCTGATTTACGGACCGCTCGCAGCATTGCCGAAACCATTCAATCTCACATCCGTGCGCTTGGAATTGAAAACGCCGGTTCACCGTTTGGCTGTTTGACGATGAGCATTGGCATTGCAGATGCCATGCCGAGCAGCCACATGACCCGTAAAGCCCTCTGGGAGGCTGCCGACAACGCTTTGTATCGCGCCAAGTCGAAAGGACGTAATCAGATCAGTGATTAATCTGCGGTTTGGCCGCAGCTGAATTGCACCGCAAGCATTGTGATGTCGTCGGCCTGCTCCGCCCCGTCCGCAAATCGATCCACATCGGCTTTCACGGCGGAGATCATATCCGGCAGTTTCATATCCGCATTGAACTTGTTTAAGTAATCCGTCATACGCGCCTCGCCATACAGCTGGCCGTCGTGGTTCATCGCTTCGGTTACGCCGTCCGTGTATAAGAACAGCATATCGCCCGCCTGCAGCATAGTCTGCGATTTTGCATACGGCACGTCTGCCATACCGGCCAGCACGAAGCCGCGTTTGCTCGGCAGCCGTTCATACAGTCCGTCTGCTTTTTTAATCAGCGGCGGGTTGTGCCCCGCATTGCAGTATTCCAGCGCGCCCGTGTTCAAATTGAGAATGCCGATAAACGCGGTCACAAACATGTTGGCCCCGTTGTTTTCACATAAAGCGTTGTTGGCCCGGAAGAATATCTCCTCCACACCAAGCCCCGTGAGCGCAAAGCTCTTGATTAAGGATTTACTCTGCATCATAAACAGCGCCGCCGGAATCCCTTTATCCGATACATCCGCAATCACAAAGCACAAACGATGGTTATCAATCAGAAAATAATCGTAAAAGTCGCCGCCGATTTTTTTAGCGGCAAACATGTCTCCGTGCACATGGCAGCCATGCCCGGAAGACAGCGCACCCGTGGGCAGCACCGAGAGCTGCACCGCATTCGCAAATGCAAGCTCCGCATCGATCTTGGAGGCCACTTCTTTAATGGCCTCCTTCAGCGCACCCACCGTTGAATTGATACCGCCGGACAATGAGCGGAACTCGGCATTGGTGCTGACATTCACCACCTCATCCAAATCGCCGTCGGTTATTTTCTTTAACGACCGGTTCACCTTCTGTATGCCGCTGATGACAATCCTTTGCACGAGCGTCGCAATCAGTATAAATATCACGGCGAAAAGCAGTGCGTTAAACGCAATCAGCACCGTGATGCTATTGTCTCGGTCAAGATACATTTCTGTATCCGGCAGCTGGCCCACAATCAGATAATCGCCGGTCCTTTTATACGCCACCATCATTTTTTTGGTTTCCGAGAAGAAGCTGCCTTCATTTTGGCTGAACTGCGCCATCGGCAGGCCGTATTCATCCAGCGGTTTTTCCAAAAACGCCTCTTCACCGGTGCTGAGTATGGTTCCGGATAAGTCGGTAATCATCACGCTGCCCGATTTACCGACGCGGAAGCCGGGCGCTAAGTTCTTGATATCCGCCACCTGCATCGCATGGTAAAGCCTTTCGGGGTTGTTGCCAATCTGCACAATGCCCGGTGCATCTCGCCTTGCAACGCCTACGTACTGAAACATTTGCTTGTTGATACCTTTGGGCTGCGGGTCCTGAGCCAGCTCAAAGTCTTTGTCGGTAATGGCCGGCATGAACGCGGCAGACTGCGGGTCGGCAGCGAAATCGTAGCCGATGTAAGCCTGCTGTGTGCTGCCAACTAGAATACCGTTTTCATCAGACACATGCAGCTCATCCACATCGAGCGCCCGCTTCGCAAGATCCATTTTTAAAATACTGGTTACCGTGGACGGGTCTATCTCAATGATTCTCGCAAAGGCTCTGGCTTTGGCCAGTGCGTTGCTGTCGGATTCGGCTCTAATCTCCTGCAAGTTTTTCTGGTTGATTTCCAGCTGATCAATCAGATCATCGACCTTCAGAAAAATCAGCGACTTCGCGTTTTCCGCCGCTTGATTTGTCTGCAAATAGAAAGTCGCAAAGAAAGCGACGACAAACGCCCCCGCCATAAACAAAAGCATCCAAAAAAGAAAGGTTTTCCTCATACCAAGACCTCTGTCTGTCAGATTTCAAATCAACGGTCAGCGCGGCGTTTCCGTATATGTCAACGGTTATCCCACCCTGTGCGACTTTTTTATCGTCTCCCCTTATGATGACAATCCCAAGCGGGTTGGGACGGGGCTGTCACCGGCAGGTGACTGGAGGAGAGAAAATGGCGAATTCGGTTCACTATTACGATCTGCAAAGCCACTCCCTCCGTCAATTGTCCGATAAATCGGCCAATTGCCATTTCCCTCGATGAGGGAGGCTGGGCTGTTAATAAAGAAACTTATGTCATTCCGTTGGAGCGTAAGCGATCGATTACGAAGTGGAAAAGAATCTGCCTCAACAGATCCTTCGTCGCTCGCTCCTCAGGATGACCGTTTATAGTGACTTTCCATAGTTGTCGGCGCAATCAAATCACCGCGTTCATTACGTTATAACCGTTTTTGTATTCATAGCTGAGCGATTGCACCTTTTTGCGCACCAGAAACAGCCCGAGCCCGCCGACATCGCGCTCCTCCAGCGGAAGGGCGGTGTCCGCCTCCTCGTGCTCCAGCGGGTTAAACGCGGCGGAATTATCCGCTATCATCAGCTTAATCTGCCCGTCGTCAACCGTCAGCGCCAGCTCAATGGTGGCGCTGCTGCTGCCGCTGCTGCCGTACTTGATGATGTTGGTTACCAGTTCCTCAATGATCAGCTGAACCGAAAAAAGCTTGCCCGGGGGCACGTCGTGACTCTCACAAAAGGACTCAACTTCGGCATTCAGCGTATCCAGTTCAAATTTATCAATTGTTTTTTTGTATTGATAAGTCATCTCATCCGCCTCCTTATCGCCGATGTTCCGTCACTCAATCGTCATGATCTCCGAAAAGCCCGTCATGTCAAATATCTCTTTAATCTCCGGCTTCGCGCCGACGATTTTCATGGTTGTCCCGAGAGCGTTGATCTTCTTTTGTGCCGTGAGCAGCACGCGCAGCCCGGCGCTGCTGATATAATCGAGCGACGCAATATCGAACACAAGCGCTGCTTTTTCACCGCTGAACACCGTATCGAGTTCTTTGGCCAGCGACTCTTGGGTGATGGTATCGAGGCGCCCTGCCAGCGTGATGGTCACTGTCCCGTTTTCGTTGATTGTTTTAATATCCATATCCATTCCTCCTATATTGTCATTCTGATTTGATTCGCGCCGCGCTCGTAGGTATGGCAGCAGTCCTTGGCAATTCTGCTGATAATCATCTTTGACAGGCTGTCGTCCCCCGCCGTCTCAAGCGGATTGCAGCGCTGCCCGCTGTAATCAAATATCACCTGAAACTCGCCCTTCCGTTCCGCGTATTCCAAAGACAGCACGACAGGCGCCCCCGCCTCCTTGACCGGCAGCAGCATTTGAACAAGCATCTCCTCCGTGAGCAGCAGTATGTTTCGCAGCACCGCTTTGTCTGCGGTGTACTTCGCGCAAAACGCTTCAATGCCCGCGTTAAGCTTATAAAGGTCAAAGTCCTCACTCTCAATTTCCTGCTTAAAAATACGCAGCCTTTGAATGAACGCACGCGTTTTATCGCGCTTGGGGTTTTCGAAAATATCGCTTGGACTCCCCTCTTCGTATATAAACCCTTCATCCATATAAAAAACACGGCTGGAAACATCTTTTGCAAAATCCATCTCGTGCGTGACGATCGCCATTGTCATGCCTTGCTTGGCCAGCCGCCGGATCACCGCAAGCACCTCACTGACCATGGTCGGGTCCAGCGCGGAGGTCGGTTCGTCAAACAGTATAATTTCGGGCTCCATCGCAAGGCACCGCGCGATGGCCACGCGCTGCTTCTGGCCGCCGGATAGCTCGTCCGGAAACGCATCGCGTTTTTCAGCCAGCCCCACCATCTTCAATATATCAACCGCTTGTCGTTCCGCCTCGTCTTTCGTTTTTTTCAGCAGCTTCACCGGGCCGATTGTCAAATTATCGAGCACCGTTAAGTGCGCGTAAAGGTTGAAAGACTGAAACACCATGCCCATCTTGCGGCGGATCTTGGGGACATCGGCACCTTTTTGCATAATATCCACACCGTCAATGGTAATCCTGCCGCCGCTCGGCGTTTCCAGCAAATTCAGGCACCGCAGCAGCGTGCTCTTGCCTGTGCCGCTTGGGCCGATGATCGATATCACTTCACCCTTTTGAATCTGCGTACTGATGCCCTTGAGCACACTTAAATCACCGAAGTTTTTAGACAAATTCTCTATCGTAATCATCGGTTATGCCTCCTTACCGGCCGACAACGCTTCTTGAGCCTGTGTTTTTCGCACCGTTCTTTTTCTTTTCCATTTGGGGTTCGTTCGGCGTTCCACCGCATTCAGCAGCGCGATAATCAGCGCCGAAATTCCAAAGTACAGCACTGCCGTCATGATCAGCGGGAAGAACGCTTCAAACGTTCGGCTGCGGATGATATCGCCCGCCTTGGTTAAATCCTGCACCGCAATGTAGCCGACAACGGATGTCATTTTCACGAGCGAAATCAGCTCGCCCGAGTAAACGGGCAGCACGCGCCTCACAGCCTGCGGCATAATAATGCAGGTAAATGTCTGCGCTTTGGTGAAGCCGCCCGCAATGCCTGCCTCCGTCTGTCCAACGTCAATGCCGGTAATGGCCGAGCGGAACATTTCCGCCACATACGCCGCGAAGTTCATGCCGAATGCAAGCACCGCCACAAAAACAGCATCGATTTTAACCTTGGCAAACACGATATAGAAAATCAGCATCAGCAGCACCAGCACAGGCAGACCGCGCACCAGCGAGATATACACC
>JAEZIW010000177.1 GCA_023436525.1 Bacillota bacterium | reverse complement strand
GAAATCTTCCTTTTGCAGATAGAGCTTGATGACCTCGCATATGTTCTTATCGTCGTCTACAACCAAAATATCCTTAGACATAATTTTCACCTCATTTGTATAATCAAAAGGTATAACAGCTTAGCATGTTGTTTCAGAGTATCGGTTAAGCCCCCTCCAAATGTCGTGCTGAGGAGCGGAACGACGTGACTACGAAGCAGATTGCATTCCATTAAATATCACTGTAAACATGGGATTTAGCACAACTACGTAGTTGTCTCCCTATCAACTCACTCGAAATCATTATGCGCTACCACACCTTAATGAACAAAAGCTGCGATAGCGGTCATTCTGAACGAGTGTAACGAAGTGAAGAATCTGTCTCAACAGATCCTTCGTCGCTTCGCTTCTCAGGATGACCGATCTTAGTGACTTTAATAGCAATAACATAAATGAGCTTTGGCAAAACAACATATTATTTTCTTCTTATTATAAACCTTTTGGCATGAGCCCACCAATACAGCTTATCCAAATTTCACCGATTATTCATAAAAGCTTCATACCTCGGTTACTTCTATGCCGTGTTTTTTCAGCAGGGCCGCCGTGACGCCGACACCTTCGCGCAGCTTGCCCGAAAATGTGCCGTCATAAATTCGGCCGCACCCGCAGGACGGGCTTTTTGATTTGAGATACGCGCGCTCTGCGCCGCAGGCTTTTGCCGCCTCCAGCGTTTTTTGAGCGCCGTCAATAAACGCATCGGTCAGGTCGCCCCCATCCTGTGCCATCACCTTTGCGCGCCCCGCCAGCACATCCTCACCATCTCCATGGGCGATTTCCGACGGACAGCGGGGTGAAGCCAGCTTTGCAAGCAGCTCGGGGCACACCGCTTTCACCAGCCCCTCATCATACATCTTTCGTATATTTTCATCCTCGCGGGCCTCGCCGTCGTACCGGCATTTGATGCCCACCAGGCATGCGCTTGCTATATCCATCCGCTATTTAAGCGTCACCACGGTGACGCCGTCCTCCCCTTCTCCGTATTGCCCGGCCCGGTAGCTCTTCACGTGTGCGTGGCCTTTTAAATACTGCCGCAGGCCGCTGCGCAGCACGCCGGTGCCTTTGCCGTGAATCAGCAGCACCTCGGTCTGCCCCGCGAGAAAAGCCTCATCCAAATACAAATCCGCCTGCATCACCGCTTCATCCAGCGTCATGCCGCGCAAATCCACCGACATACCCGGTGTTTCGCCGCTGCGCTTATAGCCGCCGATTGATTTCGGCTTTTTCTCCGGCTTGGCGGGTGCCACATCGCTTATCGGCACCGTGAGCTTAAGCGCGCCCGCCTGCACATACACACTGCCATCCTTGGGCGCTTTCAATACTGTCGCGGAAACGCCGTGGCTTAGCAGCTGCACCGTATCGCCCACGTTGATGTCCTCCGGGCGTGTATCGCTTTTTACTTCGGGCTTGCTTCGCAGGTGAGTTGCCGCTTCACCGATTTTATCCGACAGCGCTTTGCGCGACGCGTTGATGTCCTCCTGCCGCGCGGATTTGGCGGCTTTGAGTTCGCTGATAACACGTTCAGCCTCGTCTCTCGCATCCTTGAGTATTTCCATCGCCTGTTCGTGTGCCTTGTCAACCAGCTTCTGCGCTTTTTCCTGTGCCTTTTTCAGCTCGATGTCGCTCTTGTCGCGTATCGACTGCGCGGTACGCCGGTTCATCTCTGCCTGCTGTTCCTTGCGCTCTGCGCTTTCCTTCTGCTTCGCGGCTTCGCCGATAAGCTGTTCGAATTTTATTGTTTCCTCCGACATGTGCTCTCTCGCACGCTCGATCACCTTGTCATCAAGACCGAGCTTCTTCGAGATCTCAAATGCGTTCGATACACCCGGTATGCCCATGATGAGCTGGTATGTGGGGCTTAAGGTTTTTAAGCTGAACGCCATGCATGCGTTTTGATAATAGGTGCTCGCCGTCGCGAACGCCTTGATTTCGCTGTAGTGCGTGGTGGCCAGCACCGTGCAGCCCTTGTTTTGCAGCGTTTCGAGTATCGCCATCGCAAGCGCCGCGCCTTCGGCGGGGTCGGTGCCCGCACCGAGTTCATCCAGCAGCACCAGCGAGTTTTTGCCTGCCTTGCTCACAATACGCGTGATGTTCGCCATGTGCGAGGAAAACGTGCTGAGACTTTGTTCAATACTCTGCTCGTCGCCGATATCCGCAAACACCTCACGGTAAACAGGCAGCACCGAGCCGCCATCCGCCGGCACAAACATGCCGCACTGCGCCATTAAACAGAGCAGCCCGGTGAGCTTAAGCGTTACCGTTTTGCCGCCCGTGTTTGGGCCTGTGATGATGAGACCGTTGTACCCGTTGTCAATCGCGAGCGAAACGGGCACCACCTTCTTGGGGTCAATCAGCGGGTGCCGCCCGTTCTTGATGATCAGTGTGCCGTCTTCACTGATGGCTGGCGGCGAAGCCTTCATTGACGAGGCCAGATGCGCTTTGGCAAATATCAGATCAAGCGCGGTCAGAATCTCAAAATCGAGCTTCAGCGCGGTGGTGTAATCGCGCAGCTGCTCGCTGAACACGTGCAGAATGCGCTCGATCTCCGCCAGTTCGGCCAGTTCGAGCTCGCGCAGACGGTTGTTCGCCTCCACCACCTCCATCGGCTCGATGAACAGCGTCTGCCCGCTGGCCGATTGGTCGTGTACGAGGCCGCTGATGTGGCGTTTGTGCTCCTGTTTGACGGGCACCACATAGCGCCCGGCGCGTGTGGTCACAATCGCGTCCTGCAGGTAGTCCTTGTATTTGGTTGAGCGCGTTATCGCGCTGAGCTTTTCGCGTATGCCTTCGTTTTCGCGTATGATGCGCCGCCGGATAGACGCCAGCTCCGCAGACGCACTGTCGGAGAGCGTGGTTTCGCTGTCTATCGCGTCGTCGAGCGTGCGGATCAGCTTCTCATCGTAATCAAGCTGCTGCGCCATATCCCAAAGCTTCGCCGCGCCCGTTTCCTTGAGGCCGCTGCGCGCGCGCCGCGCCGCCTTGAACACGCCAAGCACCTTTAACAGCTCGCGGCAGCCAAGATCAGCCTCGGCCTTGAGACGCATAATTTCCATCGAGATATCCGAAAAGCCGCTCATCGGCGAATGAGCGGTGCGCATCAGCACACTTTCCGCCTCGAGCGTTTCATTCAGCAGGTTGCGCGTGGCGGCTGCGGTGGTTTGCGGCTCTAAACCCAGCGCTGCTTCCTTGCCGCTGTTGGATAGGGCCGCCGATGCGAGCCGTTCGCGTATTTTATCGAATTCGAGTTTTGTCAGTACCTTTTGATCCATGTATTTATTCCTTTGGTTGAATGCTGACTCCTATGATACCATTTTTAAGCGGACTATAAAAGAAAGACATAAAAAAATGGTGTTATGATGCTTGTCTTTTCTCTGATTTTTTTCTTTCATGATAAGGATTTCACTCTTGAATTTAACATGATGTTTCAGTCATGCTATCAAAAATAACAACACTGTTACAGCGGTGATTCCGAATATAATTGGCTGAACTGTTTATACCCAAGAAAACAAGAACATCTATTTTCGACCCATGTCATGGTATACTCTCTCAAAGTCAAACGTATTAACAAAAACACATTCGCCAAAGTCATTAACCTGCTTATCCCTGCTTAATGCCAAACGCAATCCATCGCCCGTCGATATCCTCGATGGTAAATTCCTTGTTGTTGTAATCGGTGAGCGCTAGCGGCCTCACGATTTTCGCGCCTTTTTGCATCAGCTCGTCCTGAAGCGCTTCCTGCTGCATCGTGATAAAATACGCGTCTTCTCCGTAGCCGTATAACTCGCGATTCGGGTAAACCCTTTCGGTGTTCGCCTGCGTGAGAATGATCTCGGTGCCGTCGCGGTATAGGCAAATGTGCGGCTCCTTCACGTTTAAGTATTCTACAGCTCTAAACCCGAGCACTTTCGTATAATATTGTGCTGTCTTTTTTATGTCCGGCACAGGGAAAACGCAGTGTGATTCGATGAGCAATTCTTGCATAGCTGCCCTCCAACGCTTGAATGTCTGTATTAATTATACCATATTTTTCAGAACAACAGAGAAAAAAGAACCACCGAAGTGATTCTCAACATGAAAAACCAGCCTGTTTTGCCATTCCGCAAAATCAATACCCCGATACGGCGCTGATTATGCTTCCGTCCACGGCATTGACGCACAGCACTGCCCACGGGTAGTCAAAGCCCGTTGTCTCCGTCCAATCTTCCACCTGTTTTGATTTTGTCGCGTAGAAGTTCCAAACCGGCACCAGCAGCCCCTTTTCAATCGAGTTCTGTTCGGTGATGCGCATCAGCTCCAGTGACACGCGGTAAACGTTCACCTCAATATTGTCACCGCTGTCCTGAAACGCGTACGAATTCTTTATCTGCTGCTCAAACCTCTTAACGATTTTATCAAACGGCAGCAGGGCCGCACGGTTCACCACCGTTTCGCCGATTTCAAGCGGCGACATCCACGACACATCGATGATGCCGTTATCATCAACCGTGATATCAAAGTTTTCATAATGCCAGCAGCCAAAGTATGCGCCCGCGGCATTATCCGCATCCGTGTACGACTTTGAATAGCCGCATGGGATGCCGTCAACCATTCGGCTTAAACAAAAGCGGTAAGCGTTCCTTTGTGCCTCCCTCTTTTCATCGCCACACCAGCCAGCATCACTGTCATCCGATAAATACATCCCGCAGATGCGCATATCGGCGATACCGGCGCTTTTCAGCATGTCCTCCACCTGCTGTGTGGCCTGTGCCGGAGTCAACTTGAGCCGCTCAAGCACCACCGGATCGCTGATCACCGTATTTTCGTCTATCGGGATGGATAATGACCCGTTGGCACCAACACCGTGTTGCCGTTCTTCCGGGTCATAATACCCGTATGTGATCATCGCGCATCGATTCACAAAATAGCCGCCCGTTTCGTCCGCATTGGGCTTTGTTAAATCGTTATTATTTCTCACATCCATACCGCTAAACGGTGTGGTACCGCTAAACGGTGCGATGCCGTTTTCCGCATTTGTGCGGACATTCAGCCCCATATAATAAGCAACATGCTCCCCATGCACAAACGGATTCTCACCAAGTTCGAAAATCTCCTTTTTTTTGAGCTGTCCGTTTGACTCTGTGTAAATCCTTTTTTCCGGAGCGCTGTCATAAATCGCCTCAAGCTGCGCGATGCTTTCGTCTATCGCATCTTCCTGTCCGGCGAATTCCTTCATATCCTTCCTCCGGCTGAAATTGACGATCATATCATTGATCTCATCCTTCGACATTTCCTCAGATGTTTCGTATATCTTCTGCCCCTTGAAAAGCGTTTTGATAAAAGCGTTAACCCGCTGCTGCGTAAAATCCGCCGCCTTCACACGTATAATCGGCATGCCTTCCGCATCGGGGACGGTAACCGGCGCATCGGCTGTCAGTTTAAATCTATCGCTCACCACGAGCTCGGTTTTGTATGCGGCGGGCGCATTCACCTGCTCGCTTAAAGAAACCCCCGGCTCTGTGGTTTGCGCTGCGGCGTCGAGCATGGCTTGCTGATCCTTCCCCACAACAATCGGGTCCTCGGGCGTGGCCTGGCAGGCTGCCGCTGCTGCCACAATAAGCACGATGAACAATGCGGTCAGCACTATCGTTTTCATTGATATCCTCATCACACACCCCGCACGCTTTATTACTCCATATACTATTTATTAATGTTTATTATTTGTTGATTAATCAATGCAATTTAATAGTGAAATATAGCATATTATTTACATATTGAGCAAAACTACTGATATCTGCAATTAAGGAGATGTATCGATGACAAAAAAGACTTTTCCCGAACAGCATCAGGCTCCGCCCGAGAAAGAATGGGAGATGACCCCGAAGCCGGTTTATGATGACACACAGATAAAGGGCAGCGGGCAGCTGCTTAACAAAACGGCCATTATCACAGGCGGAGACAGCGGCATCGGGCGCGCGGTGGCGGTGGCGTTCGCCAAGGAGGGTGCCGATGTGGTGATTGCGTATTTAGCAGCCAATCATGACGCCGACGAGACAAAGCAGGCCGTGGAGGGCTATGGACGCAGATGCGTCACTGTCTGCGCCGATTTGCGGCAGGAGGCATCGGCGATAACAGTAACCGATGAAGCGCTTACGGCGTTCGGCAAGATCGACATCCTCGTCAACAACATCGCCGTACAATACCCGCAGAACAGCATTTCAGACATTACCGCAGAACAACTGGAAGACACATTCCGCACCAATATATTTTCATATTTCTATATGACAAAGGCTGCGCTCCCCCATTTGCAGCCGGGCAGCACCGTGATCAATACGGCATCCGTTACCGCCTACAAAGGCAACGCTGAATTGATTGATTACTCGTCCACAAAAGGAGCGATCGTGTCGTTTACGCGATCACTCTCTATCTCACTGCTCAAAAACGGCATCCGCGTCAATGCCGTTGCGCCGGGGCCCGTGTGGACGCCGCTGATCCCTTCAAGCTTTTCACCGCAGAAGGTATCAGAATTCGGCTCGGATGTGCCCGTGCAATATGCCGCGCAGCCCGTGCAGCTGGCCCCTGCGTATGTATACCTTGCATCTCAAAATTCGAGCTACGTATCGGGGCAGGTGCTGCATGTCAACGGCGGCGTGATAGTCGATTCGTGACAGAAACCGCTGACTTTTTCTTAAAAAATCAACGGCTAGAAAAGTAACCGTTGATACAGTGAAACTTTACGAACCGGGCCGGGCCGGGAAACAGGGCAGGTTCGCAACGCTTTCTAAATCTTCCATCAAACTAAACAGAACTCACTGCGAATTTTGATTGGTTGTGAAACGGCCGCAAATCGCTTATAATCGAGGACAATAGGTGAGGTGTTTCTATGAACAAGATGGAAGAAGTCAAAAGTGCTGCCCTGTCACTTTTTGCGCTTAAAGGTTTTACGGCAACCTCCATGCAGGACATCGCCGATGCGGTGGGCCTTAATAAAGCTTCTTTATACTTTTATGTCAAAAGCAAAAAGGAGCTGTATCTGTTGGTTGTGGAAGAGCAATTAAGCTATATTAAAGAAGAACTGCGCAACGTTTTTGAGTCCTTCAGCGACGAGCCCATCGATGAGCTGCTGTTCAAAGCCTTTAAAACCATCGTACTCAAACCCAGCACAGAATGGCTGCTGCTTTTAAAAAGGATGCACATGCTGTCTATCACCGATCTTGGCAACGGTTTGCAAAAGCCTTTACACGAGATTATAAGCAAAAACATGCAAGTCACACGGCATTTTTTAAACGAATTTATCCGCGCCAAAAAAATCGAAATTAATGAAGATGTCTTTCAGCATTTTGATATTGCTTTCGACACTCTTGTTCGCGGCGTATTGGACTGGCGATTATTAAACCCGGACGCCGATGCCGATAGGGTGATGCCGATTATTTGGAATCAATTCTGGAACGGAAGCCGGTTTGTTTGAAAACGGACAATCTGACTTGGAGGATAACATGAATAAAAAGCTGAACATCGCGATGATTGGGGCAAGCTTTATGGGCAAGGCACACAGCAATGCGTGGCTGCGCGTGGCAGAATTTTTCGATGTGCCGTATCAGCCGGTACTGAAAGTGGCTGTGGGCAGATTATGCGCATTATAGAAGCTATAAAAAAATCCGGCATCGAACAGCGCCGCGTGTGCATTTCGGAAATTGAATAAAATGAATGAAAGGCTTTACTATGATTCCTCAATTTGTTAATGAGTTCGAAATCACTTTTGACATCTTTAAAAAATGGACCCGTCAGCCCATTAATAAAAAAGTGAAGCAAGATAAAACCAAAAAGCTGATTTTGTTTCTGTTTGGTCTTGTTGTTTCAATCGCGCTGATACTTTTCGGTATCTTTTGGCCAAACAGTGTGGCGATTTTTATCGGCAGTCTTTTCGTTTTGCTGTTGTTTTTCCGGGCTGCGATATTGCCGAACATGACACTCAAAAAGCGATACGACCAGATAATTACGTCGCAAATGAATCAACCCTGGATACGGTCTTACTCGTTTGCCGATGTGATACAGGTGACAGATTTTCAAAATCATTCGGAATATAAATACAGCAGCCTCACAGGCGCAACAGAGGATAACGATTATTACTATCTTTGGTTAAACAAAGGATCGGTCATTCGCGTTATGAAAAGCGCTTTTAAGAAGGGGACCGCCAAGGACTTCCGCGGCTTCATCATCGGGAAAATTAAAAAATCAAGAGGCGAAAAAAAACGCACCTGATTTACGGGGCTTGGCGGCTCAATTGGCCGGTATCTCTCATCGCGGCGGCATAGGCCGCAAATTCCGGCGTTTGCTCCTCAATATCGCGCCGCGTGATACCGCGCCATAGCACCAGCTCATTTATCAGCAGCGCACATCCGTTGCCCATTGTAAAACAGCCGGTGGAAAGCTCAATATCCAGCGTTATCTCATAAGCTTCCTGTCGTTTAACCAACAGTCTTTTCAGCCTGGCGAACAAGCTAAGACCCATGCGGCTTTCCTTTTCCTGCGCACGGTAATATTTCTTTGTTGCTTCGTTGCACGGCAGCCTCAAAAAAGCGTACCGAAAGCCGAATGCATCGTTCGGTAAACGATTTGCCGCTTCTATATAATCCATATGCGATTTTTTTGCCCATTCAAGCCATACTTCTTTTGAGGCATTTTCATCAGGCATCCCCGGAATTTGCAGCGCCTCGGGACGACACATCATCAACGCATTCAATTTAAGACTGTAGAGCGCGTACGGCGGCGGCTCATATTCCGTCGCGCCGAACGATTCAATTAAATAGGATTTAAGCTCATCACCCGTTTTTCTGCGCTTAACGGGCACAGCAACTTGTTTACACGCCTCCAGCAACGCGTTCCATTGTTCTTTCTTTTCTTCGCTGGGTTCACCGACAAACACAGAAGTCGGCCCATCCGCGCCGCCGATAATACCGACCGAACACGCGCTGCCGGTTCTGTGTTCCGATGGTTTTTTCTCATTTCGCGCCAATGATGTCACACGCTGCACAAATTCTGTTTTCGCCTCCGTGTATGCGTCACGGTCATGCTCATAGCTCTGTTTGAGCTGAAACTTCAATTCACCGTATTGCGCGGCGATATCGGGATGATTTCGAAGATAGTCACAAAAATACGGTTCATCCCAGTCGCCCTTGTACCGCACATGAATATGAAACACTTTTTGAGCGAACCCTTTTGGCGTGTATCCTTTTAAAAAGGTCATGTACGGCGGCGGGTTATCCGGCTGGCTGCTGATTGTGTATCCGTTTTGCTCGAATGTTTCTTTCAGCTTTTGCGTGCTGCAAACATCAGTGATCTCGAGCAGTATATCAATTGTGGGCTTTGCAATCAGCCCCGGCACGGATGTG
>JAEZIW010000162.1 GCA_023436525.1 Bacillota bacterium | reverse complement strand
CTCGGTATCCTCGGCAAGCCCCGTCGCTTCAAAATCAAACACAAAGCCGTCATAGCTTTGGGGCCCGAAAACCGTTTGTCCCGTCGCGTTATTCATGATTTTCATGGTTACCGTTCCCGGAACAATTCGGCTCTCTTCATCGGTGATGCTCACGCTGCCTCTTACTGTTGATGCAGTCAGCGCGCTCTGGTTCATGCTCACCTCAAACACAGGCAGAATCACGCTTTTTTCGGGCTCTGTCGTCGGTTCGGGGTTGCCCGGTCCCACAGAGTCGCCGAGTTCACCGGCATTGCCTGCTTCTCCGGCTTTTCCGCCGTCGCCGCTTTTACCGTTTTCACCGTTTCTGCCGTCAACCGCCACAAACTTCGGGATGACTGCATTTTTATCCTTTTGATCGAGGGGCATCACATTTATGTTTTCGTCGGAATTGATGATCATTTGCGAGAAGCTCATTTTAACGGCGCTGCCGCTTAAAACGTTGCGCTCACTCAGGTTAATCACGGTGCCGCCTTCCAATACAAGCTCACAGTCCGAAGCGATGGTTCTCATCATCATGTCGTTGTTGTATATCGTAACGATGCCGTTATCCACATATTCAATTTCCACATACCCCGAAATGATCACAGGCTCTTGATTCGGAATATGAAGCTCAAAGCTATCTGCCGCAACAAGGTATTTTTCGGTAGCCAGCTTCCAAATAAAACGCCCGAACGTCATCGGTGTTCCCATATGATCAAGCATATAGCTGCCCGCGCTGTTTTGCATCAACGTTCCCGCTTTTAAGCCATAGCAGCGCAGCATGCTTTCATCGTCCAGATTATCGAGGCTGAGCAAAACACCCAAAGACAGCGCCGTCAATGAACCGTCGGCAAAATGCAAAAACGACGCTTCATCCACCACAATTTGATTGCTTTGTACATCTGAAAAAACAACAGAGCTTGGATACTTGGATGCATAAACGGCACCCGCTTTAAAGTAAAGAGGCTGAGCTTTGGCGCTGCCGCTCGGCTGGTCATCCGAGGCTTCTTTTAAAACATATCCGTCCTGAGAAAAGTTAAGCCGGGTGCCCTGCGTCTGCTGTATCACAAAGAATACGGCTGCAGCCAAAAGAATTGCCGCAGCAATGCCAACGAATAGAAACCATATCTTATTTTTGCGCATACCTGCTCCCCTGGTTTACGTTTTCAAGGGTTCATGCTGTAATATTTAATTCGAGATGTTGGTGTGAATAGCTGCCCTTGCTTCCCAATATGACAGATAATAACAAGATTCGATAAATTGTCGCATTTTTTATATTTTATAATCATAATAATACTTTTTATTACTATTGCTGTCAAGATATACGCATTACTGCTAAGTTCTATCCCCGCTCCGGTTTATTTGACAAAAAAATTTATTTTGATAGAATTATTATTGTCATAATTAATAAAAAATTGTCATCTTTTTTCTATTTGGATAAAGGAGTCTATATGCGATATGTCGTCATCACAAAAGTCGAAAAAGGAATGGTGCTCGGACGGGCATTATACGGCAACAGTTTCGAGATGCTGTATGATCATGGAACCAAGCTGAAAGGCGGCCATATCAAAACGATTACCAATCTTGGTTTCTCCGGCATATACATTCAAGACGACACCACCGAGCCGGTCAGTGTCGATCCTGTCATTCCCGAAAGCATGCGTTTATGCGTTGTTAAAGCCGCAAAGAAATATTTAAAACAAGCGCAGGCCGATTCAAAAAGCAGCATGATGACAAAAGTCAGCGTGGACGAACAAAAAAGCGTTGTCATGCCGATTATTGACCGGTTGCTTGCCGTCAAAGACCCCATCATTGAGCATTTTGACATTAAAGCCTTTGCCGATTACGATTATTTCCATGCCGCCAACGTTATGATGCTCTCGCTTGTGCTCGGCATTAAGCTCGGTATCAAGGACGACAAGCTCTTTGAGCTTGGCATAGCCTCGCTTGTTCACGACGTCGGCAACGCGTTCATTCCGTCTGATATACTGAACAAGCCAGGTGAACTCACACCCGACGAGTTTGCGATTGTACAGTCACACGCCGAAAAAGGGTACGATTATCTTCGTAATTATTACGATTTGTCTCCCGCTGCCTGCAACGGCGCGCTGCAGCACCATGAAAACTATGATGGCACCGGCTACCCCGGCAATCTGCGTAAAAACAAGATCTCACTATTCGGGCGCATTATTGCGCTTACCGACGTGTTTGATGCGCTGATTTCACGTCGGCCATACCGCCACGCGCTGCATCCGTATCAGGCGCTCGACATTATTCGTCAGAAATCAGACCGCAAATTCGATCCCGAAATCGTCTATACAATTGAAAAAGTCATCGCGCCGTATCCCGTCGCCACGGGTGTTGAGCTCAACACATATGAAAAATGTATCGTGGCGCAAAATTATGCGGACGATCTGTCGCGGCCAAAGCTGTATGTCCCCGGCAAGCGCGGTTATTACATCGACCTTAAGAACGATCCGTCTTACAAGAATTCCACCATTATTGGTATCATCAACGAATAGCCGGTCTGCGGCAAGGAGCTGTTATGTTCAAGCGGTGTTTACTCTGTGTCCCGGCGCTCATCATGGTTGTGTTGTCAGCGGCGTGCAC
Organism: Bacillota bacterium; assembly: GCA_023436525.1. Taxonomy (GTDB): domain Bacteria; phylum Bacillota; class Clostridia; order Christensenellales; family SZUA-584; genus SZUA-584. The sequence continues at coordinate 697 of JAEZIW010000162.1, read as the reverse complement.
CGGCGAAGCGCCGCCGACACCCGAAGTGTCGGTCATCGTTCAAGATATCATGGCCGGCAGCGATGCCGTTCCCGACGAGCCGGGCATAACGCCTCCTCCCGATTCCGTATCCTCTGCCGAGCAGCAGAACGAAGCGTCGGCGGAAGAAAAAGAGTATTTAAATGCCGAAATTGATGCACTGAACCAAAAGCTCACCGATCTTCAGTGGCTGCGCGATTCGTATATCTCCGAAAACCCGGCTGATCTGCAAGCCAAGCTCGCAGAATGCGATTCACTGATTGCCGCTGTGAATGCGCAGCTGCAAGGTCTGCAGTCCCGCTTGGCGCGTAACAAAAGTGAATTAAATGCGTCGGGAGAAAATGAACTCGAGACCCCTGCAGACATTATCCCTGAGGAAACGGCAACGCCGGACGATTCAGCACCGAGTTTAGAAGAAACCGTTCCGGCATCATAGATATATCAGCTTTTTATTCTATTCATCTGAATTAAATGCCGGATTCCGCTGGCTCCTCTTCAGCCGCGTAAGACCAGTTTTCTATAGCTTTATTTGTATCATATACTGAGCCGTTTCAGTTCATAGATCACTTTTCTATTAAAAAATGAAAGGATCGGGATTATTATGTGGTTTGGAAACTGGGCCAATGCCGACGCAGCGAGCCGCGCGCAGGATGCAGTTCGCAGCACAGCAAACTTCGAC
>JAEZIW010000147.1 GCA_023436525.1 Bacillota bacterium | reverse complement strand
TTTTATTCAGCGCGAAATTCGGCTGTGCCATGCATATATCTCGCCGGCAATCGCACCGAGCGGCAGCTCTTTTTCTACCGCGCCGATTTTATTGGCCACGGCGGGCATACCATACACCACACACGTCTTCTGATCCTGCCCGATTGTGGACGCACCGCTTTGCCTCATGGTGAGCAGCCCTTTGGCTCCGTCGCTGCCCATACCCGTCATAATCACACCCAATCGGTTAATACCCTTTAATTTGGCAACCGAATCAAATAAATAATCCACCGACGGGCAATGGCCGCTGATTTTTTCGCCTTCCCGGCATTCCACCACAAACCCGCTTCCGCGTTTCACCACACCCATGTGCAGCCCGCCTTCGGCAATCAGCACTGTGCCGGGCTTCACTTCGTCATTGTTCTTGGCTTCTTTAACCTCCATCGTGCAGATGTTGTTTAGACGCTCCGCATAAAGCCGCGTAAAAACAGGCGGCATATGCTGAACAATAACGATGCCGGGCAAGTCGCTCCCCAGCTCACGCAATATGGAAAGTGTCGCTTCTGTTCCGCCTGTGGATGCGCCGATGGCAATAATGCCTTTGGATGCCGGCGTTCCCGACTTTTCCAGCGATTCGCTTCTGGCCGGGCTGTGCTTATACTGTCCCACCTTCGCAATCGACGCAATCTTGATTTTCACCGTCATTTCAGATATAAACTGTATTTTGTCCCGCTCCGTCTTAAGCTCGGGCTTGGTGATAAAATCCACCGCACCCGCATCCAGCGCGTCAAAAACATTGCTGCTTACCGCGCTGATAACCACAACCGGCAGCGGATACTGGGGCATCAGCTTTTTTAAGAACTCGATACCGTTCATCTTCGGCATGTTGATATCAAGCGTCATCACATCGGGCTTAAGCTCTAAAATCTTGTCTCTCGCTTCAAAAGGATCGCCCGCTTTGCCCACAATTTCGATACCCGGGTCAGACGACAGCGCGGAGGAAATATACTCTCTCATAAACATGGAATCATCAACAACCAAAACTCTGACTGCTCTTGCTGGCATACGCGTCACCCTACCTTCTTATATACGGATGGTATCAGACTCTTGAATTGAAACTCTGCTCTGTCAACCGTTTCAGACTGCCCGACAAAAAGATATCCGCCGGGTTCCAGCGCGTTGTAAAACTTCTGTATCAGTGTTCTTTTGGTTTGATCGTTAAAGTAAATCATCACATTCCGGCAGAAAATCACGTGGAATTTTTTCTTGAACGGAAACCGGTCTTCTATCAGATTGAACCGTCTGAAAATCACTTCGCTTTTCAGCGCGCTGCTCACCTGCCAATTGCCGTCCGGCATTTTGTTGAAATAATTCAGCTTCCAGTTTGCAGGCACGTTTTTTAAGCACTCGTCGTCGTAAATGCCGTTTATCGCCGCATCCAGCGCCTTCACAGAGATATCCGTCGCAAGCACTTTCGAATCCCACTTGCTTTTTTCGGTACCGAAAAAATCAGCGGCCAGCATGGCCAGGGTATACGGTTCCTGTCCCGTTGAACATCCGGCGCTCCATATTCTTAAATCACGGTCTTTCACGCCTGCGCTCAGTTCAATAAGCACCTTGTCTTTGAAAAACTGAAAGTGATCCCATTCCCTCATAAAATAAGAGTAGTTTGTGGTCAATCGGTTTAATACCTGATTGATCTGTTCCCCTGTCGGATCGTTGAAAACAAAATCCAAGAAAGACGAATAGTCGTTATATCCGCCTGCCACCAAATAGTTATTAAGCCGGCTCTCAATCAGCGTCCGCTTCTTAATAAGATTAATCCCGTAGGATTTTTGCATATAATCAACCAATGTATGAAATTCTTTGTCTTTTATCTGTATCATTTTTTACCGTTGTGCAAAAGAAGGGGAATGAATTCCCCCTTTCGCAATTATCGTATTATTTTTTGCGTATAGTGCCTTGATAAAAAACACGGCAGGATATGCCGGTTTTTTTTGTTGTTATTCTATCTCGCTGATCTCTTTGGTTTCCTGGTCATCAAAGAGTTTTTTACAGTCAAGCAGCAGCGTCACTTCGTCTCCGATTTTACCGATACCGCGTATGTACCGGTTGCGGATGCCCGATTTGTAGCTCGGCGGGGGCGCAATATCCTCATCCTCAATGCTCAAAACCTCTGCCACCTTGTCCACAATCAGCCCGACAATCATATCCTGCGTGTCGACCACAACGATGCACGTCCGGTCATCGTACTCAATCGCTTCTTTGTTGAACTTAAGACGCATATCGATGACGGGAATGATTTTGCCGCGGAGGTTGATGATGCCTTTAATGTATTCGGCAACTTCGGGTATTTTCGTAATATGCTGCAGTCCGATAATCTCGGTGACATATTCAATTTCAATGCCGTAAATCTCTTCACCCAGATTAAATGTTAAAAACCGTCCGTGCTGAGTATCCTCTTCCTGCTCAAACAATTCGTTTTCCAAGTTCATCTTTTTTCCCTCCTATAATATACTGTCTTATTCATTACAGAAACAGATCGACCAACATTCCCCGAATGTCGTCTACCATTTGCAGCAGCTTTAAGTTGTCCTTCTGGTCTGACAATATTTCGCGCGCAAGTTCCTCCAGCTTTTGATTGACATTTCGAATCACGAGAAAAACCTTGTGCCGCCCTCTGGAATCGAATACGCTGGATTTAATACAGGCAAACGCATTACCCGCCGCTTCGCCGAGCAGCTCGCCAATCAGCATCCTGTATTCGGCAAACGCCTTGATATCTGCCTTTGCCTTTATCTTTTCTCCCTGTTTATATATCTTCTCCTGCAGTTCTCCGAGATACTGCATATACTGCGCCTCATTGAGCGTGGTCAACTGGCGAAAAAAAGCCCTGCCCGAATCTGGGGCGGCCTGTCTGTCAACTGCCGTGTAACGCTCCATATTATCGCTGACGATGTGGTTCACATCCGAAACTTTCATGCTACCGTGTCCACCCTGGCAGTTTACTTCTTTTCGTCGAAATAAAAGGCATCAGTCTTCTGATACGCGTTAATATACTTGCCGATCCCTTGCTTTTTCTGATTCAAATTCTTCAGTTCATCTTTATACAGCTCTAACTTTAGTTGAGCCTGCGCTGTGTTTTGCTCATCAAGCTGTATGATCTCTTGAATAATACCACGAATATCTTGCTTTAAAACAAGAATTTGTGCATCATCCGCCGCAGAAATTTGTTTTTCCATTTTTGAAAAGGCATCAATCTTGACGATGATGCCTTCACGCGCTTCGAGGCTGCCTGCAAAAGCGTCGACATCATCGTTTTCGAGCATACCGGCGCATTGCCGGGTGATGTCGCGCATTTTAATCAGCCATTCTTTTTTCTGCTCCAGTATATTTTGCAGTTGATCGCGGTCAGCCTGGCTCATTCAGCTTCCTGTCCGGCCGCATAGAGGCCGCCTTTGTATTCTTTGTGCACCTGTTCCCAAGCATCGCGCAGGCTGGACATAATGCCAACCAGCGGTTCGATACCGGCCGCATCCTTGGATGCGTTGATGCTCACGATTTCATGATGAACATACTCGTAAATTTTCAGCAGATCCTGCGCAATGCCGTAGCTTAAATCCAGGCCCATCATAAGTTCCATCACAATGTCCTGCGAAGACTTCAAATGCTCATTGGCCGCCTCCGTATTCGTTTTCCCGATGGCGATTTCAGCCAGATGCAAATGCTTGATGGCTCCGTTATAAAGCATAATCACAAGCTCTATCGGGTTGGCCATCAACACATTTTGTTTTTTATACTGTTGGTATGAATTAATCATCGCGCTCATATTCATCTCTCCTTTGTTGTACTATGTGTTGTTATCATGATTTTCCGGAAGAAAACATGGAAGCCATCCAGCTCGACTGGCTGTTCAGCTTTGCGAGAGCGGCCTCCATCGCGCTGAATTTTTTATAAAGCGCTTCCGATTTGGCGTTCATCTTTTCTTCGAGCGTATCCACCGCATCCTTGGCATCCGAAATGTTTTTATCAAGCGACTTCAGCGATACATCAGTCGCCCGCGACGTATAGCTCAAAAGCGTATTCGATATACGCGCCATAAATCCCGATTCATTAAACTTCACGCTTGCATCGGTCGATTTCGATGTTTTCGTGAAAAGGCTGGTCACGGCATCCGGATTCGTTTCCAGCGCCGTT
>JAEZIW010000101.1 GCA_023436525.1 Bacillota bacterium | reverse complement strand
TGCCTTCAGGGAACTGATCCGCCGTCTTCATGTCGTAAAGCACAACCTGCGCGCCCACATCCAGCAGCAGCCGCGCGCTGGCAAGGCCGCTTTTGGCCATGCCCACCACCATCACTTTTTTTCCTTTGTAATCCATGCTTCCCCCTAATTGATCGCGAGAATACCGACGAGACACAGGATAATCGTAATCATATAGTAAAACGCGACGATTCTCGTTTCGGGTATGCCTTTAAGCTCAAAATGATGATGCAGCGGTGCCATTTTGAAAATGCGCTTCTTGCGCGTTTTGTAAGACCCCACCTGTAAAATCACAGAGATGGCGGACATCAGCACCAAGAAGCCTGTGATGACCATCAGCAACTGCAGACGCGACACCACGCCGATTACCGCTACCGCGCCGCCGAGTGCGAGCGATCCCGTATCGCCCATGAACACCTTCGCGGGGTATGTGTTAAACCGCAGGAACCCAAGGCATGCGCCCGTAACAGCCGCCGCAAATACCATCATGTTACTTGTGCCTGCCGCGGCAAGTGTCATGCCGTTCAGCGTATACCACTCGCATATGCCGCAGAAAATCAGCGCATATGTTGCTGTGTTGATCAGCACCACACCTGAGGCGAGCCCGTCAAGGCCGTCTGTCAAGTTCACGCTGTTCACAATCAGCACCACCACAATCACGGTGAACGGAATGTACCAAACGCCAAGGTCCCATTCCACGCCGACGAACGGTACAATCAGCTTGGACCCTATAGCCGGGTTGTTGTATGCAAAGAACGCGACAATCAGCGCGATACCAAGCTGGCCGATAATTTTTTGATAGGCTTTCAGGCCGAGCGAACGCTTCTTCAGCACGATAATCAGGTCGTCCATCAGCCCGATCAACCCGAACCCGAGCGTCACGCCGAGTGCAAACCACATGTAATCAAAGCTGCTTCGAGCGAAAATCAGCGAAGCCGCAATCAGCCCGATCAGTATGATAATGCCGCCCATTGTGGGCGTTCCCGCCTTGGTGTAATGTGTTTTTGGCCCGTCATCCCTAATCTGCTGCCCGAATTTGAGACGCTTCAGCAGCGGCACGCCGACGTATCCCGCTGCCAGAGCCACAAAAAACGCAGTCAGCACCGAGTAAATGATGATATCCATATCGCCTTATCTCCCGTATATCTTTGAAAAATTATTTCAGGTTTTCTTCCAGCAGCTCTTTGACGACGACTTTTTCGTCAAATGGATACTGAACACCATTGATCTCCTGATAAGTTTCATGCCCCTTACCGGCCAGCACAATGATGTCATCCGGATTCGCGTTCTGTATGGCATAACGTATGGCTTCGCGGCGGTTCTCAATGCTGATATAGTCGCAATCCGTTTTTTGAATGCCCGCCTCGATTTCCGAGATAATGTCAAACGGATTTTCCGTACGCGGATTGTCCGATGTGATTATCGCAAACGTTGACAGCCGTCCCGCGATTTCGCCCATCATGGGCCGCTTGCCGCGATCACGGTCGCCTCCGCAGCCGAAGACAGTGATGATGCGCCCGCGCGCAAATCCTTTCACTGTTAACAACGTATTCTCAAGGCTGTCGGGTGTGTGTGCATAATCGAGTATCATTGTGAACGGAAGATGGCCGGTATCCAGCACCTCAAAACGCCCCGCCACGCGCGGCATGGCCTCAAGGCCTGTTTTGATTGTTTCAATGCCGATACCGAGCTGCAGGCAGGCCGACGCCGCCGACAGCGCGTTGTAAACGCTGAATATGCCCGGTATGTTCAGATTAATCGGTATCATGCTCCGAACGCTGCATAAATCAAAGCTGACGCCCTTGGGTGTGATCTCAATGTTCTTTGCATACACGTTTGCTTTTTCTTTAATGCCGTAAGTCAGCCAATCGATGTTGATACCATCCATCATATACGCTGATGCCTCATCATCCGCGTTCACGGCCGCACGCTGCGTCATATGGAACAGCAGCTTTTTGGCCGCCATATAGTTTTCAAACGTTTCGTGAAAATCAAGATGATCGCGCGACATGTTGGTGAACACGCCCACATCGAATGTAATGCCTGCCACACGCCCCAGATACAGCGAATGAGATGATACCTCCATCACCACCGCATCACACTTTTCGTCTGCCATCTGCCGCAACAGTGCAAACAGATCGGGGGATTCGGGCGTTGTCCGGTCAGTATGCAGTTCCTTCGTACCGATCATGTTGATAATTGTGCCGATCAGCCCCATTTTTTTACCGGCGGCCTCCAACACAGATTTGATCATATAAGTTGTTGTTGTTTTGCCCTTTGTGCCCGTGATGCCGATCATTTTAAGCTCAGCATCCGGTCTGCCGTAAAATTCCCGTGACAGGGCTGCCATGGCAAGCCTGGCGTCGTCCACCACAATCTGCGGGACACTGACATCCAAAGGCCGTGTGACCATCAGCGCTGCCGCGCCGTTGTCTATGGCCGATTGCGCGTAGCTGTGCCCATCAGTTTTGTATCCGCTGATACAGAAAAAGAGCGCTCCGTTGCACACCTTTCTTGAATCATATGCCAAGCTTGAAATTTCGGTCTGCGCGTCTCCCACCAGCCGCATTCCTTGGCCGCACAATTCTCCCAGCTTCAATAAGTTGTCCTCCCGTCCACCCTGAAAAAGCTTTTGCGGATGGCACTCATTTTACAATTCCGCAAGGATTATAACACAATGCAGAAAGAATGTAACGTATAAAAAACGCCGCCCCAAAAAGCGGCGCTCTTCGGGGCTGTTGTTGTTTATTATTCATTAGTTTGTCGATTCGGAGAACTGTACCATGATCTTGGTTCCCGGATCCACAAGCGTCTTTTTATCCGGACTCTGATAAACGGCTTTGCCTGTTCCGGTTATGCCGAGCGTCAGCCCGCAGTCTTCCAGCTTCTGAGCCGCTTCCATAATCGTCAGTCCCGTTAAATCCGGCACTTCAATCTTGCCCGTGAAATCCGTCGTGTCCGGTATCGACATGTAGAGGCATACTGTTGTCCCTTCGTCTACCAGCGTGCCGGGCGCAGGCAGCATATTTGTGACGCTTCCGGTGCCGTTATAGATGTACTTAAGATTCAGCGCATCCAACGCCACTGCGGCGGCTTCTCCGTCCTGATTCACAAGATTCGGTACGGTTTGCTGCGCGGGAGCGGCCACCTGCGTTAAATCAGGCTCAACGCCCATGTACTGCAGTGAATCCTTCAGCACGTTTCTGACATACGGCGCAGCCACAACGCTGCCGAAGTCGATCGGCACATTCGGCTCATCCACGATAATCAGCACGACGATTTTGGGATCGTTCGCAGGCGCGAAGCCGATGAACGACGCGATATGCTTGCCCGTCATAACCTGATGGTTCTCATCGTATTTCTGTGCCGTGCCTGTTTTTCCGCCGACCCGGTAACCGGGAATGTAGGCGTTCTTGCCGCTTCCCTGCGACACAACGCTTTCGAGTATGCTGCACATCGTCGCGGAGGTTTCCGCCTTGATCGGCTGAGACACCACGTTAGGCTCATACTCTTTTATATAGTTTCCGCTGCTGTCCGTGATTCCCTTCACCAGCATCGGTTTGTATAAAAAACCGCCGTTCACCACCGCACTGAATGAGGAGATCAATTGCAATGGTGTTACGGCTATAGATTGCCCGAACGCAATTCGGGCGAGGTCACTGTTTCGCACATATTTCTCCGCCATGACGATGCCGCCCTGATCGGCAGGGTATGTGATCCCTGTGTTTTGGCCGAAGCCAAACTTGTAGATATAGTTGTAGAACGTTTCCGTGCCCATTTCTAGACCCATCTTCATGAAAGCCACGTTGCACGAGTTCTGTACCGCCTGATAAAGGTCCTGATGGCTGTGGCCCCTTGGGTACCGCCAGCATTTAATCGGCTGACCGTCCACAGGATAGCTGCCCGAGCAGTCAAATTCACTGCTTGTTGTTATCTTTCCGCTGTCGAGCGCCGAGGCACAGGTGACGGCTTTGAATGTGGAGCCCGGCTCATACACGTCGGTAATTACCTTGTTGCGCGACAACTCCGTGAGCTTTTCCATATCATCTCGGGGCGGGCTGTTCAGGTCGTAATCGGGATAGCTCCCAAGCGCGAGTATGCCGCCCGTTTTGGGGTCCATCGCGATGCCCCAGGCGCCTTTGGCGTTCTGCTGCAGCATGGCTTCCTCGAGCGATTTTTCAAGAAAGCTTTGTATCACTTCGTCTACTGTCAGCACCACGTTATAGCCGTCAATCGGCGCGATATAGGCCTGTTCTCCGAGCGGTACCGCCCGGCCGTCTCTGTCGGCTTCCGAGACAATTTTGCCGCTCTGCCCCGACAGGTACTTATCAAAATACGCTTCGAGCCCTTCCAAACCGTTGCCGTCTACCGATGTAAACCCGAGCGTCTGTGTTAAGAACGCGCCGTTTGGATA
>JAEZIW010000081.1 GCA_023436525.1 Bacillota bacterium | reverse complement strand
GTGTAAAAAGAGCGTTTGGAAATACAAGGGCGATTGGGAACGCATGAGCGAGCGCGTGGGCTTCTGGGCCGACATGGAGCATCCGTACATCACTTATGACAACAACTATATCGAATCCGTCTGGTGGTCACTCAAGCAGGTGGCCGATAAAGGCCTGCTGTACAAGGGCCACAAGGTGGTGCCTTACTGCCCGCGCTGCGGAACGGCGCTGTCGTCTCACGAGGTGGCGCAAGGCTATAAGGACGTTGAAGAAGAATCGGTATTCGTCAAGTTCAAAGCCAAGAACGAGGACAATACGTATTTTCTCGCCTGGACGACGACACCGTGGACGCTGCCGTCTAACGTGGCGCTGTGCGTGAACCCGCGCGAAACGTATGTGAAGGTACAGCACGAAGGCGAATACCTGATCATGGCGGCGGCGCTGGTGGAAACGGTGCTCGGCGAAGCCAAACAGGCGATTGAGCAATATCAAGGCAAAGACCTTGAATACAAGGAATATGAACCGCTGTACGACTTCGGCGCGGCAGACAAAAAAGCATGGTTCTTAACCGTCGACGACTACGTGACGCTGACGGACGGCTCAGGCATTGTGCACACCGCCCCCGCCTTCGGCGAAGACGACGCGCGCGTGGGCCGCAAATACGACCTGCCTTTCGTGCAGATGGTGAACGAGCAAGGCCGCTTCAAGGCGGAAACGCCGTGGGCGGGCGTGTTTGTGAAAGACGGCGACCCGAAGATCGTTGCGGACTTAAAGGATCGCGGGCTGCTGCTTTACGCCAAAGCGTATGCGCACAGCTACCCGTTCTGCTGGCGCTGCGATACGCCGCTGCTGTATTACGCGCGCAGCACATGGTTCATCAAGATGACCGCCGTGAAAGACCTTCTGATGCAAAACAACCGCGCAGTCAACTGGCTGCCCGATAATATTAAGGAAGGCCGCATGGGCAACTTCCTCGAAAACGTGATTGACTGGGGGCTTTCGCGCGAACGCTACTGGGGCACACCGCTGCCCGTTTGGCAGTGCAAATGCGGGCACCATACCGTGATCGGCTCGATCGCGGAGCTCAAAGAAAAAGGGCAGAACGTGCCCGAAGAGCTTGAGCTGCATAAGCCGTTCATCGATGCGGTCACAATAAAATGCGAGCAGTGCGGCGGCGTGATGAAACGCGTCTCCGAGGTGATCGACTGCTGGTATGATTCCGGCTCGATGCCGTTTGCCCAGTGGCATTACCCGTTTGAAAACAAGGAAGAATTCGAGAAGCGCTTCCCGGCCGACTTCATCAGCGAAGCGGTCGACCAAACGCGCGGCTGGTTCTATACACTGCTCGCCATCGGCACGCTCGTGTTTGAGAAAAACCCGTTTGAAAACTGCATCGTGCTCGGGCACGTGCAGGATAAGGACGGCCAGAAGATGAGCAAGCACAAGGGCAACGTGGTAGACCCATGGACCGTGCTTGACAATCAGGGTGCCGATGCGGTGCGCTGGTATTTCTATGCGGGCAGCATGCCTTGGCTGCCGAGCCGCTTCTATGCGGATGCCGTATCGGAAGCACAGCGCAAGTTTATGGGCACGCTGTGGAACACGTACGCATTCTATGTGCTTTATGCGGATATCGACGATTTCGACCCGACAAAGCACACGCTTAAGCTTGATAACGTGATGGACAAGTGGATACTTTCGCGCCTTCACACGCTGATACAAACGGTCAGCAAGCACCTAGACGAGTACCGACTGACCGAGCCCGCGCGCGAAATGGACAAGTTCGTGGACGAGCTTTCCAACTGGTATGTGCGTCGCTGCCGCGGCCGTTTCTGGGCCCCCGGCATGGAGCAGGACAAATCCGACGCGTTCTTAACGCTGTACACCGTGCTGGAAACGCTGTGCCGCCTTGCCGCGCCGTTCATCCCGTTCATGACGGAAACGATGTATCAGAACATCGTGCGCAGCGTGGATAAAGCCGCGCCGGAGAGCGTGCACCTTTGCACCTACCCCATTGCCGATCAGGGCATGATTGATAAAGACCTAGAAAAGAGCATGGATGCCGTGCTGAACATCGTGGTGCTGGGGCGCAGCGCGCGCAACACGGCGGTGATTAAAAACCGTCAGCCGATTGCGAATATGTATGTTGCGGGCGTGGATACGCTCGGCGCTATGTATACCGAGCTGGTGGAAGGCGAGTTGAATGTGAAGAAAGTGCATCTCGGTGCGGATGTGACGGCGTTTATATCGTATAACTTAAAGCCGCAGCTCAAAACGCTCGGACCGCGCTACGGCAAGCTGCTCGGCGCAATCAAGACGCACCTGACCGAGGCCGACACGGTGGCCATAGTCAACACGGTGCGCGCGGGTGAAACCTATTCATTTGAAGCGGATGGACAGACGGTATCGCTGGTTGAAGAAGATCTGCTGATTGAGCCGGTTCATAAGGACGGCTTCGTGGTGGAAACCCAAGGGGCTTTGAGCGTGATACTCGACACAACGCTGACAGAAGAGCTGATCGAAGAAGGGTTTGTACGCGAGCTGATCAGCAAGATTCAGACAATGCGCAAGGAAGCGGGCTTTGAGGTGATGGATCATATTCGATTTGCCGTAACCGGCAGCGAAAAGCTTACGGGCGTGATTGCGCGCAATGCGGAGGAGATTAAGGCCGAAGTGATGGCCGATGAATTTACCGCCGCGCATGCGGGCTACACAAAGGACTGGGATATCAACGGTGAACCGGCCACACTGAGCGTGCAGAAAATATAAGCTATAGAATGATATTCGGGAATGAAGTTTCCCTTGGTAACAACCAGAACCGCTATTAAGCTGATGACTTCTGTGCGCGCTGCAGAATCATTGGCTTTTTATTTTTAAAAAGGAAGGGGAAACGGTGAGGAAATACATTTTTATCGGCCTTGGCAGCTTTCTCGGCGCTATCCTGCGATACCTTATTAAGAGCCTGCCGCTCGGCGAGGGTGCTTTTCCGCTGAGTACACTGATCATTAATGTCATCGGCGCTTTTGCGCTGGCTTTCATTTTATCGGCCGCGCTTGAGATATGGGACTTAAGCCCGGATATAAGAAGCGGCGTTACCATTGGCCTGCTCGGCGCGTTCACAACATTTTCAACACTATGCAAAGAAACGGTCGGGCTTATCAGTCATCAAGCGTTTTTTTTCGCCGGGCTCTACATCGTCGGCTCGGTGTTGTTGGGTCTTGGCGCGGCGTACCTTGGGGTGATGTTGGCACGCAAGCTCGAAGCATCAATTGGTAAAAGAATCGGTTTTGAGAAATCGCCTCGTGAATAACCGTTAATGAAAGAGACGTGACAAAAGTATGGAACTCATTTGGATTGGCATCGGCGGCGCTTTCGGAGGAATCGCCCGTTTTCAACTGGGAAAGATCATTTCACAGCGAGCGAACACCACCTTTCCCATCGCAACCTTTGCGGTCAACATCACCGGCGCCCTGCTATTGGGTATTGTAACCGGCATGAATTTAGCCAGCAATGCTTATCTTCTGCTTGGCGAAGGATTTTTGGGTGCTTACACAACATACTCAACGTTTATGGTGGAAGGCTTCACCCTCTTTCGTGAAAGAGAAAAGCTGAACGCGTTTATCTACATAGCAGGGTCTCTTATAATAGGGATTCTCGGATTTTCTGTTGGCTATTGGATCGCCGGATAATAAGAAAAAGCAGATATAACAATGACCCCCGAGGACAAGTACAAAATTCTAAAGATTTCGGGCCTTTTTATCGCGATTATCGCAAATGTCTCGTCATGGTAATTTACTCTTCTATTGGTTTTTCGTGTTGTGTTTTATCTGGTTTTTGTATAGAATAAAAACTGTCTTGTCAGGCTCGCATTATACTATCAAAAGATGTTTCGGTAACGGGTGAAACATCCGTTTTTTTATCATGTAAGGGGGGCATATTGTGGAGGAACTTTACCTGAAGAACGGAAGAAGCGCCTATTCACGCGTCGGTTTTGCCGCGGTGCTGAATATTGCCGTCACAACGGCGCTGCAGTTTCTGCTGCAATGGCTGTTTGGGCGGTATCTGCAAAATCCGTGGATTATGTATGCGGTGTTGGTGCTGCCCATTTATTTGATAGCCATGCCAGTCTCCGCGCTGCTTGTATGGGACATGCCTTTGCTGCCCCTCATAAAAAAGAAACTCAGCGCGGGACGCTTTATCATCGTCATTATGGTGTGTTTCGCCATCATGTATGCGAGCAACTGGGTGGGAGCCGGTATCAATCTGATTATTCAAGCCATTTCGGGTCAGCCAACGTCTCAGGATCTGCTCAATTTAATATCCGGGTCGGGCGTTTGGGCAAACCTGGTGTTTGTCGTGATTCTTGCACCTGTTGCCGAAGAGTTGTTTTTCCGCAAGCTGTTGATTCCGAGACTGCTGCCGTTTGGAGAAAAGCCCGCCATTATCATCAGCGGCTTGCTTTTCGGGCTGATTCACGGGAATTTCTCGCAGTTCTTCTATGCGTTCGGGCTCGGCATCGCGTTTGGGTTTATATTCGTCAAAACCGGCAAAGTGATTTATACAATCATTCTGCACATGATCATCAACTTCTTCGGCAGTGTGATTTCTTTGCTGATTATTGATGCCCCTATGGTTGTTACAGCACTCTACGGGGTGTTCGTGCTTTGTCTGTTTGTGACCGGACTTGTGTTGTTTTTCGTGAATGCTAAACGCACGAAGATGAGTCGCGGGCTTTTTTCTCTTGCCAAAGGGAAGGCGGCGGTGTATTGCAGCCCGGGCATGCTGCTTGCTTTTCTCTGCTGTGCCGGGCTTTTTGCCCTGAGTGTCATGCCGATGTTTGGCTAGCAAGAGCGGTATTGTATTTAAAAGCAGACTTGTATAAAATAAAACCATGACTGTCGCCCGCCGCGCAGAGCGACCTGTTTATACATCGATTTGGTATTGAAAGGGATGCAGCTATGCTAAAGGATAAGGTTGTTTTTGTTGTGGGCGGTTCCAGCGGTATTGGGTTGTCTGTTGCCGCACGTTTGGCCTGCGGCGGCATGACGGTATATTCCGGTGCCCGGTCTTTCAAGGGTCAGGAGGGTGAAAGCACTTTTGCTGACGGGTCCGGTTATCAAAAGCTTTATGTTGATGTCACCAACGAGGAAACGCTTCAATCTGCCGTTGCGGCCATACTTGCTGCCGAAGGAAGAATTGATGTGCTGATTAACTGCGCGGCTCAGATATGCCTCGGTGCCGCGGAAGACCTCTCCGTTGACGAATATCAGAACATCATGAATATCAACTTCTTGGGTGTCATCCGCTCATGCCAGGCTGTGCTGCCTGTTATGAGAAAGCAGCAAAGCGGCCATATTATCAATTTCAGTTCCATCAATGGCCTGCTGGCAACGCCTTTTACCAGCGCCTACGTGGCCTCCAAGCATGCGATAGAGGGCTTTTCGGAAGCCTTGAGCCTTGAGGTTAAAAAATGGGGCCTACAGGTTACCCTCATTGAGCCGACCGATCACCGCAACGGCGCCAAAGCCAGCCGCTTGCATGCCAAGCGGGCTGCGGATGAAAAGTCGCCATATTATCAGGAATACAAAAAGGTTACCGAAAAGATAGCCCACGATGAAGAAACGGGCTGCGATCCGGCCGGTGTGGGTGAGCTCATCTATAACGTGCTGCAAAAGAAGCAGCCCGCATTGCGATACCGGGTGGGTAAATTCGATCAAAAGCTCAGCTTCGTGCTGAAGAAAATACTGCCTTCACGCATGTTTGAACGCATTATATACGACTACTATTTAAAATGACCGCTGCACTGACGCAGCTTTTTCATATAACAACGATGAGAAGGAGACCTGCAAATGGATGCTTTAGCCGCCATACTGGAAAGACGCAGCTGCCGTGTGTATCTGGATAAACCGGTCAGCGAAGAGGTGATTCACAACTTATTAAAAGCGGGCATGTATGCGCCGTCTGCGATGAATTCGCAGCCTTGGGAGTTTCTCGTGATGCAGGATGCTGAGAAGAAAGAAGCGGTGTCGCATATCGATTCACACTGGAGCATGCTGAAAAGAGCGCCGCTCGGCATACTCGTATTGTCGCGCGTGAACGGCTACAAAGCCAAACCGGACGAGTTTTTCATTCAGGACTGCGCCAACAGCACCACATGTATATTGCTGGCAGCACATGCGCAAGGGCTCGGCGGCGTTTACTTGGGGCTATACCCGCACGAAAAAAGAATGCAAAAAGTACGCGAGATTTATGGTATGCCGGATGACATCATTCCGTTTTCCGTTGTGTCTCTCGGGTATCCGGATTGCGTTTCGCAGCCGCATACAACGTTTCATTCGCACAAGGTGCACCGGGATCAATACTGAGCCGCAGCACAATTGATAGCACCATGCCCCGTTCGTGAACGGGGCATTTTTATGCATCAACGCACCCTAATGGAGAGATAAAAGGCTTCTCCTTTGAAGAGAAGGTGGTGCGAAGCACCGGATGAGGTGTAAAAAAAAGTTCAACAAAAACACCTCATCAGTCGCCTGTCGGCGACAGCTTCTCCTCATAGGAGAAGCCTTTTACAAAAAGAAGAGCGGCATTGCACCGCTCCCCTTTGTATGGCATCATTCTGTTTTAAATTCGCGCCCCTGCGCCTGAGTAATCCGGTGCGCCGCAAACCGGCCCGACGTGGCCGCACCCGGCAGCCCGCCCGGCGGCAGTGTCCACATACCCGCCAGCAGAAAATTCTCAAGGCCCTCGAGCTTACCGGGGAAGTAACGCGGAATGTCTTTGCCGCTGTCTCCCCAGCTCATCCATGCACCGCGCCACGCGTCGCAATAACGCACATACGTCATCGGCGTTACCACATCCGTGACCTCAATCTTTCCTTCCGCCTGCGGGTACCGCTTCATTATCGTATCAATCGCATCCTGCCTTAAGCGTTCCTTCTCCTGCTTATACCGCTCCTTGTCCTGATAAGCGTCTTTCCAGTAATCATACTCCGCAGAATAATACACACAGATAACCGTCTTTCCCTTGGGAGCCAGCGTCTCATCATAAGAATAGTTCATCACGGAAACATCAGGCATCGTTTGCCCGCCGATGCTGGCAGGCTGCTCCCTGCGTATATTGACGCTGCGCCCGTTTTCCTTGATGTCGCAGTCAAGCCCCAAAAATACAATCGCGCAGGTCGGCGTATAATGCTTCTTCGGGTTCTCAAACAAATTGCGGTAAAGCTCCGGTGTATATTTGTTGTCGAGCATTTTATAGAGTGTGGCATAGGCGTCCGCGCATGATATTACAGTATCACCGAAAACTTCTTCACCGTCTTCAAGGCGAATACCCTTGGCCATACCGTCTTGGATGATGATCTTTTCCACACGGCTGTTATACGATACTTTTCCGCCCAACCCCATATACTTTTGTTCCATGCGCTTGGCGAGCGCGCGTGAACCGCCCACCGGATAGCCCGAATCGCCGATATTCATGCCCGCCATCGACATCACAAGCGCGTTCGCGTTGTAGTCGCCAGGAATAGCGCTCAACAGCGCGTGCTGGAGCAGCGGCTCCTTATAAAGCTTCACATAGTCAGTTATCTTGATGGTGTTAAAAAAATTAAGCAGGCCCATCTTTGTTATATTCTTGCCGACGAATTTTAAACCGTCGCCCATCGTCATCTGATCCATTGGCTTATCGATGGGCATGCTGATTTCACCCATCGTACGC
>JAEZIW010000035.1 GCA_023436525.1 Bacillota bacterium | reverse complement strand
TGGATGTGCATGGGTTCTGTAATCGGAAGATTGAACATATGCATCAGCCTCCCGTGATGAGATTCAGAATCTCTTTGGCGAAGGTGATGATTACGCCGCCCGCCAGAGTCAGAAAGCCGTTGGCGCGCTGCGACGGATCGTGGCTCTTGAGCGACAAGCCCACCTGCACGATACCAAACGCCAGCAGGATAAGGCCGATAGCACGAATCAGGCCGAATATGAAATCCGACAGGTTGCTCACCACCTTAATCGGGTCGTCATCGGCGGCAAAGGCCGTCACCGAGATAGAGAGCACAAGCACAAGGGCACAGAAGGCGCTGAAAAGCAGCCTCGTTTTTTTAGACATCTTCATTTGTTTTGTTCCTCCGTTTCTTTGTTGAGTATTTTATTGATCTCCTCGTCGGACACCACTTCAAAGTCGGCGTAATCGCCGTCCAGAAGAATGTCATCCATATCAAGGGCGAGGGGAATCTGGCCGTGAACATATGACGGCATTCCACCGTCTGCGGTCAGCTTGATGTTCGGGTGGCGCAGTATGTCATATTTGCCGTCCTGCACGGCGCGTTCACCGCGTATGAATAGCAGCGCATAGCGGTTGTCGAGCATGCGCACTTCATCCGGTGTATACAGCTCGCGCCCGGTGATTTGCCAGTTGGTCGAGTAGTTTCCGCTGCGGCCTTTGCTCTGTCCATAGGTGTTGGTATCGATGGTCGCTTTGCCGAGCAGCTTGCTGATGTACTCATGTGTGGACTGTTCGTTGCCGCCAAGGTAAACGAATTCATCACAGTTACCCACGATAGATTCCCACTGTTTCTCGAATAATGCCTTGAGCTGCGCGAGGTTTTGCAGGATGATGCTGACACTGATCTCCCTTGAGCGCATGGTGGAGAGTATCTTGTCAAATTCATCAGGCAAGGCCACATTCGCAAACTCATCCATGACGCAGTGAACATGAACGGGCAACCGCCCGCCGTAAACATGGTCAGCAAGGTAATAAAGCTCCTGAAAGAGCTGGGTGTAAAGCATTCCGATAATAAAGTTCAGCGACGAATCGTTGTCGGGAATCAGCGCAAACAGCGCCACCTTCTTTTCACCCAATGTGGGGAAATCCAATTCGTCGTGGCTGACCACGCTCGCGATCTGCGGTAGATTAAACTTCTCCAGCCGCACACCAAGGCTGATGAGAATGCTCTTGGCTGTCTTGCCAGCAGCCAGTTTAAAGATGTGATACTGCTTAACTGCCAGATGCTCCGGGTCGCGCATCTCCAGCCGCTCAAACAGCTCGTCCAGCACACTCGCGTATTCCTCGTCATCCTCACGGACATCCGCCGCACCGATCATCTCCATCACCATGGGGAAGTTCTGCTCATGCGGTGGTGCTTCGTGGACAAGGTAAAGAATCAGCGCTTCCATGAGCGCCGTTTCTGCGCGTTCCCAAAAGGGATCGTTGCTCTGCGCGCCTTTTGGTGTAGTGTTGCGTACGATATTGTTGACGAGCTTCAGTACATCTTTGTCGTCCCGAAGATAGATGAACGGATTGTAGCCATGCGACCTCTCCGTGTGGATGAGGTCGAGTATGCGCAGCTCGTAGCCCTGCTGCTTCAGCAGATGCCCCGTATCGCGCAGGATCTCGCCTTTTGGGTCGAGCACCACGAACGACGTGTTGCATTGCATGACGTTGGGCTTGGCATAAAAGCGCGTCTTGCCGCTGCCGCTGCCACCCACCACCATGACGTTGAGATTGCGCCGGTGCTTGCGCCCATCCAGCCCTATGCGGACGTTCTGAGAGAGCAGGATATTATCGGACTTGCTTTTGTCCGCATATTTACGGCAAAGCTGCTTCGGGTCTCCCCACTTAGCACTGCCATGTTCCTCGCCCTTGCGGTAGTTGCGTTTCATGGCGTAATAGATGCCGATACCCAAACCGTAGATCAGCAGGAAGATTGCAATGGTTTTAGACGAGTCGGCACACCACGATATAGCCATGGGGTCTTTCATACCGTTTGTGAATGCGGTCATGATGCCCGAAAGTCCTTGAGATAAAAAAGGAGCGACGATTGACGCCGCCCACACCACAGGGAGAAGACCAAGGCCCCAAAGGACCAGGCTCGTTTTATTCGTATTTGGTTTATTCATCGCTCTAATTCCTTATTTCGTTTTCTCTCCTTCCGGGTGGGTGCGTCCATCACGTCGAGTAGCGTTTCATCCACAAAGTCGGTGTCACGTCCCTGTGCCACCAGCTCGTTGCGCGTTTCATTGAGCGAACCGATAATGAGGCGCTGCTGGTACTCGTCCACCTCGATGACGCGTTTGTCCTCCATCTGCATCACCTCTCCGGCTGGTTTTTCTGCTGCTGCCGCTCGGCGTACAGGTTCCTGTCTACGCGCTCCATGATATCGCAGGCGGCTTCGCGGATACGGCCCAGCACCGCTCGCTTGCTGGCGGTATCCAGTCTTATTACGCTGTCGGGTATCTGTTCATTTGATGAGGTATATGAGATACCATATCGACGGCAGACGATATCCGCCGCGCAGCTTGAAATGAAGGCATCTCGTGACGGCTCGTCGGTCGTGTTTTCGGCGTGGGCCATTTCACAGGCAATATGGGCAAACAGCGCTTCGCCATCCATGTTGCGGGCGACATAGACTGTGTTGTCCTTATCCGAATACAGCGCCCCAATATCCTGTGAAACCGAATCGGTCACATTGATGGGAACAGGCGTATCCGTCACCAGCGCCTTGAGCTTTGAGCGAAGGGATGCTTGCTCGCGTTCGCGCAACGGCTTGCCTTGCGTCTGCGATACATCGAAGACGCTCTTTGCATCAAAGCTGGTTCCCGTTGTACCGTCCTCGCGCTGATATTCGCCGTTGGCTTCCAGCACCATGAGGGCTTTTTCGTTACGCTTGACGGAGCGCCCGCGCTGGTGCCAATCATCGAAGCTCATGACATATGTGGCATCCGGCTTCTGAGCCAGCACCAGCAGTGTATTGGCCACGCTTATCCTTCCGAGCCGCGACTGCATACCGAGATAATCAGAAAGTGTTTTGGTGCTGGAAAACGTTAAGTCCGTCATACCATCGATGGCCTCGTAAAGCTTTGCACGTTCCGCCTGCTTACGCTGCGCCCAGGCTTCCTTGTCAAATGGCTGGTCATTGTTGAATCCTGAGCTTTGGTTCTCAAACAAATTGTCGAAGTTCTCCATGTGGTTTACCGTCCTTTCGATGAATTCTTATTTTTCCTGCTTCGCGCAGGCTGCTGGTGAGTGGTCTGTCGTGTCTTGTCCTTGACAGGGGAACTCTTTTGCTGTCGCTCATTCCTAATTTCTTTGATTTGTCGGCGCACAGACGGACGCACGGTCTCAGCGGTATCTCCTTTGGTTTTTAAGATAGGCACGAACGGAATCGATTTTTCCGTCCCCGCCTTCGTAGGGTTTGACATGTCCGTGGGCTGCTTGTGCTCTGTCTTCTTTGGGCCGTTCAGCAGTTCATCCAGCATGCTCTCGTCCATGGTATGTCCGGTCTTTTCGGATGGCGGGGCAGTGCGTTCCTTTTCAGCATCGGGCTTTGCCTTAGTTTCCCGTGCCTTCTTGATATCCTCACGGATTTTCTCCACATCCACGGTGGAAAGTGCGAACCGCTCAGCGATGCGGTTGACCTTGGCCGCGTCGTTGGCGTTCACCACGATGTCGCACAAGCCGTCCGGCTGCTTACGGTTTACCACGGCGGCATACAACACACCATATTTTCGCGCTTCCTCCGCAAAGCGTTTGAGTTCGCTCGTCTTGATGACGAATACCTTGGTCGGCTTGCCGTTGAACGCCTGCATACGCGTCTTACCCTTGGTGCGCTTCTGGTCCTTCAGTGCCGCGATGAGGAATGTGGCAAGCGACAATGCGGCTTTGCCTGCGAGATTGGTCGCTACCTCAATCCCCTTTACGGTCAGATTAGTCGCCATACTGACGACCTGTTCTGCCGCATCTCCTGTTTGAGTCATTAACATCACTCCTTTCTGTAGTTTTAGAAATAAAAAAAGACGTTCAATAATAAACGTCTTAATTGGATTGTGCCTTAGTGAAATAATTTTTTATTTCTGACCATTACTTTAGATTAAAAATGTTTTACCATTTATCAATCCAATCTGTGTAATCACTATACTCTTGCCATTGATCAGAGCGGACATTATCATTCATTAATTCTTTAATAATAGAAAATCCATTTGACTGTGTTGATATGTCTGTCTTTTCTTCATATAGATTAACAGGTTCTTTTTCAATCACTGTTCCGTTAATCATTCTATCACCTCTTACATGGAATTATATTAGTGGTAAAAACTATATTAAGTATAATATAATACTAAATTATTTTTTTCAATAGGCATATTAAAATATTAAATATATGGATATTAACTCATTCTTTTTGCTTGTTATATCTTATAGTGTGACATCATATGGTTAACCTTTTTTTCTATATTGCTATAGATTTCTTTATAACAATCACAGAAATAGTTTTGTGCTTTTCCATCAATTATTATATCTTGTCGATAGCAACCACCACCGCAAATATAAAACAGATTACAATTTGATTCGCAATTTTTTATATTATTCATACAAGTAGTTCTTTCAATTTGATACTTATCGTTCATTATAATTTCTGATATTGAGCTATTATCCATATTTCCAATTGCTTTTGCTTTATCGAATGCAATATCACAAAAAAATACATTACCTATAGAATCAAACGTTAAATAAGATCCACACTTCTTTCTTTCATTCATAGAACATAAACTCACATCTTTTTTAAGCAGTTTGGCAATTATACACCTGAATTCTCTTATATTTATTTTATAATCACCATAAAAATAAAGATCAAATAATTCTAATAAAAATTTACTAAGGCCATTATTTGATATGCTTAAGTTATTTATTTCATTAAAGCAAAAACAAAGGCCTAATTGATGTATATTGTTTGATATTAAAAAGTTAAAAAACTCACTACTTCGATTAATATGCTCATTTGTAATGACACTTAAAATTCCACATTTCAATATATTACTCGACTCTTTATAGTTCAAAATTACTTTATTTAAACTTTCCTTTTTATCTGAGTAATGAAAGTTAAGACTTTCATCGCCATCAAAACTGAATCCAACATTAAAGTCATTATTCTTAAAAAATTCTAGCCACTCATTACTAATAAGTGATCCATTAGTTTGTATTCCATTAGATATCGAAAAACCTTTATATTTATTTCTACATAACTCCTTTTCAAATTGAACTATTTCATTAAAGTAATCGAGACCACATAAGAGAGGTTCACCACCATGAAATATAATCTTAATAACGTTTTTTCCGCATGATGAATTATACATTACTGATTGCAGAATTATTTCTTTACATAAATCAATATTCATGAACTTATTAGGACCATTATTTGAATAATGACAGAACTTGCATGTGTAATTGCATGATTCGGTTACTTTAATAATAGGCGTTATTATCTCTGGATAATACATGATAATCTTATATACCCCTTCAAACAAAGCATATTTACCTATATTCGACATAATAATCCTAACCCCTTGATTTGAAATCGAAAAAAGGTATCTTTGATATAGCTGGGCTCTTTTTTCCTTTGTTATCTAGCTGTCGTTGCCTCAAATGCGCCTGCTTCTCCGCTATCACCACTGATCGTTCCAAAATAGTATCGCAAAGTTTCAAGTCCTTCCTAAGCAATTTGAGTTTTATGGATAGGTCGTTAATTTGCTTACCAATTATCCCTATGCGATCCTCAAAGACGTATGTGCGGCGCTTCTCTTTAAACAACGCATTGCGTTCGAAGGTTAGAGTAGCAACCTGCCGTTCTGTGTTTTCCCGAAGACTATTGAGTTGTTCCTCGGTATCAATCCCATGCCTATGCAGAAATTTTGCCTGCTCCGAGATAGCGTCCATAAGTCGTAAATCTTCGCGCAATAAAAAAGGCACATTGCCTGCGGACTGGCGCTGTGCTTCTCGAAGCTTATATAAGTAGTAGAAGTATAGTGCTCGAAGCCCCTTCCATGTGACACGAGAGAGCCTGAAATCTCCACGAACCTTTACGCGTTTGATAGTGGGCGGAGTAGTTTTTGGATGTCGTTTCGGCATGCTCTGCTTGAGAATGCGCTGCTTAATGGCTTCCTCGGTATAGTTGTCGCCAAGTGTGTGAAGCCGTACAAACCGCTCCTTGCCCTGCGGACGCACCTTCATGTATTTGCCGCTGGTGACAACCTCATAACCCTTCTCCTTCATGCTGCGAATAAACGCCTGAAAACTCATTGACACCAAAACAGCCTGATCTACATCCTCGCTTATAGCACTTCGCCACGTGCGCTGTCCTTCATTCTCTGCTTTCCACTCGGCGTAGTGCTTGCCACGGCATTTCGGGTCGGATATAACTGATAATGCATTTTCTCTGCACAGCTCGTCTGAGGTACGCCGCATGAGTGTGTAACTTGCTTTATTGTCGTAATACCGCAAGCCGTCCTTGAATGATATCGAGTTAATAACGAAATGATTATGAACGCATTTGGTGTTCAGGTGTGTGGCCACGATGACCTCAAAGCGATCACCCCACAACTTTTCTGCTAGCGCCACACCGATACGATGTGCAGCTTGGGGCGTAACCTCACCTGAAGCAAAGCTCTGATACCCGTGATAGGCGACGATGCCGCCCTCCTTATCCCATTGCTTTTTTGTAAGTATCATCTGCTGTCGCGCGATCTCTACGTTACAGTTGATGCCTGATACAAAATGTCGCTGCTCTGTCTTAAAATCTGCCGCCGCGTATTCCAATACATCGACCAGGCCGCGTTCGCTTGCATCCTGCATGGCGTATTCCATGACATCTTGCAGTTGCTCACAATCAGCAGTACTCCATTCGGGGTTCTCCGTTTTATCGGGGTTTTCCGCATATCGGATTACCTTGCCAATCCAACCGCGCACGTCCCATATCTTTGTAGTTGCCATGTCATATCCTTTCCGGCAGTACGACCGCCGCCTGTATCCGCAGAATTGCCTCGTGCAGTTCGCGCACATATCTTTCATATAGTTCGGCATCGATAAAGCCAACAGCATTTGCTCTTGCTGCTATCTGATTGATGCGGTTGCCGATAGCGCGAAGCTCCTTCATCATGGCGTAATAGTCAGCAGGCGGCGGCTGTCTCGGTACACGACCTTTGATGAGCGCGCGCAGATACGCCTCCTGCGATAAACCGGACTTTTTAACGCTGCAACGGAGCGCTTCAAATTCGTCATCAGAAAGATGCGCCCATATGCGATGCGCGCGCTTCCTCATAAATTCACCTCCTTTTCAGCTGGGGTTTAAGGGTCTCCCTTACAAGCGAATTTGTGGTCACACAAATTCAGTGCTTGGTAGTAGACAGCAGAGCTGCCCACCAACATACCTGCCGGGAAAGAAATCACCTCTCAATGTCACGAGCATTTCGACTCTCCGGTGTTCTAACAGAGCTTTTTTCGAAGTGATCAACTTGTTTGAATCCAATGCTATCCACATAATGCGCAGTGCTTTTCCCTCGTTCTTTAACAACGACCACGTCGCTTACCGACAGTGAATGCCCTTTGAAATCCTCCGGACGCTCCATATTGAACTTATAGAACAAATTCTCCAGCGTTTCATTGGGCTTCAAATCACCGGAATAGACCAAATTGTAATTACGGATATCGCATTTGAAACCGTTTTTCTGGAGGTAATCGTAAGATTCAAACCGGATACCATGCAGATCATCTGAGCGCTTTAGCTGATAGATTAAAAATTGTCGTTGAGATGAGTACGTACCCGTGGAGCTTTCATTCATAGACTTTGACACATCCTGTTGCTCTGCTTCTTTCGGTGCAGGCTCAGTCACCGTTGCTTCCCCCTTCTGCACCTCAATTCGCCCGTTCATCGAGTAAAACAGTTCCGGCGATTCAAACAGCTTTGCATATTTTTCGGCCAACTCACTGGACAGTTCCGAAAAGTTATCCTCACTCAATCCCACGATGAGAAATGTGCCAGCGATGATATCCACCATCTCGCCGCTTTTACTATAGATGGCGCGGTTAAGCGGCAGTCCTTCCATTTTTCCTTCTTCGTTACAAACCAGCCCTACCAAATCTTCATACGGATATATCGCCTCGATGTACCCGCCCACCTCCCGCTGCAAGGAATGTAGACCAGAGTCAATGTCCTTCATATACGGTTTCTTCATGGGTTCAACAATTAACACATTCATTCAAAATTCTCCTTTAATTTTTTTATTATCTTTCGGGCTCGCCCCGCATACGGATGGCTGGCGATATCCCTTTCTCAATCTGAAGCTGGTGGTTATAGTCCTTGCCCTTAACCGGCAATAACAGCTTCGTAATATAGCGCTCCGGCAGTAAAGCGCAAATCGTATGCGCAGCTATTCTGCCTGCCTCGTCATTATCGAGGCACAGGACAATATGGCGTACATAGGGATAATCATGTAGATGTTGCGCTAGGGCAGCAGGCAGAGGAGTTTCAGCGATTATTTTTTTGGGTTGGTAAACGCCCGACAGAGAGAGGTAATTTAAGTCCTTCCATGCGTTCTTTTGCAATGTGGCGAATGATAGGAGATCAATGGCGCTTTCAAACAGATACACCGTGTCCGCATCTTGATGGAACGGCAGAGCAAAAGCGTTCCGTTTATCGCTGCTATCTGCCTCCCTCAGAAACACCGATGCGGGGCTTGAACTACGCAACATGGCGTATTTCGCTTGACCGTTTCCGTCAAATCCCACGAAGACGCAGTTGTGGTTTTCGTCCTCATACAGCCGTTCCGTTTTGATGCAGTACGCCAATATATCTAGGTCAATGCCGCGACTGGTCAGGTATCGCAGCACACGTTCATTATTGGCAGAGGGCTTTGGCAGAACAAACGGCGGCTTTTTCGGTGGTTTCACTGTATACACAGGCGGCAATGGGCTATATCGCGTACAGCCACATACGTGCTGAACAGCTTCTACAAACTCCATACCACGAACCTTAATGAGATAATCCAGCGCGCTTCTGCCGCCAATACCTCGTGACCACCAGCACCATTTGCCGTTTGATATCTTCAGGCTGTCGTGTGTACGAGTGGTGTAAGCGTCCGAGTTGATTCGAACCAGTTCATCCGGCTCATAAGTTTTCAGATATGAAAGCAAGTCCATTAGTTTTGCCTGTTCAATCTGTTCTCTGCTGACATAACTCTGTGTCGTGTTCTTTGCCATAATCAACTCCTTGTAAGAAAAAGAGCACCGAATTGCTCCGGTGCCCTTAACGAAATGATCAATAATCTTAACGTGATATATAGTCTATCTCCCTGTCATCCTCCTGCTCCGGATCGCCATCAAGCATTTCCGAGTTGCCTTTGTCCATGTTGAGCAATGCGTCCAACTCGGCCAGCCTTGCGGCTTTTTCTAACAGCTCCTCTTCCTGCGTAAACGGCTTTTCGACCTCCTGTTTGCCCTCTTCCACCTGTCGAAGTAAATCCTCCAAGCCACGTTTGCATATCTCCATTTTTTCTGGCAGCCCTGACAGAGCATTGTCTATTCTCGATATGTTTCCATACACATCACTGCTTAAGATGATCGAATGGCTGAGTTCGTTTTTTAGCGTTAACTGAAATGCCTTTGAAAACGTATCAAAGGACAGTACCAGTGTGAAACCGCGATATTCACCAATCGCTGCAGGCTCCGGCGAAGTCTTGGCTTTACATGCGTCCAGCAGCGCCTTACCTGCGAACTCTTTTTCAACATACTGAATTCCGCCTATTGTCATGGGCGAAAACTTCTGATCATCCTTCAGCGCAAATTTATCTAATCGGGCGATGTCCTGCTCATATCCACGGATACGTTCTTCGGTCTGCAGTATCTGAGAAGGAAAATACTTGTGCAGATTGTCCTCCATCGCATACCGCTGGCTTAGATGACTCGCCTTCAGCAGCTTCAGCCGTGCCACCTGAATATCGAGGTCCATCTTCTCCTTGATATATGGATTCCCGGTGGCCAGTGCCTTGACCTCGGCATAAGAGAGCGCGGTTTCGTCGATGTCTTCACAACTGCGCACGGGGCTCTTGCTGGTCATGATCTGTGATATGAACTTCTGCTTGTTCTCAATGGTTTGCCACATATACGAGTCGAATGTGTTCTCGGTGACGTACCTGAAAACATGCACCTGTTTGTTGTCGTTGCCCTGACGGATAATGCGACCTTCGCGCTGTTCGATATCCGAGGGCCTCCACGGTACGTCCAGGTGATGCTCGGCCACCAACCTTTTCTGCACATTCGTCCCCGCACCCATCTTAAAAGTGGAGCCCAGCAGGATACGGACGTTGCCCTTACGGACATTGGCAAATAGCTCGCTCTTTCGTATCTCCGTGTTCGCATCGTGGATAAACATGATCTCATCTTTCGGTACACCCATTTCAATTAGTTTACGCTTAGTATCGTCGTACACATTAAAACTGCCGTCGTAGTGCGGCGTCGAAAGATCGCTGAACACCAGCTGTGTTAGCCTCTTGTCCCTGTTCTGTTCCCACAGGCGGTAGATGTTGTTCACACAGGCGCTGACCTTACTGTCCGTGTCATCCGGCAACAGCTCGCTGATCAGGCGCTGATCCAGTGCCAGCTTGCGCCCGTCGTTCGTAATTTTCAGCATATTATCCTCGGTCGCATCCACCATGCCGTTACGTACCTTTTCCGCGCGCTCGGCCAGCTCTGCCACCATGTTTCGCTGATGCTCGCTCGGCTTAATCACCACGTTATGATACTCTGCTTCCGGTACGGGCAGATTGAGCATGTCTGCGGTCTGGATATCGGCGACCATCTTGAACATGCTGATCAGCTCTGGCAAATTATAGAATCGCGCGAACCGTGTTTTTACCCTGTAGCCCGTGCCTTCGGGCGCAAGCTCAATGGCCGTCACCGTTTCGCCGAACGTCGATGCCCATGCGTCAAAGTGCTGCAAGCCTTGGCTGCGCAGCGTCTCATACTGCAAATACCGCTGCATGGTGTAAAGCTCAGTCATGGAATTGCTGATCGGCGTACCCGTTGCGAACACCACCCCGCGCCCGCCGGTCAGCTCATCAAGATACCGGCACTTCATAAAGAGGTCAGAGGATTTCTGCGCTTCCGTTTGCGCGAAACCGGCGACGTTGCGCATCTTCGTTATGAGGAATAGGTTTTTGAAGTTATGCGCCTCATCCACAAATAGACGATCCACACCGAGTTCCTCGAACGTCACCACATCATCCTTACGGCTGGTATCGTTGAGCTTGTCCAACTTGAGCTTAATGGCCTTCCTTGTCTTTTCAAGCTGCTTGACCGTAAACCGTTCTGCTTTGGAAGCCTTAGCGTCTGAAATACCCATAACAATCTCGTCGAGCTGTTCCTGCAGCGTGGCCTTTTGCCGCTCGATGGACATAGGTATCTTCTCAAACTGGCTATGGCCGATAATCACTGCGTCGTAGTCGCCGGTTGCAATTCTGCCGCAGAACTTCCTGCGATTTCGTGTTTCAAAATCCTTTCTGGTTGCAACCAAAATGTTGGCGCTGGGGTAAAGCTGCAGAAACTCAGCCGCCCACTGGTCGGTCAGATGATTCGGCACAACAAACAAGCTCTTACTGCACAGCCCAAGACGCTTGCTCTCCATCGCTGCGGCGACCATTTCGAACGTCTTTCCCGCGCCGACAACATGCCCCAGCAGGGTATTGCCTCCGTACAGAATGTGCGCAATGGCATTGACTTGATGGGGTCTCAGCGTGATCTCCGGGTTGATGCCGGTAAACTTTAGATGGCTCCCATCGTACTCACGTGGCCGGATGCTGTTGAACTTCTCGTTATAAAGCTGGACAAGCCGTTCGCGCCGGTTATGATCTTTCCATATCCACTCGCGGAATGCGTCCTTGATTTGCTGCTGTTTCTGCTGCGCAATCGTGGTTTCCTTTCGGTTCAGCACACGCACCTCTTTGCCGTCCGCGTCGATCTTCTTATCGAATATTCGGACATCCTTAAGGTTGAGCGTCTGTTCGATAATCTGGTAGGCATTGATGCGTTCTGTCCCGTAGGTGATGTTAGCCAGCACGCCGTCGTAATCAGCTTTTTTCCCTTCAACGTTCCAGGACGCTGTATAAGGGGAATAGTGGACTTTGATCCGGCATTCGGCATAGTAACTTGGCTTTAAGAAATCAGTTACAAACTGCTGAATGTCCTCCTGCGGCAACCATGTCGCGCCGAGTCGAACATCGATTTCACCTGCCGTCAGGTCCTGGGGCTGCACTGATTCCAATGCTGCTACATTTGACTGCATTTTTTCAGCCTGTTCAACAGGCAGGATACTAACAAGCCCACGTACCTGCTTCAGCTTTTGGCGCACATTGCCTGACAGGTATTCATCCGCCGTGACCAGCGGAAACCGCTCAGTCTGAAAAAAGGCGCGTGGTACATTTTCGGGTTCCACGTTGCCAAAGTCCCGAAAGATGACACCTCGAAGCTCTTCTTCAATCTGTTCCTCGGACAGTCCTGCCAGATTTGCCATGTACGGGAGATCCACGCGAGCTTTCTCCGCAAGGGATACCGCGAGCGCTTCGCTGGCCGTGTCCACCGAGGTCACAACCGTATGAGGCTTGATGGTACGCTTGGTAAACATGTCCGCCTTGCGCTCCAGTTCGCCGTTCTCGTCGATTAACTCAAGAGAGCAAAGCAGGCAATACGAGCTGTCATCTGAGAACGCCATGTCGTTGGCGCGGCTGTTGATCAGGCCGTATTGCGCTGTAAAACCATCATACAATTTGTTCAAGTTCTGCTGCTCGCGCTGGATGGCTTCGTCTGGGTAACCCTCCAGCTGGTATTCGATAAGTCGGCGAGTGCAGTCGCGCAGCTCAATCATGCCCCGTATCCGGTTTGCTGCTGTGACGGAAACCTCAATCTTGATCATACGCGAGTTTTCGCGGTAATAAATCTGTCCATCCACCAGCGCGAAACTGAAATTGCGCACGTCCGGGTCGGCTGGAATGGACTCCGTTTCGTTTTCTTCCAGCTCATCCCGCTCATAATCGGATAGCTCCGCATGGATGTTTTCAATGGCAATTCTCAGCTGGTCGGCCAGATCAGCACACTCAAAGGGTATACAGGTGGTTTCACTCTGATTACCGTACATCATGTCGTCAAACGCCATTGTCCCCAGCATCATGTCGGGGTTAGACGCAAAATAGCTGTTAATGGGAATGCCGTCCTCGGTCTGGGTAAGATGCACCCAGTCCGGATCGGTTTCGATGGGACGGTCGCGCTTCTGTAGGAATATGATATCCGATGTGACTTGCGTACCCGCGTTAGCGGTAAACGCGTTATTTGGAAGACGTATTGCCCCAATCAGGTCGGCACGCTGCGCGATGTATTTGCGTATCGCGGGGTTGCGCTTATCCAGCGTTCCCTTGCTTGTAATGAACGCAATAATACCGCCCGGTCTGACCTTGTCCAGAGTCTTGGCGAAGAAATAATCGTGGATCAGGAAGTGGTTCTTGTCGTATCGCTTATCCGCGATGCCGTAGGAGCCGAACGGCACATTGCCAATGGCTAGATCAAAGAAACTGTCCGGGAGATTCGCCTCTTCATAGCCCTGCACGGCAATGTTTGCGGATTGGTAAAGCTGCTTGGCGATACGCCCTGTGATGCTGTCCAGTTCCACACCGTATAGCTTGCTTCCAGTCATGCTCTCCGGCACAAGACCGAAAAAGTTTCCGATGCCGCAGGCAGGTTCCAGCACGTTGCCTTTCTTGAAGCCCATGTTTTCAATAGCCTGATAGATGGCCTTGATAACGATGGGCGATGTATAATGCGCGTTTAGTGTGGAGCTGCGCGCCGATTCGTACTCATCTTCGGAGAGCAAGCCTTTCAGCTCGACGAATTCAGTTGACCAGGAGGCATTTTCTGCGTCAAACGCCTGCGGGATTCCACCCCAGCCCACATACCTTGATAAGACGTCCTGTTCATCCACGGTGGCCATTCGGTTTTCTGCTTCAATGGCTTGTAAGGTGCGGATGGCGCCAATGTTGAACCCGTATTTCGTTTTCGCACCACCGTGGCCGAGCCTGTCATCTGTAATACGAAAATTATGCTTTTCAATACGTGGTTGGGTAAAGTCCAGAACAATGCTTTTCAGTTTGACTTCGGCAGGCTGTTGCTCTGGCAGATCAGGTTCTTGATGCTCAAGCGCATATTGCACAAAGGCAATGCTTTCGGAACGGAAGATAGGGAAACCCGATGCGTCCGCGAAGGTTACGTCCCGCAAGCTGACCTTATCCCACTTGTTATCCACGCTGTCGATCACAAAGCGACGTCCGTCAAGGGTCAGCTCTGTACCGATCTCAAGTACATTCTTTTCCCCGGCTGGTTCTGCTTCCTCCACGACTTCGCGCTTAACATCCTGTACGATAAGGCCGTCGTTGAGCGGGTTCTCTCGCAAACGGCGGTCAAACTCTACACGGGGCATCTCCTTGGACAGCAGCGGGAATTTCTCGTCGTTTAAGGTAACGGTATCTTCGTCATATCCGATGACTATGTATTCTCTCACACCGATGTGGACGGTATCGCCAAGGGCATAACGGTATTGCGCGTCATGGCGCGTATCCGTCATGTTTTCTGCAGCTTCCCGCAGTTCGTCACGGGTTTGTTGTTCCTCTTGATAGATCGGCAGATGAGCTTTTTCTGCATCCGAGAGATAACGGTCTGTGGCAATTAGTTCACCGATGCGCTTCGCTGCACGGTTCCACGTTAGCAGGATTTCCGCATCAGGGCTAAGCAACGAACCTCTGGTGAGCTTGATGCCCTTACCATCGTGGTTTTCCCAGCTATGGTCTGCATCTTTCAGCACATGGCTGCGTCCGCCAATGCCATATTCCTGCCTTAAATACGCGGCTTTGTCCTGTAGCGAACGTGGCTCCATAAAGTACTGATATATGCGGTATTTACCGTCTGCAACACCACTGCCCCTTATCAGGATCTCGTCGATATCAGCCTGTGATATAGAAAAGGCAGAGGTTCTTTCCACCTCTGCCTGTTTAATCGCCTCGATCTGTTCTTCTTCTGTTGGGAATAGGGCTAGCTGTAGATGAGGCCCTGAAGTACCGTTTCCTCCGCCTGGAGCTTGATCATGTTCATGAGCCCCGTCCATTTCATCGGGTCTTCGGCTTTCAGAGTTTCCGTCACGCCCTGTTCCTGAGCCATCTGTACCATAACCGCTTTCATCTGCTCTCGCGCCGTCTGATCGATCTCCGCCAAGTGGCTGTCCAGCTTCTCGGACAGCAGCATCCCTGCGTATGTCCCTTTCCTGTGGCTCTTGAGAAATGACTTCCTCAGCATCCCGTATTTGCCGAAGGGGCGTGTCTCCGGTTCGCCCAATGTCAGGTCGGGTATAAGGTAATCTCCCCTCTGTGTGTATGTGATCTCCACGTTCACCGCTCCTTTCTTCATCTCTGCTTATATTGTCCATCAGATAATCTGGCTTTGCAAGTCTGTCGCGCTTCTGCTTTTCAATGCCCTTGATGGTGCGCTCGATCTGACGCAGCACCATTTCAGATATATCGCTGGTCGCGCCTCCCAACTGCATAATTGTATCGAACGTATTGAAGTTGAAAATATCCTTGAACAGGTCCTCGGGTAATGCTTTTATATCCAGCCCCAACCGACTAAACACCATGTAGGATACGCTGTCGGCCAGCGCTTCACGGAACACGGTACCAGCGTTTAGTTCGTCTAAATCAGCCAGATAACTGCCGTCCCTCCCGTTTAAAAGCTCGGCGAGGTAATCCGCCATGTTGTCCTGAATGGCATTATGGATAATATCACTAAGTTGTCTTTCAAAGCCGATGGT
Source organism: Bacillota bacterium (assembly GCA_023436525.1). Lineage (GTDB taxonomy): Bacteria > Bacillota > Clostridia > Christensenellales > SZUA-584 > SZUA-584. The sequence continues at coordinate 1,489 of JAEZIW010000035.1, read as the reverse complement.
CGTTTCATCCGTATCGCCGAATTGGTGGGACAGTTCCTCAATCACCTGATCCTGATAAGCTGGCTTCATTTCCCACAGGTGAAACGGAATATGCTCCAGACTATGCGTATCCGACACATCGAAGACATGGCTGAGTGTCATTCTACCCGAGCTGTCATCAATGAGGGCAATTCCCTTCGCGCCTCGGTTCACCCAGCGACGCATATGCTTGTTCCAAAACTCAATGGAAGCACAGGCGGCGGCATCCGGGCGTTGAGCGTAAATGAGGACTTGCTCCTCAAACGGATATTTATAGAGGCGGGCTGCGGTTTGCAGGAAATCTGCCCATGTACGAGGTTTGTCCGTTATCCGATTAACAGTCTGCTCCATTAATTCGGATATTCGTCGTAGTTTGCTTGCCAATTCATTATTCTCCTTTCTGAAAAATGGGTATAAAAAAAGACGGCCAATGTGCCGTCAAGAAATCAGTTAATCATTATGTAGATGAGAATTTTAAGATGGTAACTACAATTCGTATAATAAACATTGTGGGAAGTTGCAAATTACAAAAGCAAACCTATTTATAGTATTTACTCTCTAGATTTCTAGCCTTAAGGCATGTAGAAATCTAAAGCATTCTTTCTTTTTCTGGTTATCTTCCATAAAAATAGCTGCCGAATACCATTGAATTGTCTTCATCTGAGAAAGGATTACCTTGATAAGAAGAAAACAATTGTTTCACATCCAGTTTCTTAGTAAAGTCTATTTTAAGCATTTTATCTGTAATATTAATTGAATGAAGAAAAGAACCGAAAGAACACTGATTAACCTTAGTGATATCCCCATTACAAATGGCTGGAATAAATAAACTTTCGCTTTGTACGCAACCTTTACAATAACCATTGTTTAAAAAATTGCAACCGCTTACACCGTAATATGCGAATCCGCATTGTAAGCTACTTAGTCCAACTTTATATGGTGATTGTATGCCGATGATTTGCTTTGCTAAAGCTTGAAGATGTAATTCTGATAATGTTTCCACTTCAAGATTTACATTATCTCTACAAGCAAAGTGAAGGTTTTCTCCTATATTATAAATATATGGACCAAGGTCTTGTACTGTCTCCCACAGATCGTTTGTAGCGAATAGAGGAAAACATAGAAACCAAGGATTTTCTTTTTTTATTTTAGCAGCTTTAACCAAATCATTTAACCGAGGTAAATTATAATTATTTTTAGCATTTGTGGTATTTTGGCGATCAATGCTATATTTACCTGCCCTTTGCATAGAAACCTCGATGTCAAGGAAACCGCACAAATCAGTTATGGCTTTGCAGTATGGCAAAAACTGTTCTTTGTAATTTGCAGGAGTTATTTTGACAATTGCTTCTTGCGATTTGCTGAGTAAATCTATAATTCGAATAAATCTCCATGCTGGATGCTGTGATTTCCATTTAGTCTCCATTTCTTTATCTTCTGTAGGGAAAATTGTTAATGGAATAAGCCCTGT
>JAEZIW010000178.1 GCA_023436525.1 Bacillota bacterium | reverse complement strand
ACTTCGCTTGTCACCGCGGCTGTGAACGAAATACAACACAGTTGCTTCTCTCGTCACAACGCCGATGTCATTCTGAACGAGCGCAGTGAAGTGGCTACGTCGCGGAAAAGAATCCGCTTCAGATCGTTCATCCGTGAAAACACAAATATATAATGCTGCTGTTCTGCAGAAATCTATGCACGAAAAAAGGCTTTTACCCGCTCCTTAATAATTATTCTCTATGAAATTTTGAAAGCATTAAATATGGAACTTCTTAGCGAACTCCGAGCCTATCACTTTCTTTTGGTACAGTATCAGCCAAACAAGCGTGATAAACGAACACCCCGCCGCCGCTATACTGGGAAACACAGGCTGAGCCACGCCGCTGATCACCAGTATAAACGGAATAAAGCCGATCACACACAGCGACAACTGATACAGCAGATAGTCACGCCGCTTTTGACGCCAGCGAATGATGATATAATTAATCACGATGATAAAACCGATGAATATCGCGGGCATTGTGTATGAAACGGCCCAGGAAACGCGGCTGATTGTTGCCGCACTGGAGGCAAACACATTGATCACCACAAGCAGCAGCGGAATGGCAATGGCATGCGCCGTTAGCTTCCAGCCCGGATGAATCCTCTTGTTAAACGTCAGCAGCCCCAGCCCCCACACGTACAAAACTGATGCACAAAACACCACGCTCCATGCGCCTTCATGCCATGTCATAATGTTGACAGCCACTGCTGCGGCTATTATCGTCATTGCCAGATACGAAGCCGCTTTAATGAGCATTTTCTTACGCTGTTTGGTCGGTTCAAACGCCGGATAGTCTACGGCATCTTCGCAGACCGGGCCAGCCAGCTCTTTTTGGCACAGCGGACATTTGGCTGTATCGGCAGAAATGCTGACTTTGCAATCAGAACAGTAGGACATGCTTCACCTCTTTATACCACAGTCTCCCATTGGTTGCTCTGAATCTCTATATCCACACCGCGCTCACTCATAAACGAAAAAAACAGCCTCTCAATATCAGTTTCCGCAACCGAGCGCGTAAAGCTGATCGTCGTTAAATCGTTGTATGTATTCATTGCCACGCTATGTGTGGCAACATTGCCAACGCCCGTGTTGCAATCAAAGCTCTTCACAACCTCTTTCATCCACGACGGCAGCACGATTTGTCCCACATTCGACAACGCACACGTATTGAGCTTGTCGCCGAGTATCACGCACGCGATTTTAATCGCGAGATTCTTTAAAAACAACGGGCTGATTCGAAGCGCAATGTTTTTCTCTATCGCCACATTGGCATTGAGCCGTTGCTGGAGCTTGTCCATATTCAGCTCTTCTTTAAACATGGCTTTCACATGCTGGAGAATCTCTTCAAAGCTTTTTTCGCGGGTGGTACAATCAGTCGATACGTAAAAATACAACGTAAAATTTCTGAGCGTCTGTGAATTGTAATTTTTGCGCATATTAACCGGTATGCATATGTTGATGGCGTTGCCTTCGCTTTGCGCCATATCACCCGTCTGCCAAATGCAATAGGTGAGCAGCGCCGTCAGATATTGCGTGATGGATGCGCCGCTTTGCTTGGCGAGAGCCAGCAGCTGCTGCATCGGCATCCTGCCGTTAATCACGCCGATGCCGCACCCAAAGCGCGTGCCTTGTATTCTGTAGGCTGGCGGAAATTCAGCCAGTTTTGCTTTTTCTGGCTTATAATGCTTTAAAAAGCTGTCTTCAAACTCAAGGCTGCGCGGCTGCTGATCAACCGTCATCACAGTGTCTTCACTGTTGTTGGGATAGCCTAGCAGCACAAAATAACGAAACACCAGCGCTTTTAAAAACTCCAGCGCCGCATAACCATCACAAAGGCCGTGAAAGACCTCCAGACTGATACGTTTTTTATAATAAAACAGTGAAAAAAGGTAGCCGTTATTGATATATGGGCAGATATGCTGGTTGATAATCGAAGATTCGGGACGAACAACCGGCGTTTTTTCGTTATGTTCGTAGTAATTCCAAAATATGCCGCGTTTCAGCTTCACATAAAGCGACGGAAACCGGCGTCTGCAGTCTGTCACCGCCTGCTGCAAGACCGATGGATCGACTTCCTGCGTAAGATTAACAGCGACACGATACACGCAGCTGTCCTTGGGGTTCAGAATAGCCGGATATATCTTAGCCGCGTTATCAAGCTTATACCAACGACTCTGTTGTTCGATAACGTCTTCTGTCACTATTGATCGATCCTTTCTTTCTAATAACCGGTTGTTCTTCATGTTAGCAGCCAGATTGCGGATGCTGTCTGTGCGGCAGGTTATATACTCAAAAGATTGTTTTAGGTTTGCTTCCATTGAATATAAATATTATACATTAAAATGAATTCGACAGCAAATGATATTATATATAACAATGACAAACGTTCTGTCGTTGATTATCTGATTCATCTTAGATTCTTTAATGTAATGATTATGCTTTCATAATCTATTTAGCTTTCACTTTGCTCATGGTATTGAATGATCGCATCTCTTAAATCTTTGATAAACGATGTGTCTTTTTTAGCCTGAATGCCATAGAGCCTGTACAGCATGTCATCCTCTTCCTCGTCAACGCTGATGCCGATCTCTTGGAGCTTGTTTAAATACGCATCAATATACGCCGCATCTTCCGGCGCATAATCGACGCGCGGCAGTGATTCGAGTGCCCTTATATACTTATCAATTCTGTCACGGTCTAGCTCAGAAAGACCGGCGTCATATACTGAAAATACGGACGCACGCATTTCATATAGATATAATCAAACGCTTTGTCCGTTTCGGCCATTCCTTTAAGTGCGATGATAAGGGCTTCTGACAACTGTCTGCTGTCATACGTTTTATTCAGGTATGCGGCAACTTTATTGAGCTGAGCTTCTTTCACCGCCTCCTTGGATGGGTTTGACGAAATCGCTTTAACGAGCACCGATAAGCTAACAAGCTTAGCCCCATCGGTCAGGTCGTCAATCACGCGGCAGACCTTCGCAACCGTCGGATGATTGATTAAATCCCGCTCGATGCTTTTCCCTTTGGCCAAAGCCATAATCGGTGAAACGTCCTGACCGTCGCCCTGCTCAGCCGCTATCACAGCGGTCCCGGTTATGGACAGCATAAACATGAATGTACCCTTGCCGGAGATCTGATCGAAATCGCACCGAACGCCTATCGCTCCATTGCAGCCGCAATTTTGCAGCTCCTTTTCGAAGGCTTCAAGCGCTTCTTCATATAGTTCGCCGAGTCTTTGCTCCAGCTTTTACGAACGTCCGCCGAAAATGTCAGTAAAACCGGCAAAAAACTCAGAAAAGAAACCGACACCCACCACCACTCTCGACGATGCGATGCCCTTTTGCTTAAAAATAAGGCAATTTTTGATAGTATCTGTTGTGCTGAGCATGTCTTTGTTCATGATATCTCCTTATTGTCGCATATTTTGATCCCAAGGGACAATGTCGAGCCTCTTATCCCCGGTAGTTTGGTGATTTTCAGAGTGTCTGTCTCTGTTCTAACAGTTGATGTAAAAATAAATACTGATGCGCGAATCATATCAGATATTAGCCAAATGATAAACAAAAGAGGGCAAAAACGCGTTTCACCCTCGTTAACGTTAAATACGATTTAAACAATGCTGTTGTATATATTCAGGTTCTGTTGATTGATCTCGAATGTGCCCGTATCCACAAACTTTTTGACGGGTTTATTGCGAAAGCTGCAGTCGAGGAAAACCAGCGCCATGCTGCCCCACGAATAGGCACGCTGCCCGATGGCGTATTGAACCAATCCTTCGTTCATCGCCTCCTGAATATCCTTTGTAAAATCGAAGGTCACAATCTGTATACCAATCCGGTATTTTTTCTTGTAGTCTATAAATGCTTTGCCCCATTCGCAGTTCGTTAAGAAGATATATTTTGCTTGCGGCGCGCTGCGCATAATGGCGTCAAAAGCTTCTTTTTGATCGTCCGTTGCCTTGCCGTATACAGGTGCTTCAATCACCTTTATTTTCGATTTCTTCCTCAGTTCGTCAACAAAACCCTTCTTGCGGTCCTCAATGGCGGAAATATGCATGTCTCCCCAGGTGTTTACAATCACTTCTCCCTGACCGCCCAAAGCTCCCATCACAGCTTTGGCCGCCGTCACACCGCCGCCGATGCCCTCCGTTTGTATCAGACTCACAAAATCAACACCATCGAGCTTTGAATTAATAAACACTATCTTGATGCCGAGCCGGTTCATCTCTTGGAGCTTCTGAGAAATCAAATCATGATTGACCGGGCTGATCACAACACCGTCACATTTGTTTTCGATGATTTCATCAAGATACCCCACCATATCCTTAACCCGATCCATGCCCGCTGATTTCGGTGCATAGAACACCACATCATAGTGATAGGCTTCGGCTGCCTTTTTTGTTTCCTTAATCGTCGGGTTCCAAAAAGGGATATCCGAATCAAATATCACGGCAACCTTTTTCTTCTGCGCGGCTGCTTTTTTGATTTTTATCTTCCGTCCGGCTGTTTCGATTTCAGCCACACCGCTGTCGAGGTCTTCCTGCAGCTTGCCAAGCAGCGCGATCGAGCTGTTCTGATTGTATGTCAGGCTGGAAATCTCGTTAGCCGTTGCGGAAATCTCTCTGACCGACGAGAATATGTTCGAAATTGAATCGGACAACACGCCTTCGTCCTCTTTCATATCCTCAATATCGGCCGTAAAGCTTAATTGTTCATCGATATACGTTTTGATAAAGCTGCTGTTCTTTTCATAAGCAGCGCTTACCTCATTCACGGTGTCTCTTTGCACTGCGAATATCTCCTGAGACTGCTGCGCGGCTTTTTCCAGCAGCCCGATTTCCGCGGTGACGCTCTTGATGGTGTCGTTGATGCTGCTGCTCGCGTCCGAGCTTTCGCGCGACAGGCGCTGGATTTCTTCAGCCACCACCGAAAAGCCTTTGCCCACAGCACCGGCGCGTACCGCTTCCACCTTGGCGTTAAGCCCCAAAAGGTTTGTCTCACTGGATATTCGGTTGATCAGCTTTGTGATGTCACCGATCTTGTTCGTCTTCACAATCAGGCTGCTGATTAAATCGAAGATTCTCTGCACGGCTTCATCGTTCTTTGATTGGTTCGTCACAAGCTGTGCCATCGATTCCTGTACACCGCGGTTGTTGTTTTCCATATCGTGCGCAAGTGAAATGACATCCTTGGATTTCTTATAGATGCTGTTGATTTTCTCCGTGAATACCTCCAACAGCCCAACGCTTTTCTCGATATCCACGGTCTGCCGCCCGACCCCTTTTTTCAGGAACACGGCCACCTGCTCGATCTGCGAAGATTCCCTGATAAAATCCTGCATCACTTTGTCAAGCTGCGCTGAAATGTGCGTAATAGTGCAAAAATGCAGATAAAAATGTGTAAAATAGTCTTGAAGCTGCTTGTAGACGATTGCATCGTCTGAATGTTTGTCTTCCCCGATGTCGTTGTCTAACTCCCAGTTTTTTATTTTGGCCAGATACTCCTGTGTTTCTTTTATCATTTCTTACATCTCCTTTATAGAACAAACGGCTTCTAATAAGATGCGCGATATGATTGCCTTTCAAGCTCAATCTATTAATAAACCGGTTGCAGATAATTAAACAAAATTGGTATCAGGTTCACTTTACATCGATATGGCTCGCTTTTGCGCTGTCTAAGGTGTTCGATTGCTATAAGCCCAAGTTATATCATCAATCAGCACACCCCCTTCGGATACAAGTATCTCTATTTTTGTATTTTGTGAATTGCCGTGCTGATCAGGCGCTCTTTTTCTTTGCCGTGTATTCATGTATAATGAATGCTAGAAAAGATTGATAAAACGGGGATATAACGATGGCTCATACCAAGACGAACGCCATGCGCATTCTTGACAGCGCGGGCATTAGCTATAAGCAGCACGGCTATGAAAGCGATGGCTTTTTAGACGGCGTTTCCGTTGCCCATAAGGTGGGCATACCGCCCGAAAAGGTTTTTAAAACGCTCGTGGCTCAAGGCGCAAGCCGCGCTTACTACGTGTTTGTGATTCCAGTTGAAAAAGAGCTGGATCTTAAGGCGGCTGCCAAAGCCGTCAGTGAAAAATCCGTTGAAATGATCAAGGTGGCCGATATCACCAAGATAACGGGCTACGTGCGCGGCGGATGCTCGCCTGTCGGCATGAAAAAAACGTTCCGCACAGTGATTGACAGCGCGTGCCAAGCGTTTGATACCGTTCTGGTGAGCGCGGGCAGGCTCGGCGCGCAGATTGAGCTCTCCCCCGCCGACCTTTGCCGCATCGTGCCGTGCGAGCTATCGGACATCACGGCCTGACGAAAGGACGAAGACTTTGACCGATTTGAAACAAACAGCGCTTGCGCTGCGCTCACTCGTACTATTCCGCCGCCTGCTGCAGGACGATGTCATCATGAAGCTCTGCGCGCTGCTGGATGCGCCGGATCTGCAGGTATCTGAGCAGGTTTCGCGCTATGCGGATTTTGCAGCGGCGTTGTTTGCGCACGGCACCCATCTCACCGACTATGTGTGGGCGCGCATCGCCGAGGATGATAACATTTATATTCAAAAACGCGCGCTGCAGCAGCCGGTTGACAGCGTGCTGGAAGACTGCGTCGCGAGTGAGCTTGGCGTGCTGCAAACCGCCGCGCGCATCACGTCATCGACTATACTTGCGCATATCTGCTACGACGGGTTCCTGCCGAGCTGGCAAACGAGCGATGCGAATTTTGCCGCCGCTTACAGCCGTCTGATGCAAACCGCTGCCGTTACGGGTTACGGCATATACGCCCGGCACCACATGCTGCGCGTGACAAACGGCATCATCGAGCCCGTCACCTCGCCCGACCCCATCAGACTCTCCGGCTTAAAGGGGTATGACCGGCAAAAGAAGCTGGTGATTGACAACACACTTGCGCTGCTCAGCGGCAGACCCGCCGCCAATGTGCTGCTTTACGGCGACGCGGGCACCGGCAAATCATCGACCGTGAAAGCGCTTGCGAACGAATACCGTGCGCAGGGGCTGCGGCTCGTTGAGATCGGCAAGCAGCAGATTGGCGATATACCGTCGGTTGCGGAACAGCTGAGCCAAAACCCGCTCAAGTTCATTCTGTTCATCGATGATCTTTCGTTCACGCAGCAAAATGATGATTTTAACGCACTTAAAGCCGTGCTGGAGGGGTCGGTTTCGTCCAGAGCCACCAACACTGTGATTTACGCCACAAGCAACAGACGCCATATGGTGAAGGAGCTTTTCTCCGACCGCGAGGGCGACGACATTCACCGCAACGAGACGATACAGGAATTATCGTCGCTGTCTCACCGTTTCGGGCTGACCGTGGGCTTTTTTAAGCCGGACAAGCAAGCATATCTTGATATCGTTCATGCACTTAGGGACGATTTTGACATACATATGGAGGACGCGCGAATTGATATTGAAGCGGAGCGCTTTGCAAGCGCCGGCCGGTCGCCGCGTGCCGCACGGCAGTTTATCGATGCGCTCAGACGCAGCGCGCTGGAGGCTGACGGCAAAGATCACTAAGCCGGCAAAGTTCACGTACCATGGGAAAGCCGGATGAGAAGACTACGAAGTTATCATGCCGGGCTTGCCGCTCCGTTCACGCTCCGCCCGGCATGGGCAACAGGACAACAGCGTTATCTCTTCGCTCGGCTTGACAGAGCAGACTCCATCTCGCTCGATATGACAGAGCAGCCAACACATCACTTGGCCTTAAAAATATCACGTAACAAAAACTTAATGGTTTTATCTGTTTATCATTGTTTATATATACAGCATAATAGCGAAAATCGACAGTATGACTAGGTAAAAAATTATTTTGGAACAATGAGGTATTATCACCATGAAAATCAGCACAAAAGTCAAGATCATTCTGACATGTATTGTTGTCTCTGCCATCTTTGTGTCAATTGGGGTCGTGACCGTTCTTCGCATCAACAGCAGTTCCGATCCGTCAGCCGCAACAATGCTTATTGCTCTTTCGGCTGCAGGCCTCGTAATGTCTCTGTTGACAGGCATCATGCTCCAAAGAATCATCAGCAAACCGATGGACAAGGTATCAAAGCAGCTTAAAGCCATGGCTGCCGGTGAAGACATCGAAAAGATGAGCCTCAGGGGGTTCACAGGGACATTTAAAACCATGGCCGAGCACCTTAACGATGTTCATACTGCAATGTACCGGCTGCTGGACGACAGCCATGCGCTGGCGGAGCACGCCATTAACGGCAATTTAACCGAGCGTGTTGATGTATCCAAGCATCAGGGTTTATACAGAGGCGTGATGGAAGGCCTTAATCAAACAATCGACGCGGTGACGGCACCGATTCAGGAATCCGCCGCTGTCATCAATGAATTGGCCAAGGGCAACATGAGCATCAGCGTAACCGGCGACTATCCGGGGGATTATGCCGTTATTAAAGCCTCTTTGAACGGTTTTATCAGCCAGCTCAAGCAGATTATCGCCGATATCTCCCACGTGCTCACCGAAATGTCCACCGGAAGTTTCAATGTGCATCCTTCCTTTGCATATAACGGCAGCTTTAACGAGGTGAACCAAAGCATAGAAAGAATACTCGAATCTCTCAATGCCATAATGGCCGATATCAGTGTCTCGGCGGAACAGGTGGCCTCCGGTATTCGGCAGGTATCCGACGGCAGCCAAACCGTCTCTATGGGCGCGACCGAGCAGGCCGGTGCGATTGAAGAGCTGACGGCCACTGTTTCTGTGATTGCGCAGCAAACACGTCAGAATGCCGATGACGCTGCCCGGGCCAATGAGCTGACACATACAGCCAAAAAGAACGCCGAACAGGGCAATGAGATGATGAGCGCTATGCAGCAGGCGATGAGCGAGATCAACGAGGCTTCCGCAAGCATCAGCAAAATTATTAAGGTGATTGATGATATCGCATTCCAAACCAACATTCTGGCGCTGAACGCGGCGGTGGAAGCAGCGCGCGCAGGCGTGCATGGCAAGGGGTTTGCGGTGGTTGCCGAGGAGGTCAGGAATCTCGCGGCCAAGAGCGCGCAGGCCGCCAAGCAGACCACCGAGCTGATTGAAGGCTCGGTTACGAAGACTGCCGCGGGTACAAAGATTGCGGATAACACGGCATCAGCACTCGTGGGTATACTGGACAGCGTGGACAAGGCAGCAGAGCTTGTGGGGAATATCGCCACAGCCTCCAACGAGCAGGCCACCGCGATTGTTCAGGTGAATAAGGGTATTGAGCAGATGAGCCAGGTGGTACAGAACAACTCGGCGACCTCGCAGGAACAGGCTGCGGCCTCACAGGAGCTTTCCGCCCAGGCGGAGATGCTCAAGAGCATGGTCAGCCAGTTTCATCTCGCATCCATTGGCGCAGCGAAAACACAGGCGTTGCCGTCCGCATCTGCACCTGCCCCAAACGATGCGCAAATTCGGCTCGAAGAAAATGATTTTGGGAAATATTAATGTGACAAAAATGAGGAGCAGCCTTCAACCGGGCTGCTCCTTTTGTTTTTACCCATATCGCTCCGTTTGTTTACAAACACAGGGAATTGCTATATTGTTTAACCATTATTGTGCATTGATATCTTAAGGAGCGTTTTATGATTGAAAGTAAAGGTTTCGCATACTGCGGGCTGGCGTGCTGTATCTGCAGTGACAAAGATTGCGCGGGATGCCGGATGGAGGGCTGCACCGGAAAAGAGTGGTGCAAAAATTTCAACTGCTGCCGAGAGAAGAAGTTGAATGGCTGCTGGGCGTGCGACGAGTACCCGTGCAGCGGCACAATGCTCGATAAGCTTCGTATCCGCACATTTGCGAATTACATTAAAGCTCATGGTGAGAAGGCGCTGATGGAACGGCTATGCATCAATGAAAAAAGCGGCGTGGTCTATCATTATGAGGGGCAGCTTGTCGGCGATTATGACACGGCAGACAGCGAGGAAGGGATTATTCAAATTATCGACAAAGGAATGAACAAATAATTCTTTCCTGCCGGAATAAGCGGGTCGCCTTGGAAGCTGACCCCTGCAGTGTACCGCGAGGTCGTTATCACAGCAGCGTGACGGGATTCGCAAGTTGGCATACCCCATTTGTGGCACAAACCGACCGTTCCCTCGTTCGAAACATTTCTATTTCGCGTTTTAAAAAGAGTATTCCTGTACCCCGGAGAGGTATATAGCTGCACTGACAGACCCCGACCCCTACAAGGAACAGGCAAGCCCCTTTGGGTATGCCTTCCCTCAAGCCCGAAAAAGAGTATACTGTCAAAAAACGTTCAAGTGAAGCGCATATAACACCGATAGAATAATTAACCATATTCATCGGAGGGTCCATCATGCAAATCGGCAGAATCGACTCATATCACAACCATATGAACAGAGAGCCCGGCAGCACGCCACAGCCTGAGGCCACCGAATTTGAGGCACCCTTTGTTGTTGATTTAACAGGCAGTCTGGATATCAAACTGCTTTCGTACGGCCCGGGGCTGCCGCACAATCTGAGCAGACCTGATTTAAGCATGCAAGAAGGCAACCGGTCGCTTGACGATGTTATCGTGCAGGCTTTTTATCCCGTTGCAGATATCAACGACCGCCTAAGCAGCCTGCTTACGGACAAGGGCAAGGCTGTTTCGCAGGCAACCCGCGCCATCATCAGCGCGCTGCATATGAACGAGGAAACAACCACGCCACTGGAGCGTGAAGAAATGCGCGCGCTTGCCGAAGCACAGGCTCGTTTTATTGCGGACAACTATTTCTCCCGCAAGGACTCAAAAGAGTATATGGATATCATCGGTGAAATAAAAGGCTATGCCGATATGAGCCATTTTGGGCTGACACTGATTGGCTACACGTCTCTTGAGCAAGGCGGCAAGGCCGTGTACAAGCCCAAAGGCACCCCCGAGGGGTATGTACCCGCCGATGCGGCTTTGGAAATGAACGATGAAAAAGCCTACCGGCAGTGGCGCGCTATACCAGCGTCTGATCCCCAAAGCATGAGAGCCCTGTTCAGCAATATGGAAAAGTATCAAAAAAGCGCCTACAAGACGCTTCAAAAAAATTTGCACACGGTCAATGCATCGGCCAGCCTTGACAGACTTCGCTCGTTAGACACCTCCAGCCTCGAAAACTTTTCGCATTCCTTCGATGCCGCCGTCCTTGGTTTCAGCGCTTCTCAGCCATTGCAGGACAGCATGACACGTTTTATGTCTATCCTTTTGTAGATTCTTATGCTACTTTGATTTCTTTTGAAGAATCCTCACGATGAGCCACACCGTCATAATCAGCGAAGCGGCATACCCAAACACACCAAGCAGCGGAATGCCGAGCAGCTTCGGTGACATGTTTGTGGTGCAAAGTATGCTTGACCCGACAACAACCGCCGCATTGAGTATGCAAACGATCACCCGATTCACAATCTTATCAAATCGCGCCAGCAACCCTTCGGAGCCCACAAGCTCCAAATTGAACTTGGCCTGCCCGCGCGACGCCATCTTGAGTAAATCGGTCATTTGCCCCGGGATATCTATCGCACGCTTGCCGAAAGTATATATGGCGCGCCCCGCATGACGCAGTTCGCGCTTTAAATCCTTATTACCGAGAAAGCCGTCGGACACATGCGAGCCGACAATCTGCAGAAAATTTGTCTCGGGATTGATCTTTGACAGCACACCCTCAATTGTCATGATGCCGCGCGCAAGCATCGCCATGCCCGAGGGCAGCATGATGCCGTGCGTTTGCGCGAGCCGCAGCAGCTCAGTAATGAACTGCCCCGCGTCGAGGCTCCCTAAATCCATCGAGGCGTATTTGCCGAGCATATCTGCCACATCCGCATACAGCCGGTTGTGGTCGATCTCGCCTTTGCTGTGCCCGAGCAGCAGCAGCGTATCCTTCAGGGTGTAAACGTCGTTCTCCACGGCGGCGACCACCGCGTCCTTAAACAGCTGCCGATGTCTTGACGAAAGCCGCCCCACCATTCCAAGATCGATCCAGACGATCTTGCCGTCTCGAATGCGGATATTGCCCGGGTGCGGGTCGGCATGAAAGAACCCATCGTCTACCACCTGCTTCACAAAGTTGGCCGACAGCTTTTCACTAATCTCCTGCGCATCGTAGCCGTTTTCCTTGAGTGCGGCCGCATCGTCAATCTGTATGCCGTCAATCAGCTCCATCACAAGCACCTTGTGCGTGGTCAGCTCCGTTTCCACCTCCGGAAACGCGATGTAAGCAATGTCTGCGTTGCACTCGGCAAACTCGCGAATATGCGACGCTTCCAGCAGAAAATCCATCTCCTGCTGCGCCACTGTCCACATCTCGCCGATCACCGCGTGCAGATCGATCACGCTGCCCGTGCGCCCGATGATTTTGATGATACCCGACGCCCTGCGCAGCAGCTTCACGTCCATCGCCATCATTTCGTAGATGCCGGGCCGCTGCACCTTGATGACCACGTCTTTGCCGTTTCTGAGCCGCGCTTTATGCACCTGCGCGATGGAAGCCGCACCGTACGGTTCGTCGTCGATATGCGAAAAATGCTTATCGGGGGCATCGCCGAATTCGGCGGTGAGCACACGCAGCACATCGGCAAACGGCATCGGCTTGACTTCGGTGCGCAGCCGAACAAGCTCGTCGCAATATTCCGACGGGATCATATCCGGCCGCATCGACATGATTTGCCCGAGCTTCACGAACGTGGGCCCTAGGTCCTCAAGTATCTGCCGCAGCTTCTCGGGCGTTAAGCCCTTAATGAGGTCGTAGCGCCGGAGCACCTTTAATATGTCTTTGAAACGCGCCGATGCCGTGGCGTTATTTTTCGGCATCCGGCTTTTCCAAATCAGCCAGCTTCGCTTTTAAAGCCGAGATTTCTTCCTCGCTCATCTTGTCAAGGTTGTCGATCACCGCTTCCACGGCCAGCTTGCTTTTGGAGATGGACTCTTTCATCTTGGTTTTGGCTTTGTGCTTGAGTTCCTCGTTCAGCACTTTGCCCTGCTCCACGGTGATTTCGCCTTTCTTGATCAGCTTTTCCACAATCTGCTGCGTTTTCTCCGCTGTGACCGCCATGGCACCGATGCCCGCGAGCAGCACCTCTTTTAAATCTTCTCCTATTTTATCCAGCATGATATTCTCTCCTTTCGGCAGCGTCTTTTTCTTTCAATATCCCGCTTCTAATACTATCCTTACATCCGTATTATATCATATATTCGCGCCAAAAAATCGGGTTTCACAAGATAAACGTCATCTATCGTCGGCGCGTCAGGGATGCCGCGCCCTACTGTTCTGCCTCCAGCATATACCGCAGATCCACAAGCTCCTCGCCCATGAAATCGAGCATGCACGCATCGCCGTTGTCGACAAAGCCGTGCTTTTCGTAGAAGCGCCGCGCGCGCTCGTTCTCGCGCAGCACCCAAAGATAGATGCGCTCATACCCCTGCTCTTTCAGCGCCCCTACCGTGGCCATCAGCAGCGCTTCGCCGTACCCCCTACCGAAATACTCAGGGTGCAGATAGATTGAAACGATTTCGCCCCAGCCCTGCATTTTCTCGTCGCGCGAGGCACCGAACGCCGCGCAGCCCGCAGGCGTATCGCCGTCGCAAATCATCAGCGCCTGCAGCGTACCGTCACCGATATCCCGGCTGAACTTCTCCACCCACCTCTCGTCGTCTATCGTGTCGAGAAAGCGCTGCGGAACCATACCCACATACGCCGTCTTCCAGCTTTGCGCGTAAATACGGCTGATATCCTTCACATCATCCACTGTGGCCTTGCGTGTATTCATCGTCTCTGCTCCCCAAATTGATAGCATATTATACCATGCTGTGCGCGTTTGCCGCCAGCAGTGATGATTCTCCTGCCCGCTTCATATGATTGCTGTAAGGAGACGCATATGAAACAAAAGCCATCCCTCAACACGTTTCAAATTGCTTTTGCGTACATTGGCACTGTGGTGGGCGCGGGCTTTGCCTCGGGTCAGGAGGTGCTGCAGTTCTTCACCGCGTACGGGCTTTGGGGGCTGCTCGGCATGCTTATCTCGTCGCTGCTGTTTTTTTTCATTGGTTACTCGGTGCTGATGATGGGGCGCGGCTTACAAGCGCACTCGCACCTTGAGGTGGTGCGGTTCACCAACGGCGCGCTGCTCGGTTCGCTGATCGACATCGTGATCACGCTGTTTATGTTCGGCGGGCTCGCGGCCATGCTGGCGGGCGCGGGCGCGATTTTCAAGGAGCAGTTTGCGCTGTCGCCGGTGTGGGGCATTCTTGCGATGGCGGCTGTGACGCTGATCACCGTGGTAACCGGCACGCACGGCGTGGTGAACGCAATCAGCTTTGTGGTGCCGTTTCTGCTCGTCTCTGTGCTTTATATATCTGTCTGGAACCTCATGAACAACCCTGTGACACCGGCCGAGATTGAGACAGCCGCGGCAATGAGCGGCGCGACGCCAAGCTGGCTGCTGTCTGCCGTCAACTACGCGTCGTACAACATTGTGATATCGGTAGGGATATTGACGCCGATGGGCGCCGCCACAGCAAGCCGACGCACGCTGCTTGGGGGTGCGCTGTTCGGGGCGCTGGGGCTTGCCATAAGCCTTGCCGCCATTTATCTTGGTATGCTGACAGATATCACCCGGGTGCAGGCCATGGAGGTGCCGATGATTGAGGTGGCTGGGCAAATATCCGCCGCCGCCCGCACAGTGTTTGCGCTGGTGCTGTTCGCCGAGGTCTACACCACGGCGGTGGGCAATTTGTTCGGGCTGGTGCAGCGCATCTCGTTCCGGCTGCCCAAGTGGGTGTTTGCGCTCTGTGCAACTGGGCTCGCGTTTGCGGTGGCGCAGCTTGGGTTTTCGAACATGGTGAAATATCTCTACCCCGCCGTGGGCTATGGCGGCATGCTGTTCTTTGTTGGGGTGGCGTACGTCTGGATTAAAAAACGGCAGGCGTTTACCGGGAGGAAAACGGAGAGTGACCAATGAGCAAGTACAAGGTTTATTTTCTCGTGGCAGCGCTGATTGTGCTCAGCTTCGCCGCGTACAGTATCAGGCAGGAGAGCGGCGTCAGTATCGGCGCGATATCCGTTTCTTACGATAATCCGGATACGGCAGCGAAGCGTGATCTGCTCGCGCTGAAAATGGCATATCCGGAGGACATAACGGGCTTTGAGAAAGACGGGACAACCATCACCGTGGTGATGCGCGGCGGAGAGAAGATCGTCTACGACGACGGGAAGGCAAAGAGCTTTGCCGAGAAGCTCGGGGATGCGGACATACAGGACACCATGGAGATACCCTACCCGCTGGAGAGCATAGAAACGCTGAAGAGCGGCGAGGATGACCCGGGGCGTATACGCTGTTACGCGCTGCTCAAGGCCGTGTATGGCGACTCACAGAGCGAGGTGGAATCGCGTCTCGACAGCGCGGAAACGGACGCGGGGCACTGCCCGTTTAACGAGAGCAATGGCGCGGCTGAGGCGCTGACCGCCGCGTTTGAGGATGCGGGCGCGCTGATGAAGGACGATCCTGCCATATTCGGGTTTGTGTATCCGATGAGCGGCACATTTAACTACCGTGTGATTGCGGGGACGGGCACTTTAAGTCCGCACGCGTTTGGCATAGCGGTGGATTTATGCCGCGACAGCCGCGATTACTGGCAGTGGGCCAGCCGCGAACAGGGGCAAAACCGGTTAGATGAGTATCCGCGCAAGCTGGTGGGCGTGTTTGAGAGCCATGGGTTTATATGGGGCGGCAAGTGGGCGCATTTTGATTTTTTGCATTTTGAGTATAGGCCGGAGCTGATTATAAAGGCGCGGTATGAGGCGGAGGCGGCGAGCAGTTGGCATGATGGGTTTCCGGATACGGAGGATGTGCAGGAGTATGTGAAGATTATTGAGGATGCGTGGAAATAGGAGCGTTTTGATAATTAAGCAATAACGCTAGGGCACTTCGTGTTCATATGCTCACCGTTTGGCTCGTTTGACTCTGATAGCAACATCAATAACGAATCCGGCGAAAATACAGATCATGATGGTCAACGCCCAGAGGCTCCAGAAATTATTGGTTCCGCCGCCGCCGGGATCAACACCATTTGTATTGAACACTGCGCCGATAATAAAACCAACAATATATCCGAAAGCCGTCGTGACAGACATCCATTTCAAATCTAAAACCATAGCGGCAACCAATATGATTAAACTGATAATCGCTAAGAGTTCAGACCACTGTTTCATGTGATGTATATACAAAAATACAAATCTGCACAGCACGAAGGAAACACCAAGGCATAACGGCAAGCCTATGACTTTAACGACTTTTTTGAGTAAGCCTTTTTTCATATCGTTTGGCTCCTTCAGTAAGATGGGATCACATAGCAAGAACAAGCAACAAGCATATAAAAACAGATAGGCTTGTTCTCCTCATCTGGTTATCTCCTTATATTAAGATGCTGAATCAAGTATATCTAATTCCACACACTATTTCAATTTATCCCCCATTTCCTTACAAATACAAAATGGCTCTCCCTGAAGGAAAAGCCGTTAACACATCTAAAATAAAAGAACCGCCTTCCCAGAAAAGCGGTTCCTTTGGAGTTGGGAGATATGAGCTTTATGCATTCAAGATGATATCAATCATCGTCCCCTCATTTTCCTTGCTGCTAAGGCGTATTTTACCGCCGTGTGCATTGATGATGCTTCTGGCTATCGGCAAGCCCAAACCATACCCGCCAGCCTGACGGTTGCGGGATTTATCTCCCCGATAGAAGCGCTTGAATATATGTGCCATATCCTTTTTGGAAATGCCTATGCCGCTATCGGCAATTGCCACCACCGCGTTTTCGCCCTCTTTTTTTAGCAACAGTGTGATGCTGCCCATCGGCGGCGTATACTTGATGGCGTTTTCAATGAATACCCTTATCGCCTGCTTAATCCTCGTGCGGTCTCCGGTTATAAAGATGCCATCCGCAATATCGCAGTTCAAACTGTGCTTGTTGTTGTCCACAAGCAAGCTGGATTTGAAAACATCATGCATAAGCGCTGAAAGATCAAAGCCTTCCATGTCGTATCTTATTGTATTGTTATCGCTACGCACAAGGAACAAAAGGTTATCCACAAGGTATTTCATATTATCGGCTTCCTCAATGATCGCATTGACCGACTCGTCGAACACGGCCTCGTCATCACGCGCCCAGCGCTTTAACATGTTGGCGTATCCCGCGACGACCGATATCGGGGTTCTCAGCTCATGCGACACATCGGACACAAACATCTTTTGCTTGGCATAGCCCGCATTAACGCGGTCGAGCATGCTGTTGATGGTCATCACCAGTTCTTTGAGCTCATAGCGTGCGCTTTCAACGTCTATCCTTCGGCTCAAGCTGCTTTCATTGATCTGTGAAATAAGGTTGGTGATATCTTCAACGGGCTTTAAATATTTCCTCGTTTTGGACGCACCATATATGATAATAACGACAAGGCCGATCACATAGGCTGCAATGAATACAACGGCAATGCTTATCAAATCCCAACCGTTTCTGCCGTCTTCCATATTTCTTAGTACAGCCACCATATCTATTACGGCTTCAATATGGTAATTGGGAAGCCCATTGTGCTGAGTTATTTCACTGTATTGATCGTCAGCACCGTATACGGTTAAATAAAGCTTATCCAATTCCTTTATATTGCTGAGGCCTCCGTCCGCCTGGTTGTAGTCAAACGAGCCTTGGTAGCTTTTATCCACACCGGCGCTGGAAAGCACATGCTGGCTGTCAATATACGTCTCTTCACGCGAAGGAACGATGACCGGCGCCGCCGGCTCGACGCCGCCGCTCTTTGGATAAGAAAAAGGCGTTTCAACGTCAAGATACAGGTCGTAGCGCACCACATAGCCGGGCATACCGCCTTCCAGCTGCTCATAGAGTTCCTTCTCGCTTGCATCCTGCGGAAGCTCCAAAAGCAAATGATCTATATCGCTGTGTGCGGTATCGCGAACTCTCTGATAAATGATGATATAAAACATGGTCAGCATCAAGAGGGCTGTAATCAGGGATATGATGCTGTAAATCCCGACATACCCCCAGACGATCTTGCCGCGTATCGTACCGGAATTTTTACTATCTTTATTTGCCATACGCTCCTCCTAAACGGCTTCTATCATGTAGCCAACGCCGCGCACTGTTTTAACAATATCCACCTCAAAGCGCTGATCTATCTTAGCGCGCAGGTAGGACACATAAACATCAACAACATTCGTCTCGCCGATATAGGAAAACCCCCATACGTCGTTTAATATCTTGTCCCTCGACAAGGCAATGCCCCGGTTTTCCATCAGATAGCAGAGCAAATCATACTCCCTGCCGGTCAAGACAATCTCCTCGCCCTCATAGAGCGCCTTATGGGCGTTGCCGTCAATTCTCAGGAGTCCTGCCTCGAGCTCCGGGCTCTGCTCTTTGCGGCGCATTCTCGATACCGCAACACGTATGCGCGCCAGCAGCTCCTCTATTGCAAACGGCTTTGTGATATAGTCGTCAGCGCCGGCATCAAGACCCGTGACCTTGTCGGATACGTCATCCTTGGCCGTGAGCATAATGACAGGCGTGTAGTTATCTGCGTTGCGCATCCTGCGGCAGACTTCTATGCCTGAAAGCTCGGGCAACATCAAGTCGAGCAGCACGATATCATACTTGTTTGCAGTGACTTTACTCAGCCCCACTCGCCCGTCGGCAGCAGCGTCTGTTTCGTAACCCTCGTGCTGAAGCTCCAGCTCCAGAAAGCGCGATATTTTCAGATCGTCCTCAACGATCAGAACCTTGATTTTATCTCTCATATACCACCTAAACCTCTATGCTGTTGTAGCCGTCTTTCTCGGCGACTTCCTCGTCGGGATAATGTTGCAGCACCTCATCCTCTTCCATCGGCTTCATATCGACTAGCTCGGTCTCCGTTTCTTTTTGCCGTTTTGGCTCAAGCGTCAGCTTGCTGCCCGAAAGCAGTATGATGATAAAGGCCACTGCCAAAATAGAGGATACGACATGAAATGAATAGGAAAGCATCGCTCCGACAATAGAAATCGCCGCGACGATCCATAGCGCCACGTCTATGAATTTTTTGTCGCCTTTTTCGATGCTCAGCCTGTAAAAGAACAACCTCACAAAAGCGTCTACCGCGCATTCTAAAGCACCGCCCCCGCCTTTCTTTTTGCGCAGGACGATAATAACGGCTTCACCGGTATTGCCGCGCGCTTTTTTGAGCGCTTTGTCGGCTTCTTCGAAGCCGACTGAGGCTTCGGCCATCACACGTTTGATGTCCTGATATCCATAATTCATAATTGATACCTCCGAGTTTGTTATCACCATTATAATACATTTACTCGAAAATAGAATTTGGAAGGGATTAAAGAATGATTAGAATATTTACCGTAAACAATATATAAGATATGTTACGCTAGGAATTACCGGGAATGGCCTTGTGATGTAACTTGCTCAATTTATCCCCTTCTCTTTCATACAAATACAAAATGGCTCTCCCCGAAGGAAAAGCCATCATCACATCCTATATATCTATCTTGTCCTACTCCTGCGGTCTCACGGCATACGCCACATACTCATAATCCATGCTGTACCCCAGCTTCTCCGCAAGCGCGACCGATCGCAGATCATGCGCATCCCAGCTCGGGTACAGCCCGCGCTCCAAGCAAGCCAATATCAGCTTGGCCGCACACGAAGTCGCCAACCCCTTGCGGCGGTGCTCCTCCTTCGTGTCCACCTCAATCTCGATGCCTTTATCATAGGCTGTGTACGACGATGCACCCGCGGCAATCTGCCCGTTACTCATTGCCACCACCCCAAGCCCATGCGCAGCATAATCCGCATAGCTTGGGAACTGACAGCACAGGTCCTTGCTCCACGGTTCGCTCAGCGCTTTCATGTACAGTGCCTCATCAATAAAATGCAGCGTGTATGGCGGCGGCACCGCGTCCGCAAACGCCTGCAGCTTTGGCTTATCGAAAACATCCGGCTCTTTTTTAATCGCGTAGCGCGAAAACCGCTCACAGCGATCCCCATGAGCCTGCTCAATCATCGCCGCCCACGCTTCGTCGCGCGGAATCATCAGCAGGGTTTCCGAAGAAAAGTCGTCCGGAATGTGTGCGGCAAGCGCGAGGTTTGGCTCTCCCGCCAAAGCGCAGAAATCACCCGCGATGATCTGTGCGGATTTCGGTTTTTTCTCATCATCCGCCCATGCGCACCCGTGATACCCCTGCACGACCAGATGATCGTTTCGTTCCAGCCTTCAAACAAAGGCGCAATTGTTCTCATGTCATGAACCTGCTGCATATGCATCCCCCGGTTGCTTTTTGATGATCATATCAGGTTTGGGCTATTATGGCAATGTGTGGTTTACACCGCCGCCTATCGGGTGATATACTGGTTGGAAAAAACACGGAGGACAATTCAATGAGCACATATGAGGACAGCATGAAAGTGATGCACGCACTGTTCGCGAAAGACTGCCAATTCGCGCTAGCCACCGCAAGCGGCAACTCCCCCTCGGTGCGCATTGTGGATACGTTTTACGACGACGGTGCTTTTTATGTGGTTGCCCATGCCGCCACGCAAAAGGTTAAAGAAATCACAACCAACGAAAACGTATCGCTGTGCCATGACCTTTACAGATTCAGCGGCAAGGCGCAAAACATCGGCCACCCGCTGCTGCCGCAAAACACGAAGGTTCGGGACATGCTGACTCAGGCGTTTGCCTCCTGGTATTTCGAGCACAACAACGAGCAGGACGAAAACATGTGCTATATCCGCATTGCGCTTTCAAGCGGCTTTTTTTACAAAGACGGCACAGGCTACTCTGTTGATTTTCTGAACAAAACGGCGCAGTCATTTCCGTTTGATTTTCAAATCACAGTGATCGATTAACCGCTTATTTTTACACCGCGTTCACAAATGTTTTCCATTTCATCCACACAGAGATTTGCGCATAAACCGTTTGGCTTGTATAATAATGGGTATACTACTGCAAACGAATTGTTTCTGTGACTTTATACGAGGTGAAAATGCGTAAAACCGTTTCTATATTTCTGATACTGATTTGCCTGCTGCTCGCTGGCTGCGCTGCGGATGCGCTCTCGCACGAAACCGCGCCTGCGGCAGCTTCCGGCGCGCCTGCCGACCCCAATGCCGCCCCTTCGGCCGTCACGCCGATCCCCACCACGCCGCCCGATGAGCCCTTAACCGAGCCCGAGGCGGAACCGTCGCCCACGAAAGCCCCGGTTCCCGTGTCTTCTCAGCTGCCTGCCGGCATGGTGAAAAACAGCGGCGAAATCGTCGGCACGGGCGTGTCGTTTCGCGAAGCACCGAAAACCGATTCCGAGGTGATCGGTAAGCTGGAGCATGGCACCTTCGTCAAGATACTCAAAACCAATGTGAACGCGCAGTGGCATCA
>JAEZIW010000176.1 GCA_023436525.1 Bacillota bacterium | reverse complement strand
TTATGCTCTGCCGGTGGCAGCTCTTGGCCTCTTGTTTTATCGCCGACTGTTTTTCTTCTATTTGCTGCCGCCTGCTATTCTGGCTATGCTGCTTGCAGCAACTTTGAGCCAATCCGCTGCGTTGTGGCCTATTGTTATTATGCTGCTGTTCGTCTTGTTTGTGTCGCTCGCCAAAATGCGCGGCAACAAGATAAGCCATCAGCAAAAGAACGGAATCACCAGTGCCATGCTGTCTGTTTCGGCTATCATGCTGATGCCTGTTTTGCTTTTGACTGTTTTTCTTATCGCGCCCGCCAATAATAAAGACTGGCAATGCAAACCGCTGGTCAATGCCGTTTCGGATATGGCTGATTATCTGGGGTTTAATCAGAAGCAATCGCCTGCGGACGGGTCTTTTAACATGGGGGTAACCGGTTTCTCACCGTTGGAAAACAGGCTGGGCGGAAACGTTACTGTAAATAACGACATTGTGCTCAGTGTTAATACGTCTACACCCGTTCGGTTAACCGGCGCTGTGTTCGATGCCTACGACGGAACCAGATGGTACGATTCATATTCTCGTCAGCGTCACAGGTATCAAAGTATTTTCAGCAGCTCCCAAAAAGTTAATGCCTTTTGCTTAAACCTGCCGGACGATGCCAGCCATGAGGCCACGAAGCTTATTGATGCGGTCACAATGCCGGCCTCGTTTGAAGTTGCCGGAACGTTGAAGGGGCGCACACTGTTTATTGCGGGCAAGCTGCTGTCTATCAGCAGCAAAAAACCCGAAACGTCTGACTTATACTTCAATAATCAATCAGAGTTGTTCACTCTTAATGCTCAGCCGCAGTTCAGTTACTCGTTTGATACCGTGGTTTTTAACACAGAAGCAGACAACTATGATAACAATATGCTTGCGTTGGAAGCTCTGGCTATGGATTCCCCAGACCCTTCTATCGATGCCGTCAGCGCCGCATATCTGTCGCTTCCGGCCTCGCTTCCCCCATCGGTTAGCGAGGCGGCCCGCACGATCACCGCAGACTGCGTCACCTCGTATCAGAAAGCCCTTGCGATTAAAAACTGGCTGAATACTCACTGTACATATTCTCTGACACCTGGCGATCCGACACAAGATGAGGATTTCGTGGCTGCGTTTCTGAAACACCGCAAAGGATACTGTGTTTATTTTGCCAGCGCCATGACGGTAATGTCCCGATGCGTCGGTTTACCTGCGCGCTATGTGATTGGCTTTGGCTTAAAGAGCAGCCCGTATTCCAAATCGGATACCGACTATGTTGCCACCAACGCGACATCGCATGCCTGGACGGAGGTTTATTTTCATGGTATTGGCTGGGTTCCGTTCGATGCAACGGGGTGGAATTCAGACGAGGACGCGACTGTCGATACGAACACGTCAGAATCCGATTTTATACCGCCGGTTTCTTCGGCCGCGTCGAAAACAGCTTTGGAATCGAGCCCAATATTCACCCGTAATGGCGGCATCCCTCCTGTTCTGCTCGTGCTGCTAATTTTGCTAGCGGGCTTTTTGGCTGCAGCCATCATCTTTTTTATCATTCGGTATATCAGCCTTCAACGATCCGGATACGATAAAAAGCATAAGGACACAACCCCCGGCGACCGGCTGACGATCTATTACCGCAAGATATTGCGTCAGGCAGCTTGTATGGGTATTCATCAGCACCCGTCAGACACGATCCAGAGTTTTGCGCTGCGACTGGAAGAAAAGCTTACCCCGCAGCACATTTCCGAATTATTTCTGCCCGTTATGAAGATGCGTTTTGGCTGCAAGGAGCCAACCGAGGAAGATGTGCGGCTGCTGTCGGTATTTTGCATCGATTTGGAAAAGCGTCTGCGCCATGAGCTTGGCTTCTTCGGCTACTTTTTAGCGCGCATAATAAAAAAAAGCGGCCGCCCTTAACGGTGCCGCTGCATTGATGACTAGATATTTTTATGGTTCGTTTATACCGGCAATGGCCCTTTCAAATTTTTCCTGGTCTACTGACAGCGCATCATAAACCTCGGTATAAAAGTGTTCAAGATACTTCTCACCCATCAGATCGGTAGCATGCTTTTGAGACAGATGCACCGCCATCACCAGCTCTTTGTTGATGATACGCTTGTCGAAGGGAGCGTGATGATAAAGCGCACATTCCACAATCGGATAAGGCAGATCCCACCAGCTTAACAGATACCCGCCCGCTTCACAGTGCGTGAATCCCAAAGTGTCACGCTCGAGGTCACTTTCTATGACTGACTCCAAAGATGAGCGCTTTCTGACTGACATATAATCTCTGTACCGATGCTTAATCAGAAACGCACAGCCGATATTATGCAAAAGCCCCGCATTTCCCTCGCTTTCCGGCAGATTTTTGCGAAAAAATTTCTCATACAAAAAAACCAGCACCTTATTGGTATAAAACGCATGGTTCCACTGTTTATCCATAATAACGGCATGCGGCCCCGACGCTTTAAACAAATCCATGATCGGTGTTGACAGCACGATATCCCGAATGGCCTTGAGACCAAGATACTTAATGGCCTCCAAAACCGATCCCGTTTTCAGGCCGTAAAAGGCCGAATTCGCGATGTGAAGTATCTTTCCCGCCACTGCCTGATCTTCCATAATCGCCTTGGCCACCACCGCAATTTCCGCGTCCTGATCAATCAACGATGTGATTTGACTGAAGCTTGATTTTATCGTGGGGAGATCCTCCGCGTTGTTGATCATCGACAGCAAATTGCTTTGAAGCAGTTTCTCCGTATCAAACAGATAGCCGATCAATTCGGCCAGCTTTGTATTATCCCACGGTTTAAAAAGATAAGTTCTCGCGATGTTTTTCAGCAGTGCCTTCATCACAACTTTCTCGTCCGCATAGCCGCTTAAAATTATCCTGACTGTGTTCGGATACAGATCCTTCACATGGGAAAGCAGCTCATAGCCGCCCATACCGGGCATTCTCATATCGCTGATCACCAAATCAACCGGCTGCTCAGCCATCAGTTCCAATGCTTTGATACCGTTATCTGCAATCATCAC
The DNA here is from genome assembly GCA_023436525.1 of Bacillota bacterium. Lineage (GTDB taxonomy): Bacteria > Bacillota > Clostridia > Christensenellales > SZUA-584 > SZUA-584. The sequence goes on along the minus strand of JAEZIW010000176.1, from coordinate 7,563 downwards.
ATCATAGTTTAAATTCTGCAGTATACGGCGCAACGCATTGAGTATCGCCATTTCATCATCAACCACAAGAATCTTCTTCATCGTTTTTGACCGCCTATTTAACCGCAAGCGAAAACACAAAGCATGTGCCTTCGTCAGGGGTTGATGTCACATCAATACTGCCATCATGCTGCTTGCAAATGATATCGTACACAATACCGAGCCCCAGCCCTGTGCCCTGCCCCACCGGCTTGGTGGTGAAAAACGGCTCAAATATTCGGCTTCTCACCTCTTCTGACATGCCGCAGCCGTTATCGCTGATGCTGCAGAAGGCCTTGTCGTCCTGCGTGTATGTCTTTATCGTAATCAGCCCTTTTTCATTTGCAAACTTCGCGCGAATCGCGTGAGCTGCATTGATGATGATATTGAGCAGCACCTGATTGATCTGTCCGCCGTTCGCATAAACGGGAGGAATATCAAGCAGCTCAAGGCCCACATCGCAATTGTACTTTATTTCGTTGTTGGCAACCAACAATGTCGTTCTAATCCCTTCGTTCAAATCATAGGTGCCTTTGCCTTCAATGAGATTGTTTCTGGAGAAGCCCCTAAGCCCGTTGACAATGGCGGCAATGCGTTTGAGCCCTTCTGTAATGTCGTTCATCAGGTCAGGCATATCCGCAATCACCATGTCAATTTTGCTTTGCTCCCAAACATCATCCAGATAAGCGCAGCAAGGGCTTTGAATCTGCTGTTCCTTCATCAATCGGCGCATGTCTGTCAATATGCTTTCGTATCGCTGAACATATATTTTCAGCATATCCGCGTTGCCGCTCACATACCCGAGCGGGTTGTTAATTTCATGCGCCACGCCGGCCGCCAGCTGGCCGATAGCTGCGAGCCGCTCCTGCTGAACCATCTGAAGCTGCGTGCTTTGCAGCATTTCCATGGCTTCCTGAAGCTCTCTGTTCTGCTCATTCAGCTTTCTTTCGAGCTTCTGCTGCAGTGTGATATCCTCTCGCGCATCAATAAACGCATTAAACAGCATACCAAGCTCGCCAATTTCGTCCTCAGATTTTATCGTCAACTTTGCACTGTTGATGATGTTGCCATCCTGAAGATTGCTGAATGCTGCTATCACTGTTTTGATTGGATAGACAATTCGTCTTCTGACACTCATGAGATATATGGCGATAATTATCGACACAATGGCAATCAGCGACACCCATACAATGCTGACTATGGTGATGTTGTGTTGTATATCCAATCCGTTTTTCTGAGCCAATGATGCCAAGTTGGTGATGCTGATAACACCGAAACAGATCAACGGAGCCAAACCGAGCATCATCAGCGTCAGTAAGCTTTTTATCTCCAAGCTTTTTCTTATCTTCTTTATTATTCTCATTAATAATCCCTTTTCATTAACCTTGGTGTTTCATCAAATAGACTGCAGGCCTATAAATATCGACAAACAACAAAAAACCTGCCTTGTTCAATTCGCTTTGAGCTGGTCAGGTGAGCTTCATTTCTATTATATATACAGTTTTTTTTAGGTTTTGAAACGAGAGGATATGCCTTCCGCGCTATGATTTAATCATGTTTTTCAGCGTCGTCACCACACCCGTCTTTTTTCCACACTCAATAGCCTCAGCGTTTTTTCATTGTATTTGCCTATTCATGGAGATTGCGAGATGCTTTATAACCCGCTTGCGCAGTGCGCCTGTTTGCTTCAAAAAAGCTGTTGATGCTAAACAAAACATCTTTTTGGCTGAAAGGCCTTGCGATAACATCTTGAATGCCGAGCTCCAGCGCTTTCACCATTTGATCCGCACCCTTTTGTTCAGTAAACAAGATTACGGGCAGCCGCTCGTCTCTTCTTTCCTTGCGCAGCTCATTTAAAATATCCAGCCCGTTAATGCTTGATGTCTGTATATCGATCAGCAATAAATCCGGTCTTAAGCTTTTGTATGTATCCACCACATTTTTAGGATCGGTTAATGTCATAATGTTTTGATAACAGTTGATCTGTAATATTCTTTCGAGCAGCCTCAAATAGTGCGTGTTGTCATCCACGACCAATATTTTCTGTTGTGAAAAGTCAGTCTGATTCATGCACAAATTTCCTAAAGTCAAATTTAAATTCATGTAACACAAACAGATTAACTTTTCTCACTTAACATTCATTGAACAATATTTTAAAATTCAAAACCCTTGATTTTATTACACAAAAAAGAAGCCCTGTTCATAGGCTTTTGGCCTATGAACAGAACCATTCTTTATAAAAACATGTTTACCAGCCTTACTTTTGACCGTAATAGGCGTTCTTGCCATGCTTACGCAGGAAGTGCTTGTCGAGCAGCACCTGCTGAATATCGGCGTCGGCGTTGAGGTCCGTCGCGATATACGCCATTTCGGCAACGTATTCCATCACCACCGCATTCTCGACAGCCTTCGTGCACGACGTTCCCCAGCTGAACGGCCCGTGGTTTGCCACAATAACCGCGCTGACCTGCAGCGGGTCGATCCCGCGCCCGTTGAACGTTTCGATAATCACGCTACCCGTGTCTTTCTCATACGCGCCCGTGATTTCCGTCTCGGTCATCCGTCTGGTGCACGGTATAGCGCCGTAAAAGTTATCCGCGTGCGTTGTCCCAAGCGCCGGTATATCCTTGTTTGCCTGCGCCCAGCTCGTTGCCCATTTGGAATGCGTATGCACAACGGCCTTTACACCCTTAAACGCCTTGTATATTTCCACGTGCGTCGGCGTGTCGGATGAGGGATTAAGCGTACCTTCCACCCTGTTGCCATCCAGATCGACCACGACCATATCATCGGCCGTCATCGTGTCGTAGCTCACACCGCTCGGCTTTATCACCACCAGCCCTGTCTCTTCGTCATACGCGCTGACGTTGCCCCATGTGAGCAGCACAAGCCCGTATTTCACCAGATCAAGATTGGCCTTCAGAACGTCTTGTTTTAATTTCTCCAGCATTGTTTCAGCTCCAAATCACATCGCCCAGCGCGAGCTTCATTTTGATATCGTCGATTGTGGTGTTCTTGCTGATGTGCACGAACTCAATGCCCATGATTTCGGCGAAGTCTGCCATATGCTCGGCAGTCAGATCGTATGAAATCACGCTGTGGTGCGTGCCGCCGCTGCGAATCCATGCCTCGTTGCCCGTAATCATGTCCGGCATCGGCCGCCACATCACACTGGCCACCGGCAGATTCGGCATCTTGCCCATCGGCGATATCGCTTTGACATCGTGCACGATCATGCGGAACCGTCCGCCCATATCCACCAGCGTCACGAGGATTGCGTCGCCCTCTTTGCCTTCAAACACCAGACGTGCGGGGTCAGCCTTGCCGCCGATGCCGAGCGGATGCACTTCCACCGAGGGTCTATCCTTCGCGATAGCGGGCGATATCTCGAGCATATGCGCACCCAGCACCGCTTCATTTCCGTTTTCAAAATGATAGGTATAGTCTTCGATGAACGAATACCCTTTGGTGAGCCCCTGAGACATCGCACCGATCACCGCCTGCAGCGCCGCCTGCTTCCAGTCCCCTTCCGCTCCGAAACCAATGCCTTTGCCCATCAGATTCTGCGAAGCGAGACCCGGCAGCTGATCAAGACCAAACAGATCTTCAAAGCTATCGGTGTAGGCACTGAAGCCGCCGGATTTGAGCATCTTATCCAGTGCAATTTCCAGCTTGGCCTGATATTTCACGGCATCCATGTTATCTGTCTTGATGTCGTATTTACTCTTGTACTCCGCAACCTTTTCCTCAATTTCAGCATCTGTCACCTTGTTGACGAGATCCACAAGAACGCCCACACCATACGAGTTGACGCTCCAGCCGAGGACCTTCTCCGCTTCCACCTTGTCACCCTCTGTCACCGCCACATAGCGCATGTTGTCGCCAAGGCGCATCACTTTAAGGCTCTTGCTGGTCATTGCGCCCACAGCGCTTCTCATCCAGCCGCCGATACGCGTTCTAAACGCGTCGTCTTCCCAATATCCGCAGATGACCTTACGTTTCATTCTGAGTCTGGCTGTTATGAAGCCGTGCTCTCTGTCGCCATGGGCCGACTGATTGGTGTTCATGAAGTTCATGTCAATCGTGTCGTACGGCAGATTCTTGTTGAACTGCGTATTTAGATGCAGATAAGGCTTGTTAAGTATTGTCAGACCGCCGATCCACATTTTGCTCGGTGAAAATGTATGCATCCATGTGATCACACCGGCACAGTCAGCATCGGCATTCGCCGCAACACACACCTCTTTGATCTCATCCGGCGTGGTCACCACGCCTTTGGAAATCACATCAAAGGGTATCTTCTTATCCGAATTGAAACCGTCCGCCATTGTCTGCGCGTGAGCGGCAACCTCTTTTAACACCTCTGGGCCGTACAAATGCTGTGAACCGACCACAAACCAAAATTGATAAGCCATATTAGTCTCCTTTTCTTATGTATATTGTTTGTTTGAATTAATGCAATATCGCTGCGGCCTTGCGTTCCACATCAAGACCCGTCTCGTATTTTTTTACAAACGCTTTGTAGCCTTCAATGTCTTGCGCAAGCGGCGCAACTGTTGTGCGTTCACTGCTTGCAAAAACACAGTTGCTTAAATAATCGGGGAGCGACTTGCCTTGCTTATTCATCATATACGCCGCGAGTATCGCCATGCCCCACGGGCCGCCTTCGCCCGCTGTGGACATCACGGTAACAGGCGCGCCCATCGCAGCCGCCATTATTCGGAGGCCCACGTTGGCATCCTTGAAGAATCCGCCGTGACCCGTGATTGAATCGATTGCGGCGCCTTCGTCCTCCAGCAGTATCTTCATACCTATTTTGAGCGATGCCAGCGCGGAATAAAGATGCGTGCGCATAAAATTCGCAAGCGAGAACGATGCGTCCGGCATGCGAACAAATAAAGGACGCCCTTCTTCGAGCTCTGTAACATGCTCGCCCGAAATGTAATTGTATGAAAGCAAGCCGCCGCAATCCGCATCGCCGTTCAGCGCGTTGTTCAGCAGTTTATTGTAAAGTGTCTTTGTATCAAATTCCGCGCCCAGCAGCTTGCCCGCTTCGCCGAGCAGCTTCACCCAGGCATCCAAATCGCCAAGGCAGTTGTTGCAGTGCACCATCGCTACCGGATCGCCGGACGGTGTGGTGACCATGTCCACCTCCGGATGCACAGCTTTCAGTGCTTTTTCCATAACAATCATCGCGAAAACGCTGGTTCCCGCACTGATGTTGCCGGTGCGCTGACGCACACTGTTCGTTGCAACCATGCCGGTGCCTGCATCGCCCTCGGGAGGGCACATCGCAATTCCGGCCTTGAGCGAGCCTGTCGGATCCAGCATCTTGGCACCCGCTTCGCTTAACACGCCAGCATTCTCTCCAGCGGGCAGTATGCCGGGCAGAATGTCTTTCAGCTTCCACGGAAGCTGCTGCGTTAATTCATCGAATTTGCTGAGCATATTGTCTTCATATAATCTCGTGGTGTTGCTCAGCGGGAACATGCCCGACGCATCGCCGATACCCAGCACCTTTTTGCCCGTCAGCTGCCAGTGAATGTAGCCCGCCAGCGTTGTTAAAAATCTGATGTCCTTCACATGCGGTTCACCGTTTAATATGGCTTGATACAAATGCGCAATGCTCCAGCGCTGCGGTACATTAAATCCAAACAGCTTTGTCAGCTTCTCAGCCGATTCACCGGTGATGGTGTTGCGCCATGTGCGAAAAGGCACCAGCAGTTGATCGCCGGAGTCAAACACCATGTATCCGTGCATCATGGCCGATACGCCGATGGCACCGACGGTGCTCAGCTTTACGCCGAATTTGTTGCTGACATCTGCCGTCAGCTGCGCATAGCAGTCGCGAATGCCGTTCCAGATATCGTCAAGAGAGTAGGTCCATTTGCCGTCTTCAAAGCGGTTCTCCCACGTATGGCCGCCCGAAGCGATCTGATTGTGATTTTTGTCGATCAGCACCGCTTTGATACGTGTAGAACCCAGCTCTATGCCAAGATACGTTTCGCCGTTTTCCAGCGCGATTTTATCTGCCTTTGTATCCATATGTCCTCCTCTTTTTTATCTATTTATCTTTTATCTATAATACAATAACAAAGCACAAAGGGGCAACGTTTATGTTCGGTTTTTTTATGATTATTTTCTTTTGTGTTCTTTTATTTATGTTTTAACTACACAAGGCCGGGCGATGCCCAGCCTTATGTCTCATCTTGCTGTCACCCGACATTGGAGGAATCTAATGCCGGGTGACAGCTTTTATAAGTATTAATTAACATCGTTTTTACTGAATATGAAAGCGGTGTGCGAACGATTTATCTGGAATTGCTCATACATAGACAAATCGTTTTCTGATTTATTCACCGGTCGTTATGATGATAGACCGCTGTCTTTTGCTGCTTGACTGCCCTTCGTGCTGACAGCTTTTTTAAAGCCGCCTTTTTCACGAATAGACAGCACCACGCTCTGCAGTACGATAAAGAAGAACAGCATAAGCCCCACGGTAATGCTCTGCCAATAGGGTTCCTTCAACCCCGATGCCAGCACAATGTTGCTTATCGTCTTTAAAGTCAGCACCCCGAAAACCGTACCAATCACATTGCCGACACCGCCGGTTAACAGCGTTCCTCCGATGATGGCCGCTGCAATCGCCTGCATTTCTGCGGCGGTCGCATTGGAATAGTTTCCTGCACCGGTATGCAGCAGATAAACATAGCCGCCGATTCCGGATAACAACCCGCAGAGCAAATAGGCATAGAATTTTGTGCGTTTAACATTGATACCGAGCATTAACGCGCTCTGACTGTTTCCGCCCACCGCATAGAGGTTGCGCCCAAAGCGTGTCCATCTCATTATAACGAATATGGCGATAACGACAGCTATTGCGATGATAACGCCTGGCTCAATCTTTGCGGCAATAAAATTACCGTTTTTCCCGTAATAGCCGATACCCGGAACAACAATTCGAAAATCCTTCAGCGCCTTAAAAACCTCGCTTGCGGCGGTAACCGGAACTGCGCTGACGATGGTTATCATACCTTTTGCAAAGAACATACCCGCTAACGTCACAATAAAGGGCTGTATATCCAAATAGGCGACCAGTAACCCCTGAAGCAGTCCGAACAGTATTCCGATTCCCAAAGCGATGCCCACCGAACCGATAATGCTGCCGCCTTCAGCCTCCTTCAGATAAACAACACAGGCCATAGTCACCAGCGCTGTTATTTTACCCACCGATATATCGATACCGCCTGTTACCATAACGATGGTCATACCACAGGAGATGACGATAAGAAACGCATTGTTATTGAAAATATCAAGGAACTGCTGAGGATTCAAGAAACCGCCGCCCCAGACAATCATGCCAAGCACATACATGCCAATGAAGGTGCAAACCGTTATGGTCATGAGCAAATTGGTGTTGGAAATTGGCTCCTTGCTTTTTTGCCCCGGCTTTCCGGCAAATAAACCTTTTATACTTGTCATATTATTAGTTCTCCGTTACTTTCGTCGATTTTCCAAACAGTTTATCACGCAGCTGGAAGATGT
>JAEZIW010000085.1 GCA_023436525.1 Bacillota bacterium | reverse complement strand
TGCTGCGGTCAAAGGGCGTTTTGGTCGATGAGGATTGCTTTCTTTGCAAAGGCAAGTTCTTATTCATGAATCGGAAGCACCCGAACAAAGCAGAATTGGAAGAGGCCACAGCCTTTGCGATAAGCGCCGTCGGCTAGTAAGCGCTCAGTGTTATAAGAGGCGGTGATCTCTATGAAAATGTGCATTGCAACAGCCGGAATAGTTAAATAAAAAAACATACCACTGGAGGTTTTTATGACTATTCCGGATAACAAAATATATCCGCGCACCAACGACTTTCAAACGATCTATTTGAAAAGCATCGTGACAAATCCCAACATCATTGTAGGAGATTACACGATATACAACGACTTTGTTTGTGACCCAAGGCAATTTGAAAAGAACAATGTGCTCTATCACTATCCTGTCAATCATGACAGACTGATCATCGGCAAGTTCTGTTCAATTGCTTGCGGCGCAAAGTTTATTTTCAACAGTGCCAATCACACCTTGAGGTCACTGTCCACTTATCCGTTTCCTATATTCTATGAGGAATGGGGTCTGGACAAGCAACACGTCACATCCGCATGGGACAACAAAGGCGATATTGTGATCGGTAACGATGTATGGATTGGATACGAAGCCGTAATACTATCCGGCGTTCATATCGGCGATGGTGCCATCATCGCCGCAAGAGCGGTCGTCACCAAGAATGTTGCACCGTATACCATTGTGGGCGGTGTTCCCGCAAAGGTAATAAGAAAAAGGTTTGATGAGAAAACCATCAATCAATTGCTGCAGCTGCAATGGTGGAACAGGCCGTTTGAAAAGATACAGCAGCATTTACCCCATATTATGAACGCAGATATGGATAAGCTTTCTATCTAAACGAATCGCACAGCCAGTTAACACAACATAAAAGCCGCACGCAGCGGCTTTTGTTGTTTGAAGCTGTCTACTGTATTTCTTTTATCAGATACCGCGATATATCCGCAAACGGTATGGCAAACTCGGGCAGGCCGTATGCCCCCGGCGCGATGCTGTAGCCTGGGAAAACAAGCACAAGCGACGAGTTGGTTAAATAATACCACTGGTCAGACGATACCGAGTCAAAACTATAAATATCCCCCTCCGGGTCGGCAGCAATCAGCTCGCTGACCTTCTCGTTCAAAATGGCTTCGTAATCAAATTCACCTTTAAACAGGTCTTCGAGAGTCGGCTGAGAAACTTTTTTGCCGTTTATCACATTGACAAATGTGGCATCCGTGGCGACATTCGCACCGCCCTCAAACGTGGTAATATCAATTTTCACCGAGAGAACACGCCCGTCGTTTCGTTTCACCGAGAACTCGGAGTCAATTCGGTAGACACCATGCGTGCCGGATCCTTTGGCATCACGCTTCGACGCGTCTTCCACTGAATGCGCCATATTCAAAAGATAATTGTATACGCCCTCGTTTATGCCGGTTTGCGCCGCAGCATCCTGCATACCGGAAATCTCGGGGCAGGATATCTGAACATCCACATAATCGCTGTTATATATCAGCGGGTTGTCTTCCACGGTCAGCGGAGCGGGCGTTGCCGTTGGCTCCGCAGGCGTTGCGCTCGGCATCGGCGTGGCTGTGGCAGACGGCGCTGTTGAAGGCGTTGATGTCTCGGTGGGTGTCGGCGTCGGCTCCGATGTGACGGCGGGCGTCAGCGCTGGCGCTGTTGAAGGCACGGAAGGGGCGCAGGCCGCCGCTGTCAGAATCATAACCAGTGCAACAGCCATTGCCGCTGTTTTCTTTATGTTCATGATCTTTTCCTCTCAAAACACTATAAATCGTCAGGATATATCATCCTTCTATGTATTATATATGCTTTATAACAGCGACGCAATCATTGCATCAATCAAAAAGAGCCACGACGTGTCATAGTTTAATATCTTAAATACTGCAAAAGGCCAAAAACAGCAGCCAACAGCTTAACCATGAAACTCGATTTCGCTGGCCGAGGAGCAGGGTGGCTTAACTGGTAACGTTCAATGCATCCCGTGACAAGCAGCCACCGTACCACTATAACGAATGACTATAAAGCGAATGAGCATAGCAAATCCCAGCCGTTATTACTTTATTCAGCGATAACAGGATAAGTAAAGAGACCGCCCATTTGGACAGTCTCTTGCTTGTTGCTGTTGATAAAACAAATGCTACATAACCGTGACCGGCACACAGATATCCACTGTGGTCTTGCCGTCTGCATTGCAGCCGCTGCCGTAGCGCTCAAAAGAGGCTTCAGGTGCGGGCTGATAGCCGCTCTGCGGGAGCCACTGCGAGTACATATAGTCCCACGCCTGCATATACTCATCCGTCGCGAGCTCGAACGTGCCCACCGCATATGTCCCGCCGTTGATCGTCATCTCGCCGATCTCGCCGGACACCTTCACATCGTCGCCAATCGGCACGCAGATGCTCATCCTGAGCTTATCCTCTTGCGTTACATGCGGGTCGTCATGGTAAATGATGTAGCTGGTGGAAACATCAATACCGCGCGGTCCGGTCCAGGCGAACAGGCGCTTGTACAGGTTCTCAAACAGCGCACCGTCGCCCATGTAAGGCCCCACGTAGCGTATGTACGCAACGCGCATCGTCTCTATTTTTTCAATCTTCACTTCAGGTGTCATGGCAAACCTCCACTTTTTTCTGCCATTATACCCGTCAGCATCCAGGAATGCTTTCCCGTCGTTGCGCAGCAATTGACTTATGCTGCTTAGTTTTTGATCCTCTTTGCTTTTTCTGAATTCCGATGGCGTGCACCCAAAACGTTTCTTAAATGTCCGCGAAAACACCGCGGGTGATGAAAACCCGCAATCCGCTCCGATTTGTGTCACGCTTTCTTCTCTGTTTGAGCCAAGACGAATCGCCGCACGTTCCAGCCTTAAGCGCTGAATGAAGCTGAACAGCGTTTCATGCGTCATTGCCGCAAATATCCGGTGAAAATGAAACTCTGAAAATCCCGCAACCGCCGCCAGCTCCGCAAGCGTCATATCGTCTCCGAGATGACCCTCAATATAGTCACACACCTTGTTGATGCGCGTAATGTACTCATTGGCTTGCGTTATATTCACTCCGTTGATCCTCTCAAGGCTTTGTACTGTCAGCCGCCGAAAAACTCAGCGGCACCTTTTAGAATGGCATCGGCGATCTTTTTTTGGTAGTCATCGCGGCTCAGGCTGGCTTCCTCCATCGCGTTGCTGATATAGCCGCACTCCACCAGCACGCAGGGCTGGTTGCCGCTTTTGAGTATATAAAGGCCGTCACTGCGCGCTTTTCCGTCTGCATTGAGTTCCTTATTAATGCTGTCCATAATGTTCTCTGCGAGCTTCTTGCCGTTGTCTGAACCCGGCATGAACAGCACAAGCGGGCCGCTGATTTTTGAATCGGTGTGAGAGTTCATATGAATGCTGATGACGATATCCGAGTCGCTTTCCTCTATGATGCGGCGGCGTTCAGCCATATCATCGTCCTTCGTCTTGGCGATCGCGTCATCGGTGCTGCGCGTCATAATCACCGTCGCGCCCTTATCCTCCAGCTCTTGCTGCAGCTGTTTTGCCACCTTCAGGTTCAGTTCGTCCTCGCGGATGCCCGAAGCACCGATTGCACCCGGGTCGAATCCGCCGTGTCCGGCGTCAATCACAATGCTTTTGTTTTTGAGTACATCAACGTCGATGCTGTCTGATGCTGGCGGAGCGGTGCCGGTAAAGGCTGATGCCGGCTGGCTGCCAAAATGCTGCACACACAAAGCAATAAGGACGGCTATACAGCCGACCGATATCAGCGTGATTCCGAGCTTTTTGGCATTAAAACGGTATTTTCGGCGACGCGGGTTGTTAACCTCCAACTGATGCCGCGGTTTGTCCATAGAGTCGTCCGTCCTTATGAAGTTTCCACCAACACCATACCACCGACACTCTTGATAAGCTTGAGAAAATAATAAAAAAGAAAACGTTTTGATCTATTTTAACCCAGCTGCCGCTTTGTGACAAGCAAAATATTACCGGATCACAGATGATCGATAATCAACACGGCTCCGGCCGATTCAAAATACTAAATGTATAAAAACGGGCTATATAGGAAGAATTATAGCATTAACAAATTGCGGAGGTTTCTATGTTCTCATTTATGGCGCCGTGCCTTGGTATTGATCTTGGAACAGCGAACACGCTCGTTTATATGAAAGGCAAAGGGATTATCCTTCGGGAGCCCTCTGTTGTGGCAATGAGAAACAACAACAATCAAGATATTCTGGCCGTCGGCGAAGAAGCCAAGAAGATGATCGGACGAACACCGGGCGGCATTGTGGCGGTGAGGCCGCTGAAAGACGGCGTGATAGCGGATTACAATACGACTGAAATCATGCTTAAATATTTTATTGGAAAGGCGTTGCCGCAGGGGCTCATCAAACGCAGCCCGAGGCTCGTCATCTGCATTCCGTGCGGCATCACCGAGGTGGAAAAACGCGCCGTTGAAGAAGCGGCTCGCTCAGCCGGTGCAAGAGAGGTGCTGTTGATTGACGAACCCATGGCGGCTGCAATCGGCGCAGGGCTCAATGTGCATCAGGCAAAAGGCTGCATGGTGGTGGATATCGGCGGCGGCACCAGCGAGGTTGCGATCATATCACTCGGCGGAATTGTCACCGCGCGGTCATTGCGTATCGGCGGCAACCATATGGACGATGCGATATTGAAGCACATTAAAAAGAACCATGGCATGGTGATTGGCGAGAGCACGGCGGAACAGATCAAAATCACGCTTGGCAGCGCGTTGGATCAGGGCAAGGAGCAAACAATGGAGGTGCGCGGGCGCGACGTCACATCAGGCCTGCCCAAATCCATATCCGTGGATTCTCAAGGCGTACGCAGCGCGCTTTGCGAGCCTGTTATGAGCGTTATCGACGCAATCAAGGCGGTGCTGGAGCAAACGCCGCCGGAGCTGGCGGCAGACATCATTAACGAAGGCATCGTATTAACGGGCGGCGGCAGCCTGCTGCAGGGCTTTAACAGGCTGGTCGCCAAAGCGACGGGCATGCCTGTGCGGCGCGCAGAGCATCCGCTGGACGCGGTGGCTATGGGTGCCGGGCTCGCACTGGAGAACATGGAGACGGCACCGTTTGAGCACGAGCTGTCTACAGAACCGACGCAATAAATGCATCTGTTAAAGGAGTGACTGAATCCGTCATGCATCCGCCGCCCAGCGAAAGTGATCAATCGCTCCACTGTGAAGCGCAGTACCATCTCTCTGCGAGAGCGGACCAGAATGATCTCTCTAATCCAACGATCAAAAAAACGATCATGCTTTACACCGCTATCGAATGACTCCGTCATAATCACCCAGGCAGTGACAATTGCGGTCATTTTGAACGAGCAGCGCGAGTGAAAAATCTGCTGCGGTTCCTTCCTCGCTTCACTCCTCGGAATCATCATGCGCTACCGCACCACACTAAACGTAAAGCTACGGTAGCGGTCATTCTTTCCACTGCCGTAGTGAACGAGTGTAACGAAGTGACTACGCAGTGGAAAAGAATCTGTCTCAACAGATCCTGGTCCACTCCGTAGTCGTCGCTTTGCTCCTCAGGATAACCGAGCTTAGTAGCTTTCCATAACTATGACCTTGGCTTTATCCCTTCAAAGTAAGCATTCAAGTTATTTAGATGCAGCTTGATCGTTCAAAAGATTCATATGCGGTGATGAAGTTCTTGTCACCGCTTTTTTATTCGCTCACACCCTGCGCATCAAGTATCGAGTATGCGCACAGTATTGGCTGACGGCCCGGTATCAAAATGTCATGTACACGGTCTTCTTACCGGTCTCAATTTGCGATAAGCTTTGCGAAAATTGGCAGATCCTTGACGTTAATTACAAGAACCCCCACATATATCACGATGGAACATAATATATCATTTTCGAACACAAGCAGCGCTTTTTGTCTGCTTTTCTTCGTGGTCGCCCCCTTTTCCGGCGGCTTCTTCTTCTATATTCG
>JAEZIW010000011.1 GCA_023436525.1 Bacillota bacterium | reverse complement strand
CCCAATACATATGGGGCAGAATTGGCGTCAGACTTGAAAATAGTATCAGAAAATGTATTTACAGAATACAAAGGAAACGCATTAAGCTGTGAAGAATTTGCAGATTTTATTCGTCAAAATGAAATATGTGATTTCTACATAGCGGGAGCAGATGCAGTTGCTTGCGTTAAATCAACCTGTTACAACTTATGCAAAGCAAATTATGCCGTTAACGTATTGTCAGATTGCGTGACCAGTTATGATAAAAAGAAAATTGACGAAATGCTGCGTTACTATGAAAGTAAAGGCAGTCAAATTATTTGTTTGAATGACCTTATTTAAGCTCTTTCAATATGAACCCATAGCGCGGCGGGCTTTTTTCGTCTGTCGCTTAGGCAGTTTATCGATTAATGTCGTGCGCTCTAACGTGGATGCTGTTTGCGCTGTTTCTGTCGCATGATACTGTAAACGCTCTAAGCCAGCATACGCCAAAACCTATAGCAATCCAATAATCCGGTAGATTGGTACTCCGTGGGGCGGGGAAGCCTTTGAAAAAGCACGCATTGAATTGATGAATCATTCGGCTTTCTCGAATGATTTGATTGTCCACTCGTTCAGGAATTTCAGTTGAGCCGCTGTATGAAACCAATGCTCGCCGTTTTTCATAACGGTTAACCCGCATTAGTGTTTTAGAATTGTTTGGTTGACTTGTCAATACTCATTAGGCAGTTAGAAAGGGTGGATAATGCGCGTTAGCAGAGAAGTCGTTATTCAGGCCGCAGCATACATAGCCGATAAGGAAGGCTTCGGCAAGGTGTCTCTAAAGGCCGTCGCCGAAAAGCTCAATATCCGCACGCCGTCTTTATATAACCACATCGAGAGTTTAGATGATTTATGCTTAGAGGTTGCGCATGTCGGGATGAGAGCAATGAACGACATGATGACGCAAGCAGCGCTGGGTTTTTCGGGAGATACAGCCATAAAGGCCATAAGCAATGCGTATTTACAATATGTTATGGCTCATCCCGGCGTTTATGAAGCCATACAATGGGCTAATTGGCACGGTAATGACGAAACGCAAATGATATTTAATCAGTATGAACAACTGTTAACAAAGCTGATTCGGCCATTGCATAATAAACACAATACCGGTAATGGTTTGGTTTTGGTCATGAGTATACTGCATGGCTATTGTTCGCTACATCTTAGCAAAGCGCTGAAAAGCCCGGAGAATGCGATTAAAGAATTGACTAATGTCATGGATGCGGCGCTTACAGGTTTGAGGTAAAGAGACGGGATTTTAATGAAGTATTAGTAAAGGTTGTTATATATGAAACCGAGGAGTTAAGGAATAGAATTGACATTCTTGGAGCGGTTTTAAAGGGTGGCTTGGAATGTCTAAATCGATTTAAACAGATGTGAGATCAAGGAGATAATAATCTATGTTGAGGATTTTTAAAAAGAAGAGGCTTATCATACCGGTGGTTATTATTATCACTGTTATCACATTATGGGTAACAGGGGTTGTTCCTTCAGGGATATGTATTTTAACAGCATCAAGATATGTTAATGAGAAATATTCTGAAAGGAACTTTCAGTATGATTTCATAGAGTATTCATCTGCACATAGTAAATATTTTGTTCATTTTAAAGACAATGAAGGAAAGGACATTGGTGTTATGACATCAATATTTGGAGTGGATTATGACCCCCTTGATCCTCCAGGATGAAATGTAGGAAAATAAGTATGCAAGTTTACGTGTATATAAGTATGCAAGCCTTGGACAGGATATGGAACTTGTTTTAAATTGCGCCATTAGTAAATGAGCCCTTTCGTATATAGCGAGCCTTGTTTTGATTTTGCAAAAATACAGTATTGTGGTATAATAAATTAAACATACCACGAAACGGCAAACCATGGGAAACTGTGGGACGCAAAGCTACGTACCTAATGGCTACTTTTAGCCAATGGCAGACGGGCCGCCGAACGGTTTTTTTATTTGTCGTTTGAAAAGAAAGGCGAGAAAGAGATGAAAAGGTTGAAAGTCGCTATCGGCATGATAATGACACTTATGATACTATTCTCTTTTTGTATAGTAGACATCCCCATTGCGTTTGCGGCAGAGGAAGGGGCGACAGATGGACAGAATGTGGCGGATGCAGATGGCGGGGATTCTGTTGCCACCACTGTAGATGGGCAGTTATGTGTTGAAGGCGAGGTTATTGTTAAATTCAAAGATAAAACAAATGCCCCTGAATTGTCTGGCACACTGTCTGCACTCAACAGTGTTGAAGGTGAAGCGCTTCCGCTTGATAATACGGTTGTGGCCGAAGTACCCGAGGGCGAGTCTATTGAAGGGTTTGTGGGTTCTTTGGAGGCCCAGCCAAATGTTGAATACGCGGAGCCGAATTATATCTACATGCTGAATAGAACAGTAAACGACCCCGATGCGCAGCTGCCGAGCCCTAAACAGTGGCACCTGAGCAAAATCAATGCCTATGATGCATGGGATTATACCATGGGATCCTCTGACGTTTTAGCGGCGGTCATAGATTCAGGCATCGACTTATCGCACCCTGAGTTCGCGGGGAGAATTCAATATCAGTATGATTTCGCTGATAATGACAGCATCGCCTCAGACGACTACGGCCATGGAACACACGTGGCCGGAATTATTGCGGCGACTTCTGATAACGGAGCCGGAGGCACGGGAATTGCACCGAAAGTCAACCTGCTTATTGCCGATGTTTTTAAATGGTGGACGATAGACGGAGAACAAACTATCGGAGCGTCTACAACAAATATTATTGAAGGTATCAATTATGCGGTGGCTAATGGGGCAGACGTTATTAATATTAGTATTGGAGGTGTAGCCTACAATGCTACATACGAGGCCACGGTAAACAACGCGGTTGCCGCTGGGGTGGTCATTGTGGCCGCGGCAGGAAATAGAGGTACCGATGCTCCGTCGTACCCCGGTGATTACAGCGGGACTATTTCTGTTATAGCGACCAATTCAAACAACAATAGGACTTCGTTTTCAAACTATGGAAATGAAAAAGACATATCGGCACCCGGCATTAATATTTGGAGTACGTTTTTGGACTGGACATATTCAAGCAAAGACGGTACGTCGATGGCCTCTCCTGTTGTGGCCGGGGTGGTTGCCTTAATGCTTTCGAAAAATCCCGATCTGACACCAACGCAGGTAAAAGATATACTTTATTCAACGGCAACTGACGTGACCAGCACGGGAGTTGGTTGGGACCAGTGGACAGGCTATGGTGTCGTTAATGCCGCCGCGGCTGTAAGCGGAGCAGCTGACCTTATAAAGCCTCCGATAACAAGCATTGCGGTTTCCAGCCCAGGGGACACGGTTTTTAAAACCCAAACTCTGCAGATGAGTGCGTACGTTTTACCTTTAAACGCTGACTCGACGAAAATTCAGTGGTCTGTTGAAAACGGAACCGGTTCTGCGAGTATAAACAGCACCACAGGCTTATTAACGGGTATGTCCGTAGGGACTGTGGCGGTGAAAGCAACGGCAATAGACGGGAGCGGAGTTTATGGCGAGAAGACAATCTCAGTGACTGCGCCCGAAGCACCGGCACCTACACCTGCACCGGCACCTGAGCCTCAGCCAACACCAGCACCGACGACACCGGTGCCCGTTATGGTTCCGGTTACCGTCAACAAAATTCCAACGAGCGGCGGCGTTGGAACGGGTTACGCTATCATTCCGTCAGCCCCGAAGGGATATACAATGCAGGCGGTTTCTTATACATCGAACAACCCGGCTGTCGCTGTGGTTGATGCCGCAGGCAACATGGTGCTAGTTGGCGGGGGAAAAGCGATTGTTGTGATAAAAGTTGTATCACAAAAAACCGACAGACGCGGCCGCATTGTGACAAAAGTGACGACGGTTAAAAAGAAAATCACGGTTAAACAGTTGGTCGATTCTCTATCGCTAAGTGCGTCTAATATAACCATCGCTAAGGCCCAGAAGCTCAAGCTGACGACATCGATTGCCCCAGCGTCCGCGAGTAATAAAAAGGTGACATGGACATCGAGCAATAAAAGGGTTGCCACAGTATCAAGCTCGGGCGTGGTGACAGGCAAGGGCGCGGGTACTGCTGTAATAACGTGCAAAGCCAGGGATAGCAGTGGTGTTGTTTCGACATGCACGGTGATGGTGATACCCATCTATCCAACAGGAGTGAAACTATCCAAGTCGGCGCTTAGCGTTAAGATGGGTAAGACCGCCACATTAAGTGCAACCGTTGCACCCAGGAAGACAGATTTTAAAACAGTAACCTGGACAAGCATTAACCCTGCTGTCGCAACGGTGGATGCAAGGGGCCGAGTACGGGGAATGGCGCCGGGGACGGCTATCATCACAGCGACGACAAGCAATGGATTAACAGCATCTTGTGGGATAACTGTGCAATAATCTCTATGTTATCTTTGATTGTAACAAAAGTTGTATAAAGTATTTTTGGGGTGACGATATCCAAGCAGATAGAATAGAAAGCATGCCAGGACGAGTATAAAAGCGCACACGTTGCGCTTTTTTGATAGTAAAAATGCCTGGTGGTCCATGTTGTGCGCTCTTGCGCGATTGCTGCTTCCGCTGTTTCTGTCGCTTGATACTGTAAACGCTCTTAGCCTGCACACACTAAAATCTTTAGCACGAACACAATCTCGATTGACTGGTAACCGTAGAGCGAAGAGGCTTTCGAAAAAGTATGCACGGTGGATTAGCCCGTGTTCCTTTCCATCGGCTATCCCACATGTCATTGGTAACAGATAGCGAAATAGAACCAAACATTTTACAAAATGAGAATGACTATAGCCCAAATAAGGCAAGTTGTCATTTTCCTCACAACTCGACAACATGCCAATGGTATGGTTGTTATGAGTCATTATACGACCATTATTCTTCGCCCTTTTTTCGTTCTTTCGCCATGAATAGTGCTAAGAATCCAAACAGTACTGACAATAGACAAAGTATCCACACTATCGAGCCGTCCTGTCCGGTTGACGGCATTAACGATGGATATATCGTAACAATTATTTTGTGCGATGTGCCGCCAACGGAATATGTTATCGTGGATACTCCCTCTTTAAGGGCCGTGAAGGTTTTGACGTTTTGAGCCGTTGCCGAGAAATATGAATGATCCCAGCTCCAAGTGCCGTTTTCAGGAGAAGGTGTCCATGTCACACGTCCGCCTGTAAAAAGTGAATAGGTGTCCGGAAGGCCGGTGATTAGAGCGGGGGTAGAATCACTGATATCAATGGCCAATGACGATGCGGCGCCGATATCATACTCCACGCTCAATTCCAAGGATCCCAGAGCTTGTCTGGCAAGATAATCCTTCTTGATCATCAACGTATTTCCGCTTACGCTGTAGTTCTCTGAACCAATGGAACTGCCGCCTGCTTTGACATTAGTTACTGATGACGCATTATTCCAGGTGATCTGCGTACTCGCGTCGTCTTGCAAAGACATTTCTTTGTTAAATGAAAGGTTAGCCGGATTAACAACGGCACTTGCCACCTTTCCCACACGAACTATGTTGCTCCCCTCGGTAAAGACCAGATAACCCTCAAACGGCGGCGTTCCCGGCTCGCCCATAACGATCTTCTTTTCAACCCCTCCAACCTCAACATACAACACTGGAGCGATCATCCACCCGTCAACTATTATCGTGCCGCCATCATATACAAACGCACCAACAGTATCTGTTCCGCTTGCCGTAACGTTGCCACCCACAGAAATTGTACCGCCAAATGTGATGGTTATGGCCCTTGGGTCTATTCCGCCGCCGGTTGCAGTCACATTGCCAGCCACACTGAGATTCGCGCCCATTGCACAGGCCACACCACTTTGACCTGTGACATTGCCGCCCACTTCAAGCAAGCTATTGTTGCCGACTGCATCCGCGCCGACAACGCCTTGCACGTTGCCACCGATGCTGAGTGTGCCCCCGTTGCGGGCAACAGCGCCGGAACCGTGAGCCGATATAACGTTGTTGGTCACCCGAACAAAGCTGCCAGACCCTGCCGCATGTGCGCCAATGCAATTGCCGGTAGCCGTCGCATTGGAAACAGTTGCTCTGCTGCCATTATTGGCGTTTACACCATAACAAAAATCGGCGCTGCTTGAGACATTAAACGCACCGGCCCCTATCAGGTTCACCACGCTGCCGTCGTCCACTTTCAGCCCGTCGCCCGCGCTGCTTGAGACATTAAACGCACCGGCCCCTATCAGGTTCACCACGCCGCCGTCCACATTCAGCCCGTCGCCCGCGTTGTTCGTTACATTTAACTCATATCCGTTTAGATCAAAGGTGATGGTTTTACGTGATATGGCAATACCTTTATAATAGTCGATATCCGCAGTCAGCCGGATTGTGTCTCCGTCAATCGCACTGCCGAGAGCGGCCTCCAGTTCTGTAGAACTGCTTACGCTGTGATCCGCTGCAAGAGCAGATTGAGGTGTCAGAATCAGAGCAAGTGAGACGATTAGTATAAATGACAATGCTTTATTTTTCATTTGCTGCTCTCCAAAATTAATCCATATAATGGAGTAAATTATCATATTCTAATATTATATCAGTCTTTTTACAATCAGACAATTGATGTATCAATATATTATTAGTCAAGTATGATGAGGCTTTTGAATAAGTCTGCCCGGATTACAAGCCTGTTTTTGTCTGTCGGCTATTCAACCTGCCTCTGGAGTCATGAACGAAAATTACCAGAAAAAATATTGGAAGAATGGTTATGTTAAAATTATATTGGCGAAAATCCTGTAATCCGGTGGAATAAAAAAGACAACAACATGATTAAAGAAATAAAAAGAACCGAGCCTACGACCCACTCGTACCATTTCCTATCATAATCAACAGTCCCATCGCACAAAAAAATTATCATCAATATTGATATAAAAGCAAATTTTAATGCTTTTATTATAGCACGTAGTATTTTGTTTTTCGGATAGGTTTGCTCCTGCTGTTCTTTGCTTACATACTTTTTCACGTAAATCTTTGCCGGAGGTTTTTTGTATTTATCCCAATTGAACATATCTAATCCTTAAAGAAAAGATTTATATTTTTTTATGTCCGCATTTTGTAACGCTGATACACATGTAGGTAATTGCTATTATCACAATATTAACACCAAATAAATATTTGGTAAACAGGGCAATCTAAGCATGATATACTACCCTTGGAGTGATGATTATGACGACTTCCACTAAGCCCAACCGCCTTGCAAGCGAACAATCCGGCTATCTTCTTCAGCACGCCCACAACCCTGTCGACTGGTACCTGTGGGACTATTGGAAAGACTCAAGTGAGATCTTTTCTATAGATAATAGCCAAACACTAAGTATTGGATAATAGCCCCGGATAGAAATGAACATATGTTTAACATAACCGAAATACCGCAAGCTCGTTTAAGGCTTAATCTGCAAAGCTTTTTTAAAATCATCGCTTCAACGAGGAAAACGACTATTTCCAGTATAATAAGAGCAGCAGCATAAATTGAGATGCCTATTAGATTAACTACGACCAGAAGCAGAAGATTCAGCATCGGGTTGGTTAACAGATTGCACAGCAAACTATAATAAACATAATCGAGTCTGCGAAAAAGCAAGGCCATAATGAGGCCTTCAATCAGCACCGTTATTGCTAGATTGAGAAGCAACACCCAATAAATCATTCGTTCGTTTCGTTGGGGTCTTTACCGGATCGCTGTTGGTTTTTTTTGTTGGCCTTTTTTATAAGATATGAGGTAAGCGCCACAAGCCCAAACGTGCAGAAAATAAAGATAATTGGTACACCTAATATCAAGAGAAAATATGGAGCACCTGCTGCATCAAACAGCGTGTGTGTTAATAGATTGATTTTCTTTTTCAATATGATTACTCCTTTTTTGATTTATAGTGGAAGCAAATATGCATAATGCCGAAAACAAAATTGAAATCATAATGACTATCGGCACTATCGCAGTTGGCAAAGCAAAGAAGAAAACAGGTACATTGCCGCACAAAAGTGCAAGAGTAGTCAGCCCAAAACTGAGCCCGGGGTTATACGGGAGCTTGGTTGCCACGGCACACAACGTTATCGGCATGGTGATATTAAATAGTGTAATTCCGATAAAACATAAAACGGGCTGAGCATACCCGAAACAAAGAAACGGTATTGAAATCATAAGAGACAAAACGCCCGTTCTCTTTGCCCCCAGTATATCTGCAAGAAAACCACCTGAGAACTTTCCTAAGCAGGAAGCTATGCTTGGCAGAAGAAACAATAAAGTCGTGGTTTTCCATTCAATCGGCACTGTAAACCCTACATAAGACCGAACGGTAACAGATAAGAAAAGCAGCACGAGTATTGAAGACAGCCCGAGTTTAAGATTGACGCTATTGAAATTCAGCGCTTTATCTGTGTACGTGTGCTTTTGACTTATACAAGATATGAGAATAATGCTAAAAGCCATCAAAAAAATAGGGAAGATCGGCGACGTATTATGCTGGCCAGAAAGAGTTCCCATAGAAACACCTAATGCTCCTGAAGAAACGAATACTCCGCTGCGCCGCATATTACCGTTTGCAAATGTCAAGCCGTCTATACCGCCGCCTATATGAAAACAAGCATTGCCCAAAGCGCATAGTATCAAGGAGACCCACGAAATATTCAAAGCAAGGCCGATAAATACCAAGACACATCCAATAATAGCAATGGGGAGTCGAGTATGACTATCGCAAAAAAAACCAATGATCGGCTGTAAACCAAAAGCAATTATGTTATATAAAAGAAAGCCTAATGAAATCACCTGTAAAACAGATGATTCACCGGCAGTATTTGTTGAAGTAACCCCTGCCCCGAAACCTGAATATAAAAAATAGAAGCATGAAAAATCTACGCAAAAGTGTGAAAAAGTATATGTCACCAAAGACGCAGTCTTGCCCGTAAAATTACCCTCCGGAAGCGATACTCATCTTATATTATACTACCTTATAAATTATTGGTAAACAGGGCACTCTAAACATGATATACTACCTTTGGAGTGATGATTTATGACCACAAATACCGCTCAACCTAACCGCCTTGCCAATGAACAGTCCGGCTATCTTCTTCAGCACGCCCACAACCCGGTAGACTGGTACCCGTGGGGCGACGAGGCCTTCGAAAAAGCGCGCACGGAAAACAAGCCTGTGTTCCTTTCCATCGGCTATTCCACCTGCCATTGGTGCCATGTAATGGCTCATGAAAGCTTTGAAAACGACGAAGCCGCGCAGATTCTCAATACGCATTTCATCCCCGTCAAGGTCGACAGGGAGGAGCGCCCCGATATCGATACGGTGTATATGAACGTCTGCCAGGCCATGACAGGCAGCGGCGGCTGGCCGCTCACCGTCATCATGACGCCGGATAAAAAGCCGTTCTTTGCCGGCACCTATTTTCCGCTTCGCACCAAATACGGCCGCATCGGTCTTATCGAACTGCTGAACAAACTCTCAACCATCTGGAGTGAAGAGCACGACACGATAGTGAAACGCGCCGACAATATCGCCGCGCAGCTAAGCGAAGCATACGCGTTTGCCGAAGCAGCCGAAACCGACATGGCGGCGGAAGACGGCGTTACCGCGCTGGAAGAGATGTTTGAAAAACGCTTCGGCGGGTTCTCTCATGCACCCAAGTTCCCGATGCCGCATAACCTTCTCTTTTTGCTGGCAGACTGGAAGTATAACGAGCGGCAGTCCTCACTCGATATGGTATCGGCCACACTGACGCATATGTATCGCGGCGGCCTGTTCGACCACGTGGGCGGCGGCTTCGCGCGCTATTCTACCGACGAAAAGTGGCTCGTGCCGCATTTTGAAAAGATGCTGTACGACAACGCACTGCTGCTGCAGGCCTACGCGCAAGCGTACGCGGTGACGGGGAAGCCCGCATTCCGGTACGCGGCGGAGAAGACAGCTGATTATCTGATGCGTGATATGCAGACCGTAAAGGGCGGCTATGCTGCAGCGGAGGACGCGGATTCGGAAGGCGAGGAAGGCAAGTTCTATGTATGGAGCCAGGCCGAACTGAAAACCGTGCTCACTCAGGATGAACTGGCGCTGCTGGAAACGCACTACGGTGTGAAATCGCATGGTAACTTTGAGGGCAAAACGATACTGAACCGCATCGGCGTTGCGGGCTGCGCGGACGATGCGGACGAGGCGGTACTCTCTAAGCTCTTTGAGCTGCGTGAAAGAAGGGAGCACCCGTTTAAGGACACAAAGATTTCGGCGGCATGGAACGGCCTTGCGGTGCAGGGTATGGCTGAAACCGGGCTGCTGCTCGGGCGCGGCGACTATATCGAAAGCGCAGAAAGGGCCGCTGATTTTGTGCTGACTCAAATGATGAATGGGGAAGGGCTGACCTGCGGCACATATATGAACGGTCCCGGCGGCCCCGCGTTTCTTGCCGATTACGCGAACATAGCCAATGCGCTGATAGCGCTTTATAAAGCCAAGCATCGCCTTGATTATCTGGAGAAAGCCAAATCGCTGGTATCTCAGATGCTGACGCTTTTCCGCGATGACAAGGGCTTCTCAATGGCTTCGGCAAACGCGGAAACACTGTTTATGCACCCCCGCGACGATGACGACGGCGCAACGCCGTCCGGAACGTCCAGCGCTGTGCTGGCGCTGGTGAGCCTCGCGCACTTAACGGGTGAACCCGAATGGCAGGCAGCGGCGGACAGCGCGATAAACGATGTACTGCCGATGGCAGCGGCTTCACCGCCGTCTCATACGTATTTTTTATACGCGCTGCTGCTGCACAACGGGCCGCACCGCCAAATCGTGATTGCGGCGCCGCCGGAGAGCGAAGACGCGTCGCGTGTCTGCGCGGAGTTAGCCGCGCAGTACGATCCGTTTACGACGGTGATTCGGTATGACGGGCAAGCGGAGACAGACCGCGTTTTGCCGCATTACGCGCAATACAAAACAGACGCACCCTTTGCGGCGTACGTCTGTGAGAATTTTGCGTGCAAACAGCCTGTGTTTTCTGCGGAAGAACTGATGAGTATTCTTTAAGTATCGCTTTCGCAGCGGTTCCGGTGTCTGCGGCAGCCCTCGCATCTGGAGGGGTCTTCGCGCTTTTTGCACAGCATATAGTCACCCCCGGATATTTTTAAGGGAAGGCCTTCTACAATACAGCCGGCAATCTTTTTGCGTGCATCCATATACAGCCGCTGAACGGTGGAACGGGCAACGCCCATTTCTTCTGCACACTGAGCCTGATCCATATTTTCATAGTCAATCAAACGAATCGTCTCATATTCTTCGACACTCATGAACACCGGTTCGCTGCCATCGGATGCGCCGCCGCATGGGGCAAAAGTGCTGCATGAAGGCAAAGCGCATATCATTTTTTGTTTTTTGGGCCGTGGCATGAGCTTCACCTCAACATTCACTGATTAAAAAGAAAATATCTGATAATTCAACGCGTATATTCTAGCATAGGAGGTAACAAACCTCAATGAATTCATAAAAATAATGGGCATATGCCAAATATTTTTGGTCAATTGGATTGACAAAGCATATACTGAGGCATAATATTTAAATGGCATATGACAGAAAAGAGGAGACGAATAATGGCTGATTGCGGCAACTGCCCGTCGAAGGGCGAATGCAAATCTCAGGATTCCTGCGGAATCAAAAACAATCCGTACAGTAACGTTAAACGCGTCATCGGTGTGATGAGCGGCAAGGGCGGCGTGGGCAAATCCACAATATCCGTGCTGATTGCGAAGGAACTAAATAAACGAGGGTTTAAAGTGGGCATCATGGATGCCGATATCACAGGGCCGAGCATCCCGCGGCTGATGGGCATTAAAGACGGCCGTGTGGAGCAGAGCGAACTCGGGATTATACCGGTGCAGGCGGACGGCATTTCCGTCATGTCGCTGAATCTGCTGCTCAGCGATGAAACGCAGCCGGTAATTTGGCGCGGGCCAATCATCGCGGGCACCGTCAAGCAGTTCTGGGAGGAAGTCTTCTGGGGCGAGCTCGATTACCTCATCATCGATCTGCCGCCGGGCACCGGCGACGTGGCATTAACCGTGATGCAATCGATACCGATCAGCGGCATGGTGATCGTCAGCGTGCCGCAGGACATGGTCTCGATGATTGTGGCGAAGGCCGTCAATATGATTCGTACCATGAAAATTCCGCTGATCGGCGTGGTGGAGAACATGAGCTACTTAACCTGCCCGGATTGCGGCAAAAGAATCGAGTTGTTCTCGGGCCAACGCGGCGCTTTTGAAAAGGAACTGGATGTGACGCTGCTCGGTGAGCTGCCCATGCTGCCCGCCATTGCTGACATCACAGAGCTTGGGCTCAAAGAGCAGGATGAGCAAACGAACAAAACGATTGCTGACATCACCGCCAAGGTGATGGACGCGGTGGCAGTAAAATAATCGGAAAAGAGACAAACAAATGAAAATTGCAGTGGCGACAGATGCAAAACAGGTGGGCGGCCATTTCGGGCACAGTGAAGGCTTTACGATATACAGTGCGGAGGGCACCAAGATCACGGATCAGGTATACGTGCAAAATCCGGGCCATCAACCGGGCTTCCTGCCCGTTTTTCTCAAAGAGCAGGGTGCGGATGTGGTTATCGCGGGCGGTATGGGCGGCCATGCTCAAACGCTCTTTGCGCAAAACGGCATTGAGGTGATTGTGGGGGCCGAGGGAGATTGTGAGCAGGCGGCACAAAGCTATCTGAACGGAACGCTCAAATCCACCGAATCCGTTTGCCACGCGCATGAGCACGCACATCATTGCGGCGGGCACCATTAATCAGCACAGAGGGGACTGATGTCGATTCAGTCCCTTTTTTAGTTCTGCGGGGCTCAAACAAAAAACGGTCTGCAAATCGCAGACCGTTCAGACTTATGTGTTACAATACGAGCGACGGCGGCGCGTACACGCGTGCGCCAAGCTCCTGATCGAGCAGATACAATCCCTTGGAATCGCTGCCGAACAGCTCGAACTTGCGGATCAAGTCGGTCGCGTTTTTTTCTTCTTCGCCCTGTTCCTTGACGAACCAGTCAAGAAACTGCATGGTGCGAAAATCCTTGACTTCATAGGCCACGGCATAGATGTTGTTGATCGACGCGGTGACGAATTGCTCGTGCGCCAGCGTTTCTGTGAGAGGCGTTTTCAGCTCGTCCTTTTTCAGTACAGGAGCGGAAATGGCCGTCAGCGTAATTATCTCATCATTGTTGAGAAGATATGTACGCAAAAGCATGGCGTGATCGCGTTCCTCCTGCGCCTGCACATAAAACCAGTTTTCAAAACCATTCAGCCCTTGTTCTGCATAGTAATCGGCGATGTCCAGATACAGGTAAGCGGAATAGAGTTCTTTATTGATCTGTTCGTTTAATAGAGAAGAAATCTTGCTGTTCATACGGTTACCTCCTTTTTGTTTAGTATATCATAATTGAGAAGAAAAATAAGAGAAACATTATCACAAATAACTAAAAATGATTTTTAATCATTCATTAATCATCATGGCGCGCTAACGTCAACGAACCCACAGCGGATATATTATACATATCTGAGTATGACTTTATGTTTCCCGATATTATGTAATATAATATCTTTTACATCCTTCCACAGCTTGTTAGCTGATTTGAAGTCAGTTTCGTTGCAGCCGTTTAAAAAACTGGCTGCTGTTTTTTTTCTTGCGATCTGTTTGATAACGCAAGCTGACCGTCGCCCAAAAAACCGATAATGCGTAGAAAAAACGTTATTGTTCCGTCGGTTTTTTGGCCATCTGCAGCTTTTTAATGACGGGTTCCAGCTTCTTTTTTCGAATGAGAAAAACGGCAACGAGCACGCACGGCAATATGAATGTCACAGGCAAAATCACATACGGGAAGACCTTGTCTGAACTGAGCAATTTGATGGTGCCGGAATTGCTTAGAATCGGAATATTGCAAGCAATAAACCCAAGTACCGCAACAGGTATCACGAACTTTTTATGCGATTTGGTTTTAAACAACATGGATAAGGCTCTGCAGGCCATAAAGTTGTAAATAGCAAGCTTGAGTATGGTGGCAGGAAACCAGGCGAGCGTGTTTAAAGCCTGAATACGTTCCAGAAAGCTGAAGGCATTGACCTGCCGGGAATAAACATAGTACGGGTTCCAAGACATTCTTGCAAAATCGACACCCAGTACGGCAACCGTCGGGACGAGGATAAGCATAAAGCTGATACCGAACACCGCAAGAGCCGCAGCATATGTTTTGTTAATACTGACTTTTTTATCAAGGTAGTAAGAAAACATCAGAAAGATCAGTATTTCCGAAAAGCGTGCGGCCGTATAGAAAGCGCTGATATTCAGATTCATGAACGTTGAGTCTGAAAGTATCGGCAGAAACACCCTGAAATCCATGTTGGAAGAGCCAAAGATAAGAAACAAAACGATCGTCAATAACACGAAAGAGATAATAAAAATAGACAAACGGCCGATTGTACCGGCACCTTTAAACGAGGCATAGCAGACGGGAACAATCATAAAAATCAGCAAAACCCACTTTGGTGTTCCAGGGAAAAGATACGCATTCATAAAATGCATGGTGATTAATGAGCATGCCAAAAAGCAGTAAAAGAAGAACAGAATGAATACCATGACGACGGGCTTGCCGATCACTTTGCCTGTGATTGTTTCGGCAATCTGGTTGACAGTCAACCCTCTGAATTTGTTAATCAGATAAAGCAGCGGCGCGTTAATAATGACGATATAAACGAAGGCAAGCAAAAGAACAATCCATACATCTTGGTTTGCGTTTGGTGTGCTTAAAATCGGCATAAACGTATATGGAAAAACCAGCGCACTGCCCACTGCGAGCATTAAAAGCTGAACTGAGGTGATTATCGGTTTGTTCATCGCTTAGTCCTCCGTAAATTCCGACAGAATACTGTCTTTGGTTTCACTTGTCTGATACACGTTCGAAGCGACGGATATTTTAACTGTGGCTTCGGGGAATATCCGGCCCCAGTCTTTCTTAATCCTTTGCCAGTCCTCGGGATGCTGTTCGTGTACACTCATGCCGAACCCGAGAATATCGCTGGAAAAGACTTTTTGAGCTTTCTGAACGGCACCTGCAATTTGCGGCACCAAATAGCTGTTAAAGGCCGTTTCGATTTGCCTCATGATATCGGTATCACTCGGGTTTACATCTGCGCCGCAGCCGATCACACGTATATCGGCTTTTATTTTCAAATCGATGGCAGCTGATTCATCCTTAATGCTTGTTTTGATATCCGAAGAAGCCTTGGTCACTTCGCAAATCACAGAACTGTTTTCAAATGGAACGGTCACGATCGTTACACCGATCTTGCCTGTGATAATATTATACGCGCGCGTTTCAGTGCCGTTGAAAAAGCCCACCAGTTTATCGCCCTTAAAAGCGGCCAGCCCTTCATACAGGAGCTTGTCTTTATCCTCTGCGCCTTTTGAATCGCTCCCTGACGTTTGAGTATCCGATTTGGATTTGACAACTTGAACAACACCAGCCACTGGTTCTATGCCGTCATTGAAAAAATCCTTAAAGAACTTAAGTGTGGAGACAAAAACAGACATTGATGATGATTCTTGCTGTGTTATCTGCATTCTGTCTATAAAAGCACCGACTGAATCAGCAAGCCCTATCGATGATTCATAGATTTTTTCGGCATCACCTTTGATCACCACCATCAAGGGGGTTTCATCCGTTAAATGGTCTCTTAATAAAGTATCAATTGTGGCGGCCATATCACTTTTTGCGGCAGATTCAGTGAAAAAACGGACATGGTTGTGCGCGCCATATATCGTCTTTTCTATACTGGAAGTGATGTTTGCGATCGCTTCTCTGTAAGAATCGCCTGTTGCTGTTAAAGTGATTGACTTTTTTCCGGAGGCTTCTCCGCCGCCGCCTCCCGCGCCGGTTTTTTTGCCTGAACCGGATAAGTTGAGAAACTCAACGGTGGTCTGATACCTGCCATCCTGCGTTTTGTTATAGACAATGCTGTCAATTAACGCTAAGTCGTTCGGTTCTTTTTTATTCCAGCAGCCGCCGGAAATGAGAACGATAAAAATGAGAGCTGCCAAACCTATTTTTTTTATCATGACCTTTAATTAAGCCCCCTTCCTTTTCAGATTCCGCTTTTCAATCGACGAGGGGCGGAATTTCATGAGAGGCAGAGGGAACCGGATAAAGCTGTCTTTCATCTCGTTTTTTGAGAATGATGACAGTATGGGGATTCCGTATGACCTTTCGGATATCAGCTGGGTCAGCATAATCATATAGGCAGCACCGATGCCAATCAGCCCCATCAGCGATCCCATAAGCCAGAAGAAAGCCCGGTAAACAAGCACGAATTCAGCCAGATTCGGCACGATAAAACTGCTGACGGCGGCAATCGCCACAATAATCACCGATGGTTCGCTGACGATGCCGGCGTTAACAGCCGCTTCGCCGACAATCAGCGACCCGACGATGGAAATGGCAGAGCCAACAGCTAAAGGAAGCCTTGTCCCGGCTTCCTTAAGCAGTTCGAACATAATTGTCATGATGAGTATCTCCGCGGAAACAGGCATCGGCGTTTTTAACACCGCGCTGATGATGCTGTTTAAAAAAATAGACGGAATCATTTCCTGATTAAACGTCATAATGGCAACAGCAAGCCCCGGCAGCATCACGGTGACGAAAAGGCCGATCAGCCTTAAAATACGCAGACTTGATGAATAAAGAGTTCTGTTGTAGTAATCCTCTGCCGTATGAAGATTCTCTATAAACAGCTCGGGGATGGTTAATGCGTGCGGTGTGCCGTCTATCAATATGGCCACGCGTCCTTCGAGAATGCGAGCTGCGGCGACGTCCGGCTTTTGCGTGAGGCCGATTCCCGATACGGGGGAAAACGGGTTGTCGTCCAGATATTGTTCTAGCTGTCCCGATTCGAGCATCATTCCGACATCAATATTTGAGAGCTGTTTCTTTAACCTATTGAGCACCTCAAGGTTCACAAGGCCGCTGATATAAACGAGCTCAACGTTGGTATTCGTTTGCTTGCCCAGCGTGAGATTTTCAATCACAAGCTTCGGATTGTGAATTTTTCGGCGTATCAAAGATGTATTTGTTCTTAAATTTTCGTTGAAGCCTTCCTTTGGGCCTCTGACAACCGTCTCTGCCTTGGGCTCCTCAACACCGCGCGTCGAAAATTGACGCAGCTCAATCAGATAAGCTTTTGAGCAATTGTTGTAAAAAAGCGCAACAAAGCCTCCAAGGACGCTCTGTGTAAACTTGGTCAGATCTTCCGTTTCGGTGAATGTGGTATGAAGGACTGTGTTCACATTGCCGTCGAAACGCTCCGATTTCAATGGCCGGATGACATCCCTGTCAATTAGGTCCTTATCCGTCAGCCCATCCACATAAACGATCAGAGCTTTGCCTTTGTTCGTTTCAAAGCTCTGAATCACCATATCAAAGCTGTTGCAAAAAACGCCCTTCACAAACGATTCGCATTGATCGATGTTGGACGGGACTGATGGCTTTTGGCTTTGTTCAAAAGGCATATTCTCTTCTTGAGGCTCGGGTTTTTCGTCTTCATGAGCGCAAGGCTCAATTATCGGCTGAGCCTCGGGCACCTTATTTTGATGAGCCTCGGGCTCTTGTTTATTCTGAGCCCCATTTTTTTTTCTTCCAGACCGGTAAATAGCTAAGCTCCTTTCATGCGTCACATTGTCTCACACTCAATATAACCAAAATTTAAGGAACTATGCGGCGGCAAATGATGCGTTCAAAGAAGCATCGTTCATTTTGAAAGCTTAAATTTGTCAACTTTCCTTAAATATCATGTGTAATTTTCTATGGTATGAAGATGATAATAAACAGTGAATTATTGATTGCTGCTATATATATTTGAAGCTGCGGAGTGAAAGCAATGAAAAACAAACAAAATGGGTTGTCGTCGGGTCATCTGACAATGATGGCGCTGGGAACAGTTATCGGGGGATCGTTTTTCTTAGGATCATCCGTCGCCATCAATGCGGCGGGCCCGTCGGTGCTGATAGCGTATGCTGTGGGCGGTTTCCTTGTGTACTTTATACTGTTTGCGTTGTCGGAAATGACGGTGGCCAATGCCGACGCGGGGTCGTTCCGAACCTTTGCGGGCGAGGCTTACGGTCGCGGCACAGGCTTTGTGGTCGGCTGGGTATATTGGACGGGTATGGTGCTTGCGATGTCGAGCGAAGCCACAGCCGTATCCATATTGATTCAACATTGGCTGCCGCAGGTGTCGCTGCCGCTTATGGGCAGCATCGTTATCATCGCGGTGACGCTGCTGAACCTGCTCGGAGCACGGTCTTTAAGCAAGCTTGAAAGCGGGCTGGCTGCCGTTAAGCTGCTGGCCATTGTTTCTTTTATCATTATTGCCGTGCTGTTGATCGTGGGTGTTTTTGCGGGAAGGGCACCGGTGGGAACCGGCGCGCTTGGTAATGAGACGTTTATGCCGGGCGGCTTTGCGGGGCTCGCCGGCAGTATGCTGATTGTGATGTTTACTTATGCGGGGTTTGAAATCATCGGTCTCGCCGCATCCGAAGCAAACGAGCCCAAAAAAACCGTGCCGAGAGCCATCCGTAACACGGTGTTGAGCCTTGTGGCGCTTTATATGGTGGCAATCACGATGCTCACAATACTGATTCCCACGGCGGCTTTGAATCCGAATATCAGCCCGTTTGTTGCGGCACTCAACATGCGCGGCTTCGGGTGGGCGGGAACGGCGCTTAATGTGGTGCTGATTACGGCCATCATTTCCACAATGCTTGCCGCAATGTTTGGCCTCGGGCGCATGATGCGGTCGCTCACGGATGAAAAGATGGCACCGGGCTGGCTGAAAGATCGCAGCGATGTGCCGTACCGAGGGATCATTGTATCGGGTGTTGCCATGCTGGCAGCGCTCGGCATTGGCTTGCTGTTTCCGAGTGCGTATCTGTTCCTTGTCAGCTCGGGTGGATTTGCGCTGCTCTTCACGTATGTGGTCATCATGGCGACGCATATCCGGTTTCGGCGCAAATATGGCTGCCCGCCTGACGGCAAATGCCAACTGGGGGGATTTCCATACACATCAATTGCGGTGCTGCTGCTGCTCGTTATCACCATTTTCAGCATGCCGTTTGTACAGGGGCAAGCCTCCGGCCTCATTGCGGGTGTGATTTTGGTGGTGCTGTTTTCACTGATTTACATGCTGACGCGCGCGTTTGGTAAAAAGCGTTCGGATCTTTACTATGCGCGCCTGAGAACGCGGCTATCAGCAGAAGCCGGAAAGGAGCTTGGTGTGCTGCCAAGACAGGTAAAAAACAACATACCGCCGAATTATTTCGACGGGACAGCGGGTTTTCATGGCGTGGGCAATATTGGTGACAAAGACGACATCAAAGACATAAGAGATACTGAAGATGCCATAAATCTTGAATATAAAAGCCAAACGGAAGACTCCCATCATGATTATGAGGACGGTGAGTAGATTTACATTGATTTGTCATGAAAAGGCCTTGTATTTTATGTGCACATTCATTATAATGCATAACGTAGCAAAAAAAGAGGCGGCGAGCCTTTTTGGCAGAGTGCATGGGATGGCCTGCCGGCAAAGAATTTTTTGACCATGCTTTAATAAGCATTAAGGCCATACGGACAGCCGGGTCAAAAGCCGAAACTGGCAACTTTGTTGCCTTATTGGTTGAGTAGAGACTCAAATTTTTATAAGTTGGCTACTTAATAGCCGTGTGCATAAGTTGCACATCACACTTGTGAAACAATCAATAAGAGTAGTAAAAGTAATTCCTTGCTATATAGACTCTGCCCCTTAACAATCAAAGCTGTTTGGATTATCGACCAAACAAAGGGATATTGAACGCTCAAGTGGATGCAGCTTCGGCTCATGACTTAAGGCGTTTTTATTTTTTACTGATTGAATGAAAGAAAGGCATAAATGAATGGAAACAAAACTGAAGCTTTACGGGTTTAACAACCTTACAAAATCACTGAGCTTTAACATATTTGATGTGTGCTATGCCAAAAGCGAAAGAGAACAGCGCGAGTATATTGCTTATGTCGATGAGCAGTACAATTCCGACCGCTTAACGGGTATTCTCGAAAATGTGACGACGATGATCAATGCGCAGGTTTTAAGCATATCCAAGCAGGATTACGACCCGCAGGGTGCCAGCGTGACCTTTTTAATTGCCGAAGATTCCATATCGGGCCTTCGGACGCGCGGCGACACGGTGGTCGCGCATTTGGATAAGAGCCATGTGACGGTGCACACATATCCCGAGTTTCACCCCGAAACGTCCATCGCGACATTTCGCGTGGACATCGACGTGGCAACCTGCGGCGAGATTACGCCGCTTCGAACGCTGGATTATTTGATCGCCAGCTTCGATTCGGATATCATCACGATGGATTACCGTGTGAGGGGCTTCACGCGCGATCTTGACGGCAAGAAGCTGTTTATCGACCATGACATTACGTCTATACAGGAGTTTGTTGCCGAGCCGACGCTCGAAAAATACGACGCGATTGATATCAATGTGTATCAGGCGAATCTATTTCACACAAAAATGCTGATTAAAGAGATGGACTTGCAAAACTACCTGTTTAACAAAGACGTACACGAGCTGCCGCCGAGGGAACGGCTGGAGATCACAAGCAGCCTGCGACGTGAAATGATCGATATATTCAGCGGAAAGAACGTATACTAGCGATGGCGGATAAAATGAATGAAGCAGCTTGATCAAACAAAAGCGCCGCTGTTGGACGCGCTGAAAAACCATAAGGCCGCTAGGGTGGTTCCTTTTGACGTGCCCGGGCATAAGCAGGGCAGAGGCAACCCCGAGCTCACCGCATTCCTCGGGCGCGCATGCCTTGAGGCGGATGTGAATTCGAGCAAACCGCTTGATAACCTTTGTCATCCCGTTTCTGTGATTAAAGAAGCGGAAGCGCTCGCGGCGCAGGCTTTTGGTGCTGCAAACGCTTTTTTTATGGTCAGCGGCACCACGTCAGCGGTGCAGTCAATGGTGCTTTCGGTGTGCAAGCGGGGCGACGAAATCATACTCCCGCGAAACGTGCACCGCAGCGTGATCGGTGCTTTGGTGCTATGCGGCGCAACGCCCGTTTATGTGAATCCGCAGACGGACGCACGGCTCGGCATATCGCTCGGCATGTCGGTTTATGACGTTGAAAAGGCGATAGAGCAGCACCCGAACGCCAAGGCTGTGCTGGTCAATAACCCGACATATTACGGCATCTGCTCTGACATTGTAAGG
Source organism: Bacillota bacterium (assembly GCA_023436525.1). Taxonomy (GTDB): domain Bacteria; phylum Bacillota; class Clostridia; order Christensenellales; family SZUA-584; genus SZUA-584. Next base: position 8,200 of record JAEZIW010000011.1, on the reverse strand, counting down.
ATCACACAGCTGGCGCATGAGAAGGGCATGGCGGTGCTCGCGGATGAAGCGCACGGTACGCATTTTTACTTCGGAGACAATATGCCGATCAGCGCGATGGCGGCCGGAGCCGATATGGCCAGCATCAGTATGCACAAATCCGGCGGGTCGCTGACGCAAAGCTCGCTGCTGGTCACGGGGCCGCGCATGAACGCGGGGCATGTTCGGCAGATCATCGGCCTCACGCAGACCACGAGCGGATCATATCTGCTGATGTCGAGCCTTGATATATCGCGCAAGAATCTTGCCATGAACGGCCGTGAGATATTCAGCAAGGTGTGCGGCTTGGCGCAGTACGCGCGCGATGAGATCAGCGAAATCGGCGACTATTATGCATATGCGCGTGAAATCGTCAACGGCGATACGATATTTGATTTTGACCCGACGAAGCTTTCCGTCCACACGCTTGATATCGGGCTGGCAGGCGTGGAGGTGTACGACATCCTGCGCGACGAGTACGACATACAGGTGGAGTTCGGTGATGTTGCAAACATTCTCGCTTATATTTCGGTGGGAGATCGCGAGCGCGACATTGAACGGCTGGTGAGTGCGCTGGCTGAAATACGGCGGCGCTGCAAGCGCAGCAAAAGCGGAATGATGGATATGGAGTATTTGAGCCCGCAGGTGGCCGCCACGCCGCAGGAGGCGTTTTACGCCGAGAAGCGTTCGCTGCCGCTTGAGCAGTGCGCAGGCGAAATCTGTGCGGAATCGGTGATGTGCTATCCGCCGGGCATACCGATACTCGCGCCTGGAGAACGTATCACCGATGAGATACTTGCCTACATTCGCTACATGAAGGAAAAAGGCGGCTCGCTCACAGGCCCTGAGGATTTGGCAGTGGAACGCCTTAACGTGTTGAAAGGGGAAAGGTAAGCTATGCATCTGACATTCACGGAAAAGCATACGAAGAACGTGGGGCTCTGCATTGATGTGGACAAGCAGATTTACAGCGCGCAAAGCCGGTTTCAGCGCATTGACATATTTGAGACACCCGAATTCGGGCGCATGCTGACGCTGGACGGCTTTTTGATGCTGACGGAGAAGGATGAATTCATTTACCATGAGATGATCACGCATGTGCCGCTGGCGGTGCATCCCGCAGCAAAGACGATACTGATAATCGGCGGCGGAGACGGCGGCGCGGTGCGTGAGCTTTGCCGATACAATACGATCGAGCATATCGATCTCGTGGAGATCGATGAAGAGGTGGTGGCCGTCTGTAAGCACTATCTGCCGGGTGTGGCCTGCAGCTTAGAGGATAAGCGCGTGACGGTGCATTTTGAGGACGGACTGCGGTTCATCCGCCGTTTCAACGATCATTACGACGTGATCATTGTGGATTCCACCGATCCGTTCGGGCCGGGAGAAGGTCTTTTCACCAAAGAGTTTTACGGTAATTGCTACAAGGCGCTAAAAGCGGACGGCATACTCGTGAACCAGCATGAGAACCCGTTTTACAACGAAGACGCGTTATCGGTTCGGCAGATTCACAAGCGGATTGTGCAGAGCTTTCCGTTAAGCCGCCTGTATCAGGCGCATATCCCAACGTATCCATCGGGGCATTGGCTGTTCGGGTTTTCGTCGAAGCAGTATCATCCGGTCAGCGATCTTAAAGCAGCATCATGGAACGCCTTGGGGCTAAAAACGCGTTATTACAATACCAATCTGCATAAGGCGGCGTTCGCGCTGCCAACCTATGTGGAGGACATGATCAAGGATGTGGAAAAATGACGTTCCTTGGCTGTGACAAACCGTATGACAAAGCGGACACCGTGATATTCGGCGCGCCGTTTGATTCAACGACGAGCTACCGCCCCGGTACGCGTTTTGCGAGCCGCACCATGCGCGCGGAATCGTACGCGCTGGAAACGTACAGCCCATACCTGGATGCGGACGTGGAAGACCTCTTTGTGCATGACGGCGGCGATCTTGAGTTATGCTTTGGCGATACGCGCACGGCACTCGGCGCAATTGAAGAGAAGGCGGCGCAGATACTTGCTGACGGCAAACGCCCGCTCATGATCGGCGGCGAGCATTTGGTGACGCTGGGCGCGGTGCGCGCCGCGGCAAAGAAACACCCCGATTTGCACGTGATTCATTTTGATGCGCATACCGATTTGCGTGAGGATTATCTCGGAGCCACACTCTCTCACGCCACTGTGATGCGGCGTGTGTGGGATAGTCTCGGCGATGGGCGCATTTATCAGTTTGGTATTCGTTCGGGGCTCAAGGAAGAATTCGAGTGGGGCAAAGCGCATACGAATCTGCACGCTTTTGACTTCGGCGGCCTTGAAGATGCGGTGAATAAGCTTAAGGGAAAGCCTGTCTATTTGACGATAGACCTTGATGTGCTCGACCCGTCGGTGTTTCCCGGTACAGGCACGCCCGAACCGGGCGGCGTTAGCTTTATGCAGCTGCTTGAAGCCATGTATGCGGTATGCAAGCCGCTGAACATCGTCGCGTGCGATTTGAATGAGCTGAGCCCCGTATACGACCCGAGCGGCATATCGACCGCGGCGGCGCTGAAAATACTGCGCGAGCTGCTGCTGGCGATGAATGTCGGCTGAAGCTTAAGGCAATCAGTCTTCGAAAAGAAGAAAACTATCTGACTAAGTCATTTGAAAAATGACTGTAGGCCGTTAAAAGTGATTATGTCATTGCAATGTAAAGCAATTGATACTGTCATCCTGATGAGCAAAGCGAGGAAGGATCTGTTGAGACAGATTCTCATCCACTTCGTAGTCAACCGCGTTGCGGGTTCAGAATGACCAAAAATGTAACTGTTTTCGTTCACAATGGCGTGATCATGTGTGATGATTCTGATGAGGGAAACGACGTAAGCACACCATGGCAAAACGCTTTGAACATGGGATTCCAGTCCACTTCGTTGTCGACAAGCTCGGAATCATAATGCGCTTACGCAACTCAAAAAACGAAGAGTTACGGTTAGCGGTCATTCTGAACGAGTGTAGCGAAGTGAAGAATCTGTCGCAACAGATCCTGGTCCACTGCATAGTCGGTGCTTCACACCTCAGGATGACAGGACAAGTAAGTTACTACAATAAAAGATTTATCGCTCTGACAATCTTGCAAGGAGGATACAATGGGAAAAGCGTTAATTATCGGCTGCGGGGGCGTGGCGAGCGTTACCATTCATAAGTGCTGCCAGAACCCGGACGTGTTTGAGGAAATATGCATCGCGAGCCGCACTGTCAGTAAGTGCGACGCGCTGAAAAAGAAGCTGGACGGCGGCAAAACAAAGATAACCACCGCACAGGTGGATGCCGACAACGTGGATGAGCTGGTGAAGCTGATCGACGCATTCAAGCCGGACGTTGTCATCAATCTCGCGCTGCCATATCAGGATTTAACGATCATGGACGCGTGCCTTACCACCAAAACAAATTACGTTGACACGGCGAACTATGAGCCGATTGATACGGCCAAGTTTGAATACAGCTGGCAGTGGGCCTATCGCGACCGTTTCAAACAAGCGGGCATCACCGCGCTGCTCGGCTGCGGGTTCGACCCCGGCGTGACGGGCGTATTCAGCGCGTACGCGCAAAAGCACTATTTCGATGAAATCCACGAGATCGATATTCTCGATTGCAACGGCGGCGATCATGGTTATCCGTTCGCAACGAATTTCAACCCCGAGATCAACATCCGTGAGGTATCGGCGAAGGGCAGCTATATCGAAAACGGGCAGTGGGTCGAAACAGAGCCGATGGAAATCAAGCGCGTTTACGACTTCCCCGAGGTGGGTGTGAAGGATATGTATCTGTTGCACCACGAGGAGCTGGAAAGCCTGGCGCTCAACATCAAGGGCATCAAACGCATCCGCTTTTTCATGACGTTTGGACAGAGCTATCTCACGCATTTAAAATGCCTTGAGAACGTCGGTATGACGTCCATCGAACCGATCGAATATCAGGGGCAGAAAATCGTGCCGCTGCAGTTTTTAAAAGCGGTGCTGCCCGATCCGGCGTCACTCGGACCGCGCACGGTGGGTAAAACAAATATCGGCTGCATTTTCAAAGGTTTGAAGGACGGTAAGGAGCGCCATTATTACGTTTACAACGTGTGCGACCATCAGGAGGTATATAAAGAGGTCGGCAGTCAAGCCATCAGCTACACCACGGGCGTGCCCGCGATGATCGGCGCGATGCTGCTGATGAACGGCACATGGGGCGGAGCGGGCGTTTACAACGTGGAGGAGTTCGATCCCGATCCGTTTATGGACGCGCTTAATAAATGGGGCCTGCCGTGGAAAGAAGATTTTAACCCGGTGATGGTGGACTGATGGAAAGCTGGCTTCACACGCTGCCCACACCCTGCTATGTGGTGGACGAAACAAGGCTGATCAAAAATCTTGAACAGCTTGCTTACGTGATGGAACGCAGCGGATGCAAAATTCTGCTTGCGCAGAAGGCGTTTTCGATGCACAGCCTTTACCCGCTGATCAGCAGGTATCTTTGCGGCACGGCGGCCAGCGGGATTTATGAAGCCAAGCTAGGTGCAGAGCTGTTCGGCGGCGAAACGCACGTTTATTCGCCTGCCTACAAAGAGGCCGACATGGATGAACTGACGCGCATCTGCGGGCATATTATATTCAATTCGTTTGATCAATGGCGGCGCTTCGGCAGGCAGGCGCTGGATGCGGGTGTGTCTTGCGGTCTGCGGCTGAACCCCGAGCAATCCACGCAGGATCACGCGATATACGACCCGTGTGCGCCGTTTTCGCGCCTTGGCACCACGCTTGCCAACTTCGAGCCGCATTACTTGGCAGGCCTGTCCGGCTTTCATATGCATACACTCTGCGAACAGAACGCCGATGCACTCTGCGAAACGCTGCAAGCCGCCGAAACAAAGTTCGGCGCGTATTTTCACGGCATGGCGTGGCTGAACCTCGGCGGCGGCCATCACATCACACGACAGGATTACGATGTGGAACGGCTCATTAAAGAGCTGGTTCGTCTGCGAGACACATATGATGTGCAGCTGTATTTAGAACCCGGAGAAGCGGTGGCACTCAACACGGGCTTTCTTGTTGCAAGTGTACTGGATATCGTGCACAACGGCATGGATATCGCGATTCTCGATACATCGGCAGCCTGCCATATGCCCGATGTGCTGGAGATGCCATACCGGCCCGAGATCATCGGTGCGGGCAAACCGGGGGAGAAGACGCATACCTACCGGTTCGGCGGCCCCACATGCCTCGCCGGCGACATCATCGGCGATTACGCCTTTGACGAGCCGCTCAAAATCGGGGACAAGCTGGTGTTCTGTGACATGGCGCATTACACGATGGTGAAGAACAACACGTTCAACGGCATGCCTCTGCCGTCGATACTGATTCACACGGCTGAAGGGAAAAACAAGCTCGTGCGCGAATTCGGCTATGATGACTTTAAAGAGCGTCTGTCATAATCAAAGTGATATGAGGAACCAATGCGGCTCTTTCTTATCCCGTGATAGCGGTACGATGATAGCAATTTCCGCCAAAAGGCGACATATGAGATGGATGCTTTGATAAGGCAACACCTCCGCAGGTGCTTCGTATTCACCTTCTTTCAAAGGAGACGATTTATTATCATCTTTTGAAATACAATAAATAACCATTTTAAGTAAACAAGCTTTAGTAAACCTTACATGACAAGTATATTCTTTAGAATAGTAATCGCTGTGTTATTCAGAGATTATCAAAAGATATTCATCATTCTGTCGGGGCACCTAGTGATCGACTATTTATAGAAACAGATGCTCATTCTTCATGCATTTCTTGGGATATCATTCGTTTCACAGCCGACAAGCCCGGTATGACTTAAGGATTATCAAAAAAAAGAATGCCGGTATAGGCATTCTATAAATTTTCAGTGGAAGACAGATTATATACGGGATGTATGAAGCGAAAGCCCTTAGCAGCATTTTTGCCCGCAGCCGCCGCCAAAGCCGCCGCAGCAGCACAGCAGGAGTATAGGCAGTATTCCGCCAAAACCGCCGCCGAAGCCATCGTTGCAGCCGCAATTATTATCGCAGCCACAGCTGTTGCCGCATCCGCCGCCGAAGCCGCCGCAGCAGCACAGAAGAATGATAATCCAAAGCATTGAGTTATTGTTATTGTTAAATAAACCGTCCATGTATTTGCCCCCTTTAAGAGTATTTATAATTTACTATATGCCGATGCGGGAATATGGTTCTTAAACGCGAAAAAATAAACGGCTTTTGTCGTATCTTCTTTTTTACGCCATATAATGACTAACAGAAGGGAAAAGAAGCAACATGGACTTGTCGGATGTGTTTAAGGCGCTCGGCGATCCGAGCCGTTTGCGTATATTAAGCCTTTTGGCCACCAAGGAGCTGTGTGTCTGTATGATTGCGGAGATTTTGAATGTGTCTCAGCCCACGGTATCCAAGCATCTCAACCGGCTGCGGTATTCACGAATTATCAAATGCCGAAAAATTCAGCAATGGTGTTTTTACAGCCTGAGCGATTCGTTCTGCATGCATTGCAAAGAGCTGCTTAACTTTTTGCTCAGCCAGTGGGAGTCGTCCGAGCAATACAAAAGCGACCTAAAAAAGCTGGATTATTTGCAGAATACATATTGCTGCTGTCAGCAGTTGCTGGCGGGTTCGAATAATAAATGAAAAACCACCGGGCATCCGGTGGTTCCTCATATAAAACTTTTGCCATTGCTGTCAAGCCATGCTGTCATTCCTGTTGCTGTCTTGCCTTGCTGTCTCATGCCTGATGCGAAACTAAGATGTCTAAAAGATATAAACATAATTATGTTTGTTTTTAACTATTTCAATTATAAATATTGACATGAAGATTGTCAACAAGAATTTTTTATCAGAAAAACTATTATTGTATTTATATTTTATTATTTGTGCAAGTGTAGGTGTTAAAACGTAATAATAATAAGCTGGTATAAATCGTTGGCAAAACAAAATATGCCGAAATGAAAGCAAGAAAAGATATTTATATAGATTAATGGGATATAAGTTGTTCGGTTATATCATATGCACTGTTAAATACAGTGATTTTCGCGTTGTATATTTATCGGTGCAGATTTTTCGGCGTTTCCAAGTCTGTCGAACAAAGCATCCGCTGAATTTGCAGTTTTGAATTCCATCTCTTCTTTGTATATCGGGATAACATTATACATCAGCACGCTGTCTCCATTAGTTAAGCGCAATGGTATCGTGTCATCATTAAACAAAAAATCAAGCAAAACACCGCAAAAATTAGTATTGTTTGAAAAAGGGCTGCCAAAATCTATGGAGTGCCCATATCCAAGCCACGACTTTTCCGCAAGAGGCATTCTTGCCAATACCTTTAATACATGAATAGGCCAAAACCATTTTTCTTCATCTGATTGAATATCCCAGTCTTTAGGAAGACGAATGGCCAGTTCGGCACGATTGTATTTGCTTTTAGCATAATCAGGAGGGACCTTCATTTTATAAGCACCCATTCCCATTGTGACAAGGGTATAATACTCTTGTCCAACCGATGGCGGAACAGGTATTATGTCTACATGAATATCAGGAGATGCAATTTCATGTATCACTTCGTGATAGACCCCGATTTTGCTTGTGATATAATTTTCGAGCAAATCAATATCTTTTTCACTATAAAAAAATTGAGTTTTCTTTAGAAACGAAAGCATAAAACTTCTCCTTGAAAGAATAATAAAATTGCACATTGGGGAATATATATACAATAATTGATTATAACGCTACAATTCGATAAAAACAAGAATATACCAATGGTTCAAACCCCTTAAATAATTTTTTCATAAAATAAAAGAACGGTCATCCCATTCAGATAACCGTTCTTTTTGGTGCCGGTGGCCGGACTCGAACCAGCACGGTATCGCTACCACGCATTAAAATATCACCCTCTATTAGTTTATTTTTCCTGTTCGGAAAGCTAAACTTACTACACAACGTAAGGGGTGATATTTAATTTCCTATATACCTGTTAAAATAAAATTAGCGATGATCTTGGATTCCCTCTATCAGTAAGCGGGTATGCGCTAATGCTTGCTCTTTCAAATCAAAGTCTGGATAGCGGGCGCACCATTCATAGCTGACGCCCCGCAGCGCCAGAACAAAATGCCGCGAGAGTTCCTCAACAGATAAAGAAGATACA
>JAEZIW010000141.1 GCA_023436525.1 Bacillota bacterium | reverse complement strand
CCCTCAAACTGGCCGCGGTTTTCTGCCGGATACAGCTGCTTCACCCACATCGTCATAGACTGCATAATGAGTATATATCCCGCACCCGCCATGAATATTGCAAGGAAAAGCGGCAGGTTGGCAGCCGAGAATATATTTCCCGTATCCACCGTGCCCGGCTTCACAGATAGATACAGAACCCAAAGGCCGATCATGTTGAGCACAATCGCTGCGGCGGCCACATACGGCGTTTTGTTGCGATTGATAAAGCGGATGGCCGGAATGGCAAGCAGCATGGCCGCAATCAGGCCAAGCCCTTGAATCAGCCCCATGGTTTCGGCAGAAAAGCCCATATAATAGATCATCCAGTTGCCCATCTGAACGAAATAGACGTTAAACGCGACGAAAAACAACGCCGTTGACACACAGACGAGAACAAGCTCCTTATAACCAAAGAAGCTTTTGAAATTGAAGACCTTGCCGAACTGATGCCAGAACGATCCATCCTTATAGGGCTTGAGGCTTGGGGAATCTTTAAGCAGCCACAGCGACAGCACGCCCATCGCGATGACGAATGCCCCCATCACCCAGAACAGACGCTGATAATTGTCATCACTGCCGATCAGCATGCCGCCCACAACAGTTCCGACGATGGTACCGATCACAGGCTGTGTGGCCAATGCCGCGCCGATTTGACCTCGGTTTTTGTTCGTTGTCATGTCGTTCGACCAGGCGTTATAGCCGGAATCGTTGCCCATGGACCCGAAAAAGCTCATGATGTCGTCTGCCAGAATCACGAGCACAGCCGCGACCAGGCTCATTTTGCTGGCTGCGCCCACACTGCCGTTTGAAATGAACTCGGTTAAACCAAACGCGATGGTAAACACGCCCCACGCAATATAACCGATTGAAATGAATTTTCGCCTTGTTCCTCTGCGGTCAGACAAAGTCCCGAAGAAGAATGTCGCAAATGTTGTGACCAATGCGCTCGTGATTACCATCAATGTGACAATATTAGAGTCTTTGGCGATTTTCGCGTAAATAAATGTGTTGAACCACTGGTTTTCGATGTTCCAGCAAAGCTGACCCGCGAGACCAAGGCCCCAAACGAACCCCCAAAGCCTCAGTTGACCAATCCCTTTCGTCTTGTTCATTGTATTCCTCCGTTTTGTATCAAAGAAATGGTGAATGGGAATATAACAGCTATTTTACATCTTATTTGAGAAACAGAATCATCTCTATTTGGCTTTATTAAATGGATCATAACTGGCGTTTTGGCCTGTTTGGGCTTTCGGTCTGGGATAAAAAGAGTTATTGTTACAATACGATTATATTGCAAACCGAATGAAAAGAACATATTTTTTGTGAGATAAAATAAAATGTTTTGCACACAAGTTCATACACAATGCATTGAAACAGGGCTCAGAGATTCAAACGGTTCTCCGCTCCATGAACCAGCGGTCTTCCTCGAAAAAAAGATACGTCTCATGCCCGTGCACCACGCACGTGTAGCGTATGCCGATGCCGCCTGCCTTGAGGCTGGCCGCACGGCACACATCCGTCACGCGGTCAACGCTGTACCGCCGCGAATTCTCCCACCAGAACGCAACAGGCTCCAGCCGTCCGTCCGGGTAAAAAAGCGCCGCCACCTTCACATACACCTTGTTTGGGTTTTCATACCGTCTTTCTATCATTGACCCATACCATCCTTAAAAAAGCCCACCGGGTGAATGATATGATCGCCCTTGGGGTTAATGCCGCCGAGCGGCTTATCGGCCAGCATGCACGCGCGCTGCAGCGCAAAATGCCCGTAACGGCGCCGCACCTCGTCTACAGCCACATCGAGCGCCTCGAATTTTTCGCGCTGACGCTCGTCGCAAAACACCGAGAGCTGCAGCGGCTTGCTCGCGGCTTCCAAATCGGTGCACTTCACGCCGATGCTGCGAATCGGGCGCGGCCAGCTGTAGTTTTCGGCGAACAGCCGCATCGCCGCGTCCGCAATCTCGCCGGATATGTGAGACGGGCGGCTCAGCTTGCACTGGCGCTCAAAACGGAACAGCTCGTTGTCGCGTATCGAGACGGCCACGGTGCGGCACGAAAAGCCGTGCTCCCGCATGCGCGCACAGACGCTTTCGCACAGCACAAACAGCGTGACCTTCACATCCTCATTGCACGTTAAATCGCGCGGGGTCGTGGTGCTGTTGCCAACCGATTTGATCATCGATTCTTCGTCCATCTGCATCACGGGCGAATCGTCAAGGCCGTTCGCAAACGTGTGCAGCACATCGCCCACCTTCCCAAACAGGCCGTGCAGCAGCGAGAGCGGCGTGGCGGCCAGCTCGCCAATGGTGGTGATGCCAAGCCTCATGAGCTTGCCCTTCGTGGCACGGCCCACATACAGCAGCTCATCCACAGGCAGCGGCCACGCGACGGTCTTGAAATTCTCGCGGCTGATCAGCGTGGTGGCGTCCGGCTTTTTGATATCGGAGCCGAGCTTGGCGAATATCTTATTGAAGCTGACACCCACCGAGGCCGTGACCCCGAGCTCGCGCTTAATGCGCTCTCTGATTTCGTTGGCCACGAGCAGGCCGTCTTCGCCGCTCACATCGAGCCAGGCTTCGTCGAGCCCGAACGGCTCAATCTGCGAGGTGTAGTCGGCGTATATGCTGCGCGCGAGCTTCGCGTAGCGCAGATAAAGCGGGTAGTTTGGGGGCAGCACCACGAGCCCCGGGCATTTTTCGCGTGCTTGCCAGAGCGCTTCGCCGGTGCGAATGCCCGTCGCTTTGGCGATATAGTTTTTGGCCAGCACAATGCCGTGGCGTTGTTCCTCATCGCCGCCGACCACCACCGGGTTGCCCCGAATTTCGGGCCGGTGCACGCACTCCACGCTCGCGTAGAAATTGTTCATATCCGAATGCAAAATGACACGCTGTTTCATTTTCCTTAACCTCGAACATATGTTCGATACTATTATATTCATTTCATTTCGAAATGACAACAAGAAAAATAAAGCAACCAAAAACTAATAAACACTAGTATAACTATTTACAAAACGAAGATATATGCGTATAATATCCATATAAAGGAGTGACAGCATGGACAAGACAACGAAGGAAAAGCGCAAAAAAGGCATTGAAACAACCGGGAAGATACTCGAAGCGGCGGCTGAGCTTTTTGCGCACAAGGGCTTTGATGCCGTGCCAATGAGCGAAATCGCAAAAGCCGTCGGCATCAAGGAAAGCTCGCTATACAACCATTTTACAGGAAAAGCGGCGATACGCGATGCACTGTTCAACATCTTTGTGCACGGGGCACCCGAATGCCGCCCCAGCGACCGGGACATTGACGCGATGCTTGAGATCATGCAGCCGGAGGAGATTTTTAAGAACATACTCTTTTATTTTGGCAGCCATGTGAGCGCGCTGCTCAAAAACACGGCCATGATCATTAACAATGAAAAGTACAAGGATCAAAAGGCCGCGTCGATGTACTACGAGCATATGGTCAACGAAGCCGCAGATTACTACGAGCGCCTGATTCAAAAAATGATCGACAGGAACATGGTTAAGAAAGTGGATGCCAGGCTTTTTGCCGAGCAGTATAACTACATTTCCATCGCCTTAACCAAAGAGTATTTTATGGCGGACAACGGCCTTGCGGATGTGCATAGCGTTGTGAAATATATGATCAGAACGATAGATTTCTTCTGCACAATGATGAAGCCATAATCTTTGTGAAAGCGAGGCTGGCGGCTATGAAGCATAAGCGCGGGCTTGAAGAGCGATTCCGGCCGTCAGCACCGTGCAGCTGTGAAACATGCGTATCGTACTGCATGCGCCCCGGCTGGTGGACGGTGGACGAAGCCAAGGCGGCATTTGCAACCGGGCTTGCGCCGCGCATGATGCTGGAGATGGCGCCCGATCTGAGTTTCGGTGTGCTGGCCCCTGGGTTCAAGGGCTGCGAGGGCGGCTTCGCCCAGCACGACTGCTGGAGGTGCGGCTGTACGTTTTTGCATGGCGGGCGCTGTGAGCTGTTCGGAAGCGGTTTTTCGCCGCTCGAATGCCTGTTTTGCCATCATGACCGCGCCGGGCAGGGGCAAGCCTGTCATGCGGCTATCGAGAAAGATTGGCGGGCAAACGGCCAAGAACTGGTGAAAAGGTGGGTCGGGCTGATGGGGCTGTGGGAACCGTATGCGCTGGTCAGCGCGTATTCGCATCTCGAAACCACCGTGCGGCCAACGCCGTTTGCATAATCGCCCGATCGGGTATAAAATGCCCTTATGTATATCAATTCCATTGCCAAAACAAATGAGACGCTTGATGAGCGCGATCAATATCTGAACGATATCCCGGCCATTGCTGCGCTTAAAACGCTGACGCTGAAAAAGCCGGTGACATTTTTGGTGGGTGAAAACGGCTCGGGGAAATCCACGCTGCTTGAGGCGATTGCCGTCAATTTCGGTTTCAATCCGGAGGGCGGTTCGCGTAATTTTAATTTTCATTCGACGGAGACGCATTCGGGGCTGCATGAGCTGCTGCGCCTAAGCAAGGGCGTGCCGCGCCCGAAGGACGGCTTTTTTCTGCGCGCCGAGAGCTTTTACAATATGGCAACGGAGGTGGACCGGCTGGCGGAAGACCCACGCGACCCGTTCTTAAACGCTTACGGCGGCAAATCGCTGCACGCGCAGTCGCATGGTGAGAGCTTTCTCTCGCTGATGCTGAACCGCTTCCGGGGCAGCGGCTTGTATCTGCTCGATGAACCCGAGGCCGCGCTGTCGCCGTCGCGGCAGATGACGCTGCTGGCCCGCATGCACAGCCTCGTGATGGAGGGGTCGCAGTTCATCATCGCGACGCACTCACCGATGCTGATGGCGTACCCCAACGCGCAGATACTGCTGCTGGACGGCGGCATTAAGCCGGTGGAGTATAAACAAACAGAGCATTATCAAATCACGCGCAGCTTTCTGGAAGCGCCCGAAAGAATGCTGCGCATATTGTTTGAAGATTGAACCTGCGGTTCGTTCGCACATAGATGATTTAGTTTCTCATAATCCTATCCGGTTTGAACCGATTTACTGCAACGACGGCAATTATTGTTGGTATAAGAATCGATAACATAGAAACAAGTATATTATGAATTACAATAGCCATTCCAAAATTAATAACATTAAAGTTAAATATCATATTTAACGCCCATATCAGTACCAACGATATTACAGTAGAAATAATAGTTACAATTATCACATGCCGTATGGATTCAACCATGACCAGCTTGAATAGTTCAGACTGGGTCATTCCGTTGGCTTTCAGTACACAGATTTCATACTTTCTTCTCAGAGTATTATTAAAGTAAATAATAGACATTAATAAAAATATAATTGTGAGGACAACAATGACAATCAATTTTCCAGTATCTCTTGCTGATTCAATCATTCTGTTCATCGTACCAATATCCTGATAATTGCTGACGGTTTGGAAATTAGGGTTAATCGATTTGATTTTGCTCATTACTGGCTGAATATCATTATAATTCTTAGCAAATATAACATAGGCGCTTGGAAACCATTCTTTATAGTTCTGTATGGATGTTTTGCTCGAAATGTATGATTTCTGATTAGTATTTATGATTTCCTGCAATACTGTGTAAGGGATATAAATAACATTTCCTCCGCTTGACGTGTACGTATTTCTCACATTGCTATCTAATATCCCCGCTAAATCAAAGTCTAAATTTATTTTTTTCGAAATGTCAATATCAATATTATACGGAGCATTATCTTCACCTACAGACATCACTGTTTCACAGAGCATGACAGGAGTAAAGATATCGAAATTTAAATGTACGCTATTGTTTATATTTTGTATTCCCAAAAGCTCTGCAAGTTCATTTGAAATATATACCCCGTTTTTTACATCTTGGGTTACGGCGACTTCAAGCCTTTTTTCTAATTTCTGTTCCGGATAGTATGGAATAATATTGAAGGCATCAAACTCGTCGGCATTATTTGTATCGAAACAATATTCTGTTTGAGTTCCGTTTTTTGTAATTGTGAGGTTGCATTGAGTGATGCCATTATCCAGATCAATATCATAGCCGGAAGAACGAAGCTCAAAAAATGGATATATTTTTTCGATTTCGCTTATTTCCCCTATAGATTCTCGTTCTTTTCCCGTTATTGACAGATTCTCGTCAATATCTAAAGGAACCTTTAACGGGGTCGTTTTATTAACTGCAAATATTTCAGTGTTGGATATCTGGTTTAATAATTCTTTTTGCTGGTTGATGTAGACGTTACCGAAATTATATATAATTGCACTGAATGCGACGGCTATTGCACATATCATTATCATGCAGTTTTTTAATGCACGGCCTTTTTTATGTGCTTGTTTTGCGTAATTAAAATAAAAGCCTAAATTCAGTTTATTGTTTCTCATATCGTAAGACTCCTCTGGTTTTAACCGTTGTTTTTTAACAATGCAATTTTTTGATCCTTAATTTCGTAAATGGTGTCTGTTTGCTCGTATATTTTATTATTATGTGTGGCAATTATCACTTTTTTATTTTTGATGCTGGAAATATGCCTGAATATATCCATAATAATATTCGAATTTACAGAATCTAATGCTGAAGTTGGTTCATCAGCAATGATTAAGTCGGGCTGTTTACATAAGACGCAGGCTATTGCCGTTCGCTGTCTTTCCCCACAAGATAGTTGCCTGGGATAGCATTTGGTATTGATACTTAATTTAACAAAACTAAGGTATTCCACAATTTCTTGATTTGTTATTTTAATACCTGCCAATATAGCGGTTGTTCTGAAATTATCTTCTATATTTAAATTTTCAATTAGATTGTTTCTTGGAAAACATATCCGATTTTCTTTTTCCGTATTATACTTATCTTTTTATCATTTTCAAGGTCTAATAATTCTCCATCATATAAGTATTCATAACTTTCATTAGAAGATATTAGACCGACAAGGTATAAAAGAGAAGATTTACCACAGCCGCTTTCTCCAATTCTCCATTTGCGATTTTTATTTCTCCGTTATTTATCAAAGGTTTATCAAACGAAATGTTAATATTACTTAATTTTATCATCGTCACTCCTTAGATAAAAATGCAGGTAATATTCGTTAGACAGTTAATAAATCAGTATGTGTGAGTTATGGTTTTTGTGGCAGACCAGAATGCAAGTGAAACCCATTCAGTAATGAGACTTGTATATACTGTATATTTTCCTTTTGCATATCCGGTCGTTCCGACAGTATAGCTCCAAACAGAATCTTCGCGGAAGTTATTTGGCCAATGTGTATAGTGTGAAGAAAAATCCTTATCATATATTTTACCGGTAGTTGTTTCGCCATGAGAAGTAAATGTAATATGACTGCAATTGGTGTGGGCATTGCAGGAGTATCTATGGGTCGTAGTTTTGAAATATTCGGTAGCTAATCCAATGTTGCTTGTTGAAAACAATAGTAAGAAGATAAGCATGATAGGGACAAACAATCTTAATAACCTTTTCACAACAATGAACCTCCCATTAATGATAGAATATAACCTGAATATAATAAAATACAATAAAAACATAAAAATGTCAATAAAAAATAAAAGTGGTATTATAGTATAATTAAATAAAAGTGCGCCGATTCGCCTGGTGCTGTTCCTGAATGCGCCGTAAGGAGCCGGCTCACCTGCGAGCGGGCTGGTTTTACGATTGTGTCAACGCGTCTATGGCCTCATCAATGCTGTTTTTGAAAAACACGAGATTGCCTTTGTTGCTTTCATAGATGAAATCGCGCAGCGCCTTGCTGCCGTATGCGCCAAAATCGCCCACCACCGCAAACTTGAAACAATAGTTTGAAAACTTTTGCAGCACATCGCCCGCAAAGCGTGTTTTCAAATCGAAGAAGTCTTCGGACAGGCTTTCTTTATAAACCGCCATGCCATCGCAGTCACCCAAATAGCGCGCGGAGGCCATCAAATCCAGAGCGTCTTGTACACTGTGTAATTTTTCTGTTTTGTCAATTACGGCCACGGTTCGGCCGTTTTTTGTGATAAATTCCATGGATCAAATTCCTTTTAAAAACGGCATCACGGTGTTCATCGTATCGATGATCACGTGAGAGCCTTCAATCAGATGGATCGTTGCGTGAGGGACGAGGCTTTCAAGACGCGAAGCCGCTTGCTGCGCGTCCATCGTAAAGTCGTCCTTTCCCGCGATGAAAAGCACCGGCATTGTGAGAGCGCGCAGTTGGTCGTCCGTGAGAATCGGCAGTTCGCCGGTGAGCGGATTAAAGTTCTCAAACACCAGCACCATAAAATCTCGTACCTCCTTGGGAACATGGCCCAAGGCCGTATCAATCAGTGATGTGTCAGCGCCGTCAGCACCCAAAAACGTATCTGTCGCGGCTAAAAAAGACGGCTTAACCGGCACGATGCCCGACGACGCGATCAACCCGAGCGCCTTGACTTTTTCGGGGAACGCGGCCGCAAAATGCAGTGCCATCCAACCACCGAGAGAATTGCCGATGATGACGGCCCTTTGGATGCCCAGTGTGTCCGTCAGCGCATTCAGCCACAGCGGAAACTCGCTGAGCGCGGGGCGAAATTCGCTGCTGTTGCCCGCATCGCCCACGGTATCCAACGCAAACACATGATAGTGTTCGGCCAAAACCGGTATATCACCCAGCCACGACGCGCTGTTGCTGCAGGAACCGTGCAGCAGAATCACGGCGGGGCTTTGGGCGCTGCCTGACTCGAGATAAAACGTGCGCCCAAAAGGCGTTTCCGCATATTTTTGCGCATACGGAAAAAAGCTTAAAATTCCGTTGTAATAGGCGCGAATCTTGTTTTTGCCCTCCGCTGATTTAAAAACGCTGTTCATAGGGGTTCCTCATCGTTTGGCGCTGTAAGCGCGTCGATGGCGCTGAATACCGCAGCCATAAATTTGACGCTGCCCCACAGCGAAATGCGCACTTTTGATTCCGGTTCGATAAACTGCGCCTGCATCGATGACGGGCCGTATTCGGGCGGCTTGCCATTCATTCCCGCCGTGAGCGCATTGACGATGCGGATCGCTTCGTCGCGGTTGGCCACGTCGATATCGACCACGCCGGACGCTGTCGCGCGCCTGGCAGGCAGCTCGTGCTTTTCGGGCATATCATCGCTTTCGGTGAATACGCTGAGGTCATGCCCCGATACGCGCCAGCTCTTGCCGATTTTAACGGCGCGCAGCTTGCCCTCGCGAATGTAGCGCTGAACGGTTTTCACGTGCATGTGCAGCATATCGGCAATTTGTTCGGCGGTATAGTATGTCTCACTCATTCAATGCTCCTTATTGTTCCCTATAAGGCTATAATAAGTAATAATAAGGAGTATGTCAAGCGCTTTTTTTGATTAAAATGGGAGCAATACGGAACAGTCGATGTTTTTATTTGCGGAAAATGATAAAATGAGGGTAAGCACAGGAGGATGGCAGTATGACGTTTAAAGATAAAATATGTGTGGTCACGGGCGGAGCGAACGGCATCGGTCGCTGCGTCGCGAAAGCGTTTATTGATGAAGGCGCATATGTTGCCGTGATTGATACGGATGCCGTGTCGGGCGACAAGCTGGTTCAAGCATATGGCACCAGGCTGCTTTTTTTTGAGGGCGATATTGCCGACAAAGCTGCGTTGGAGCGTTTTTCGAAGGCCGTACGCGATCGCTTCGGGCAGGTGGACTGCCTGATTAACAACGCGTGCATCAGCAAACGGGGGCTGCTCTCGCGCTGCTCGTATGACGATTTTAACGAGGTGCTGCGCATCGGCGTGACCGCACCGTATTATTTAACGCTGCTCTTCAGCGATCATTTCGCGCCCGGCGCGTCGGTTGTGAACATCTCATCCACGCGGCACAGCATGTCGCAGCCGGATACCGAGAGCTATACGGCGGCCAAGGGCGGCATCAGCGCACTGACGCATGCGCTCTGCGTCAGCCTTTCGGGAAAGGTGCGCGTGAACGCGGTGAGCCCCGGGTGGATTGATACGGGCGCGTATCAGCATGACGAGAGCTACGAGCCGCACTATTCGAAAGCGGACGAAGCGCAGCACCCGGCCGGGCGTGTGGGCAATCCATCGGACATTGCAAATATGGTGCTGTATTTGTGCAGCAAAGAGGCAGGCTTTATTGACGGACAGAATATCACGGTGGATGGCGGCATGACGCGCCAGATGATCTATCATGGCGACGGCGGATGGGAATACGATGGAAAGTAAATCAAAGCAGCAGTAACAGAGAATATATCGCCGCTTTTCAATCAAAAAAGCCGCCGGAAAACCGGTGGCCTTGGCTGCAGGCAAATAGATTGTTAGCGCTTAAATGAAAAAGTAAGTCATCGGTCATACAGTCCACGTCGCAGAGATAAGCGACGACGGCGTAGCGGATTGCGGCGAAGGAATACACTTCAAATAATCACTCTTGATGTGAAGCCCATTGATTTCGCTTAATTGAAATAATCCGCAATGCCGTTCGCGATGCCCTGTGCACATAGGTTCTGATAATCGTCGCTGACGAGCAGATTGTCTTCGTCCTTATTTGTCATGTGCCCCATTTCAATATTGCAGATCGGCACCGTGCTCCAGTTAAAGCCGGTCTGGTCCTTGCGGGCCGACAGCTCTAAATTCTTCGCGCCCGTAACGGCGCAGAACGCATCGATGATGCAGCGCCCCGCCTTCTTGCTCGCGTCGTTGATGGATGCGGTGCAGTCGTTGCTCGGAACCAGCACAAACGCGCCGTGCACGGAATTGTCGTTGTTGCCATTGCAGTGAATGCGAATCACCAGCGCGGCTCCGGCATTGTTCATCATCTCCGCGCGCTCCTTGTTGCTGATATCCACGTCGTGAGATTCTCTTGTCATCACCACGGTCGCGCCCAGATCGGTCAGCAGCTTTTTCAGCTTAAGCCCCACCTGCAAATTCACCTTGTATTCGGCCACTTTTGTAAAGCGCCCCTGCGTGCCGGATGACACCTTCTTCTTCGTATCGCTCGAGCCGGGCGCGACAGGCTCTTGATCAGAATTCGCGTGCGCCTGATGACCCGGGTCTATACCGATGATAAGCCCCGCAAGCGGCGTGCCTGTCGCGTTGGAGACGGGCGGCACGGACGGCTGCTCGGATTCTGTGGGCGTACCAGACGGTTTTGGCGTGGCAGACGGCTTCGGTGTGGCTGTGGCTGTCGTTGAGGGAGACGGTGCTGCCGCAGACTCCGTGATATCGGGCGGTGTGGTGGGAATCGGCACGGGAGACGGCGTGGCAGCCGGCGCCGCTGTTGCGGCGGCTGTGGGCGACGGCTCCGCTGCAGCCGAGGCAGATACAACCGAGGCTTGGCCGCACGCACCGAACAGCAGCAAAACGGCTGTGAGTACAGCCATCACTTTTAGATGTTTCATCAATTCCGGGTATCCTTTATTCATCTCTTTTTCGTTATCATGGAAAACATGCATTTACATAATAAGTCTGACCATGTCGAATGTCAACGACGTGCTGATTCATAAGCGTGTGCTGCGAAGCGTGAGATGATCTCGGCGGTGTGTTTGATATTTAAAAAGAATAATTTGTTTTTTTGATAGCGCTTTTGTATTTTAAAGGTTATCCAATACGCAAGTTGTTTAAAATGCTTATAACGCTGTTTTTCTGTGCCGACCATGCAGAATCCATCCCCGAATTTAGGTTTTGTATGGTCTGTCATCTCCCTAATCACAGCCGTTTTATATGTCATCATTTACAAATGGCATCATTTGCATATATGATAACAATATAGACCAAGAAGGAGGGCGTCATGAGACTGAAATTAAAACAGGCGTTTGCGTTGTTGCTGTGCCTGATATTTGTTATATTGGCGGCGTGTGCAGCGCCGTCGGCCCCTGCGGAAACGGGGCCTGCGGTGTCAGAATCGTCGGCACCCGCGGTGTCGGAAAGCGCTGAATCACCCGATATGCAGCAGATCGGCCTGCCCGCCCATACGAAACAGCCCGATAAACTCAAATACGTGTTTTTATTTATAGGAGACGGAATGGGCTTTGCGCAGGTGAACGCGGCCCAGGTGTTTAAAGCGAGCATGTCCGTGAAAGGCCCGGCTATCGGCACCCTGAGCTTCACAACGTTTCCGGTGATGGGTGCCGCCACCACATTTGATGAAACGTCCGTCTGCCCCGATTCGGCTTCGTCGGGTACGTCGATCGCCTGCGGCATCAAAACAAAAAGCGGCGTGATCGGCATGACGGGCGACAAAGCGTCGTCGCCCGAGAGCATCGCCGAAATGCTTAAAAAAAGCGGCAAAAAAATAGGCGTTCTGTCAACAGTTTCGCTGAACAACGCCACACCGGCCGCATTTTACGCGCATGTACCCTCAAGAGGCGATGGTTACGATATTGCGGTGCAGCTGGCGAAAAGCGGCATGGATTATTTCGGCGGCGGCTCGCTTGTGGAACCGGCCGGGTCGTCCGGAGATGAACCGAATGCTTTTACGATGCTCGAACAAAACGGTTACACCGTGGCCGACACGAAAGAGGAGATTGCGTCACTTCACGGCGGTGACACCAAGGCTTATGCAGTGAGCCCTGCGCTGCTGCAAGACAAGGCCTCCATGCTGTTTGCGCTGGATGCGAACGAGGGCGATTTGACGCTCGCCGATTTTGTGCGCAAAGGTATTGATGTGCTCGATAACGATAACGGGTTTTTCATGGTTTGTGAATCGGGTATGATCGACTGGGCCTGCCACGCCAACGACGCGGCATCGGCCATTCAAGAAACGCTGGTACTGGAGGATGCCGTATCGGCAGCGGTTGATTTCGCCATGCAGCATCCTGACGAAACGCTGATCATCGTGACGGCTGACCACGAAACGGGCGGCATGGCAATCGGCAATGCGTCAGCCGGTTATAACACGAATTTTTCACTGCTGTCAGGCCAAACGGTCTCGTATTCGGCGTTCAGCAGGATGTTTAATGAGATGAAAAAGGCCGACCCTGAGCTGCTGATGAGCGATATGATGCCGAAGATTAAAGAATGCTTCGGGCTCATCGCGCCGGATGATAAGGACGCGGCCCTAAAAGAAAACGCGGCGCGTGTGCTGACGGCGGATGAGTATAAAAAGCTGACACAGGCGCTTGAAGCATCGCTGAGCGGCAAGGCCGCTTCATCTGACGACGAGGCGTATGGCGGCTATCTGCCGTTGACCGTTACGCTGACGCATATTTTGAACAGCAAGGCGGGCATCGGCTGGACGTCGTATGTGCATACCGGCGGGCTGGTGCCGGTTTACGCCTTTGGCGTGGGTGCGGATGCTTTCGGCGGGAGCTATGACAACACGGATATATTCAAAAAGCTCGTGAATGTTTGCGGATTGAGCGGCTGAAGGCCGCGCTAATTGCAGATTAGAAATAAATAGAAGAAAGAGACGAAGGATGTTGCTTGAGAAGATACCACAGTTTAAAAACAGTTTGAACGGCAAGACGGTGCTGATGACGGGTGCGGGCGGCGGAATCGGGTATGAAGCGGCGCGCGCGCTGGCGTGGATGGGCGCGAGCGTGGTGATTGCCGAGATTGACGCGCAAAAAGCCGATGAGGCCGCGCGGCGTATCAACGAGGAAATGGGAAGCGGCCGTGCGCTGGCTTATCCGGTAGATATATCGGATGAAAAGCAGGTGGACACACTTTGCCGCAGCCTTAAGGAACGCTATGGGTTTGTGGATGTGGTTTTCAACAATGCCACCATCGCACCGCTCGGCGCTGTGGACGAGGTGAGCATTGCCGACTGGGACAAAAGCTACGCTGTGAATCTGCGCGGGCCGGTGATGCTCGTTCAAAAATTTCTGCCTGATATGAAAAAACGCAACACGGGCGTTATCGTGTTCGTGCCGTCGTCGGGCGCGGCCCCTTATATGGGCGCCTACGAGACGTTTAAAACAGCGCAGGTGGAGGTGTGCAATACGCTGAGTGCCGAGCTTGAGAGCACCGGTATATACGTTTTCAGCATCGGCCCCGGTCTTGTGAAAACGGATACGGCGCAGTGTGCGATTGAAAAGGTAGCGGCTCAGATGCAAATGAGCATTGATGCGTTTTATGAGATGAATGCAAAGCACATTTTAGATGCGGAATCGGCGGGCGTTGGGTTTGCGTTGGCGGTCACGCGGGCGAAGGACTATGCGGGGCAGGAGGTCAGCTCGATACAGGCACTGCTGGCATCGGGGGTGCTGGAAGCTGATGATGCCATAGAGACGTCGGCTTTAAGCGCTGCGGATACCGCAGAGCTGGAGGTGTTGGTGAACAGCGTGATCAACACATTTGCCGAACAGTATCAGGGTTGGCTTAGCCGCAATGTGTTTGAACGCCAGTGGGTGCTGCGTGATTTTAAAAAGGTGGTTAAACAGGCGGCTGATGAGTTTAAATATGCGTTAGACGGTACCGCGCGGCTGCTTGGCTTGCAAGAATCGGCACAGCTGAGGCAAAGCAAGAATCTGTTTGTGCGGTTGAAAAGCTACTATGAGCATCAGTATGACCTGCTGCAGGGGTTTGAAAAAAACGCGGCCAGACTCGAGGAAAATTCGCGCATTATGTGCGGTTGGATCGATGAGCTGGCACGCATCATCGCTTTGCTGTAAGGTATTTTTCACCGAAAAGGGGGATCGTTGTGAAGTTTGCGTTTATTGTATACGATGGGGTGACGCTGCTTGATTTCGCAGGGGTCTACGACCCGATTACACGGTTAAAAACAATGGGGTTTGTTGAAAAGCTGGATTACCGAGTGTGTGCCATGAAGCCCACCGTGCGCACAATTGAGGGGCTGCAGATCACGGTAGACCAGGTGGGGGGCCGCCTTGCGGGTTACGATTATATCTTCATCCCCGGCGGCAACGGCGTTTC
Organism: Bacillota bacterium; assembly: GCA_023436525.1. Taxonomy (GTDB): domain Bacteria; phylum Bacillota; class Clostridia; order Christensenellales; family SZUA-584; genus SZUA-584. The sequence continues at coordinate 3,646 of JAEZIW010000141.1, read as the reverse complement.
CGCGCTGATTGCGGACATGGCGTTTATGCTGTGGATTAAGAACACGGCACCCCGCACGGTGATGACGGCGGTTTGCGGAGGATCGCTGGTGCTCGGTGCAGCCGGGTTCTTAAAAGAAAAACGGGCCACCACGCATCCGGCGCTTAAGCAATACCTCGCCAGGTTTACTGAGCATGCGAGCGACAAGCGCATTGTGGATGAAGGCAATGTGATTACGGCGAGAGGGGTGACCTCGGCGATTGATTTGGGGCTGTACCTCTGCGAAAAGATTGCGGGCAAAGAGGTGCGCGAGAAGATACAAAAACAGATGGATTACAAGGCTTACAGCTCGGACTGAGATGAAGAAACGGCCTGCGATGCAAGCCGTTGGGCTGTAGACAAATCCTATTAAGGCTTCAATCCACCTTTCACGGGTAATGCGAAGATAATCTGTCGATGCGTATCGCCCATACCTCCCAGTCCACCCCTGTGGGCACGAAGTGCCGAAGGGAGTGACCGATTTTAACATTTTTCTTACCAGACATCTATCGGTGTCCCCCCCTGACATAACGGTCGACAGAGGGGATTCTCAATACGTCAAACCTTCTTTTCTTCGCTCACTTTGGCACTGCCGGATTTATGATAAGACCCTTTGTATTCCACCACGCCGATATCGCAGCCGTCGCCGATGGTGATGTGCGTGCCGCGCACCGCTTTGGCTGTGGTGTTTTCGAGTATAATGCGCTCACCCTCAATCAAATCGGCCTCAAGGCGCGGGTTGTGCGTGCCGAGCGTGACAATCGAAATCAGGCTGAAGCCCTTGGTGCCGTTCATCACGGTGATGGATTCTCCGCCGATTTCTTTGGCTTTGCTTGTGCTCCAATCGAGGTGAATATCCACGTTTTCGGCATTCAGCAAGCCGTCAATCTCGAAACGCCCCGTGGAGCTGAAGTTCTCCGTACTGACATCGCCCTTGATTTTAACCGCGCCGCTGACTTTTACGGTTTGCGCCTCAAGGCCTTCTTTTGCGGTGGCCGAGCCGGAAATGGATGTATCGGCCGCCTTGATTTTGCCGCTGAAATTGGCTGAACCGCGCACCTTGAGCACGTCTGTGGTGACTTCTCCCGTGATATCACCCGAACCGTTAACCAACATCTTTTTGCAGTTGAGCGCGCCGATCACATCGCCCGAGCCGCTGATGACGAAATCGTCGCACTCAAGGTCGCCCGTTATTTTGCCGCGCCCGAGTATCTTGACGGACTTAAACTTGCCGCCCGGCGCACTGCCGTATCCGCTGATCTGAAGATCGGCGAATTCCTCTTTCTGTGTCATTTATTTTCCTCCTCAAACATTTTCAATTTTATTTCTTCAGTGACGGCGGGCAGACTGATGCGGCTGATTAACCGCAGGTCTTTATCGAGGCAGACCTCGCCGCCGGCGGGCACCGCAAAGCAGCAAAAGCTGCCGAGCTTGCGCGTGAGCATCACATCAAACGCTGCGTTTTCAAACCGCAGCATGCCGGTTCTTATAAGATCGAGCACCAAGCGCCCTTCATCCAGGCTGACGCTGCCCGCAACGAGCAGACTGCCGAAAACATAGATCAGGCGGATCTCCCCGAAATCAAAGCTGTCGCTTGGGCCGTTGTCTGTGAGATATATATCGAGCACGTCCGCCGAGACGAGGCCCTTGGCTAAAAGATCGTTCCGCGATAACGATGCATCCGCTTGAGCGGGGGAAAACACGTCGGCAATGTCATCAAGAGATACGTCTTCCTTCATGTTTTTTATTTTTTCAATGCGCGAGAGCACCTTGGCGCGCGGAAAAAACGTTTCCTGCCCGGTGTAGGTGGATTTGCGGATAAACCAGTCTTCCGGAATCAGCCCTTTGCGCTTCCAGCGATACAGCTGACCGTAGGAAATGTCGGCGCGTTCCAATAAGTCTTTTTTAGATATCAGTTCCTCTTCCATAAGTCGTACCTCCTATTGCACAAACAGCGTAACATAACACTGTTACGCTGTCAAGCGAAAGATGTTTTCCAAAGAAATAAAGATCACGGCGAGCACAAACGCTGTGATCCGGGGTCTGATATGACTTAATAAGAAAGCAGATATTGAATGTGTCACCATTGGTGACCGGAATCTGAGGGAGATAGGGCAGCTTCTCTTCAATCAATCTGTCTGATCGCAAGATTTGGGAGTAGATATTAACGTTGTATAGTTAATGTTGCCCTTTCAAATATAATAATGCCCGTCAATTCGCACGATTGCGCTGCCGCCGAACAGCAAATGCCCGTTATTCATCTGCAGTTTCACCGTGTTAAAAACGCGGTTGTTGCCGCCCTGCTCTATATTGACGGCGTTCCCGTCCCAAAGATTATTTTTGAGCATATAATGCCCAAAAGCGCTGTTGCCCGAGCCGGTGGCCGGGTCTTCCAGATACCCAAAACGCGGCGCGAAAACGCGCGTATGCGCATGAAACCCGGCGTTGCTTGTGGTCATGCAAAAGATAAGTATGATATCGATACCGGCCGATTCGCAAAACGCCTTCAAAGCAGGCTCATCCGGATACACGCTGATTTCATCGGTGAGCGAAGCAATCGGCACGATCAACGTTTTCAGTCCCGCGTCTATTACATCGAGCGGGAACTCAGACGAAAGGCTGTTTTCGGGCAGGCCCAGCGCCTGTGCAACGGTTTTCTTCGTTAATGCGGTGCCGATGAAAACCGGCTCCGGCGCGCTGATGTAAACGGCATCTTCTTCGGGCACGCGGTTATAAACCGTCAGTGCGCCTTTTTGATGCGTTTGCACGGTGAAGGTAGGTAAAGAAAGCAAATGCGGTGACTGCTTGATCAGGCTGTGCATGCACGCAATGGTGCCGTGTCCGCAAAAATTAACCTCGCATTCCGAGGAGTAATAGTAAAGTGTATAGTCGTTGCCCGATTCGCAGCAATAAACCACCTCGGAGACAAAGCCCTTATGCTGTACGGCAACGAGCTGCATTTGGCCTTCGCTCAGCGTTTCACCATCACTCAAATAAAGGCACGCGGCCGGGTTGCCGAGCGAAGTGCCCGATGTGAACGCGTCGATTTTTTTGTAGACATATGTTTTCATATAACCTATCCTTTCAGGCAGAAATATAAAAGACGGCTGATATACACAGCCGTCTTGATATCGTCTATAATACCTTCGCGAGGAAGCTCTGAAGCCGCTCGCTTTTCGGGTTTTCGAAAAGCTCTTTCGGTTTATTCTCTTCTAATATTTTGCCTTCGTCCATGAATATTGCCCGTGTACCAACCTCGCGCGCGAAGCCCATCTCGTGCGTGACGACGACCATGGTCATGCCGCCCTGTGCGAGCGACTTCATCACATCCAGCACCTCGCCGACCATCTCGGGGTCGAGCGCCGACGTCGGCTCGTCGAACAGCATCACGTCCGGGTTCATGCACAGCGCGCGCACGATGGCGATGCGCTGCTTCTGCCCGCCCGAAAGCTGTTTGGGGTAGGCGTTGGCCCGGTCGCCGAGGCCCACGCGATGCAGCAGCGTCATGGCATCCGCCTCCGCTTCCTGCTGCGTCTTCTTCAGCAGCTTCATGGGGGCGAGCGTCATGTTTTTGAGCACGCTCATGTGCGGGAACAGATTGAACTGCTGGAACACCATGCCCATCTTC
>JAEZIW010000107.1 GCA_023436525.1 Bacillota bacterium | reverse complement strand
ACTTTAGGCTTAGCGAAACGCTCGCACAAATATTTCGCCACACTGTTCGTATCGTCAATCAGCTTTTTAACAGTAATGCTTTTCGTGTCCATATCAGGCCTATACGACAGCCCTGCACCGCGCTGCTCCCAGTAGCATACGGTAAACAGGCTTTCAAGGCCGGTCGGAAATTTTTCTGCGAGAAAATACTCCGGCATACCGGGGCCGCCGTGAACAAACAGCAGCACCGGGTTTGATTCATCATCGCCGCGAATGAACATACCCTGCCTCTCACCGTTTATGTCGACAAAGCATTTTTCGCAAATCGAAAACAGAGACTTTCTCATAATGACCTCGAAACTCTTTTGAGTAACTATTTCGCCCATTTTATGACGGAATCCTTTATTGAAGTTATCGAATATATGGTATTACAAATTTGGCAGTCAGTCTATGCTGCCCGGGATAGCAATCGTTCAATTGGGCAACCATAGCTTTGAGGTGATTATTTTGAACAGTTCTTATCCTGATTTGATCAGCCTTATCGCTCAGAACCGGGATGCGATGGCGTTTTTTAAAACCCTTCCGGATCATATTAAGTGCGAGCTCAGCAAAAACGCTGAACGCATCGTCACAATTGAAGACCTGAAACAAAATGCCGCCGTTCTTCAAAAAGAAGCGGAACGTCATTAGGACTTCGTGTCGGCATACATTTTTTTTAATTCAGTCATCGTGATAAACCGGCAGCCCTTTTGCACGCAATAAGTCACAAGCTGTTCAAAGAGCTTCGAATCCGTCTGCACAGGCCATTCCCCCATGTCGTTAACCTCCGAACGGTACAGGCAATGACATCGGAATACAAGAATGGCATTTTTCTCACACGCCTTATCGACCAGTGCTTCGTGCTCTTTCAATCTTTTTTCCGACCTCATATCCGCACTGCAGCTGTCAATCTCATAAGGGTTTAAGCTGTTGAGATCAACGAACTTTTCTTCGTAAAAGGCTTTTCGCATTTGAACACGGTACGGCTTCATCGCATCAATCGCCTGCTGATTATAGCTCCCGAAAGGAAAGGCGTGTATCACTGGCTTTTCAAGGCCTTGTTTCTCAAAAGCTGCATCCACCGCTTCCATGCTTTTTGCAATTTCTTCAGGAGTCATCTTTTTCAAATCGGTATGCGCATACGTGTGGCAGCCGAATACCCAGCCGTATTGCGCCATTTCTTTGACCTGCTCCCATGTGAGCGCAAACTTTCTGCCAGAATCCTGATATTCGGGTATGATGTACGACGTCCCCCGGATGCCGTACTTTTTTAAAATCGGGTACGCGATCTCATAATCCGATAAATATCCGTCGTCAAAAGTGAACGCGATAATAGCTCCGGTTTGGTTTTGTTGTGCCACTTCGGCAGGTTTTATTGGAATTTCAGCTATCTCCTCTTGGCTGTCGGCCAACGTTTCTGCCGGAGATTGCATTTCTATGTTTTGTGATACTGGCACCTGTTCGCTTTGCTCAGGCATCTGTTCGCTTTGCTCAGGCATCTGTTCACTTTGCTGAGGCGAATAGACACTTTGAAGCGACAGCAACAGCACGAGTATCATAAGAGAAAATACGAATCGTTTGTTTTTCATAAAGATAGTTTTCATGAAAACCACGCGGTTTATGTCGTTAATATTTTACAATACAAAAGCCTCTGACGAATAAACGCGGATATGTTTCAAAAACCGGCTATATGATTTGTATAGATTCGTTTTCATCACAGATAATAGTAAAAAAGGAGGTAACGAATGCGAAAGAAAATTGCCATCGAGCCGACTCTGTCGGATGTAAAAGCTTACTTGAGCGAGGAAGGCTATGATGTTGTGAGCATGAGCCCGGGCCAGCACACGTTGGGCAGCATGGACTCATATGATGCCATCGTGGTCAGCGGTGTGAATACCAATGTGTTCGGCATGAGCGATACAGAAACGAAAGCCGTCGTGATCAATGCCGATGGGCTGACGCCCCCGCAGGTGGCGCGAAGGCTCAGCCAGCTTTAGTTAACACGCAAGCTCATCGCCCCGATGAATCGGGGCGAAATTAATTTATCCGTTCACCAAGTCTGTGCAGGTTTTATTCATTCTTATCGATTATGTCAGCGATGTTATAGAGTATCCCCTTGAAGGGGATACAGCCAAATGAATCATAAGCTGACCTATATCAATCAGTCTGCCATATAAAATCAATGACAGGCTGATGATGTGACCTTCTTTCTTACAAGCCGATAGATTTCTCCTCATCAGCAATCTGAACATGACTTAACCTAAAAAGATTGAAGACCATCGGGGCTCCCACCGTTATCCATAAGCCTATGATCAGGTATCTGAGATAATCAAACACTGGGCCATCGGGGAAAAGCAGCTTGATCCCTTCCTTTAAAGCCAGCGTCACCGCAATGCCCATCACGAATTTGAGAGCCTGCTTCGCCAGCGTTGCTTTGGTATCAAACCTGATCCAACTCGATTCGATGGAAAAGCCGATCAAAAAGGCGCTGAAGGTACCCGCGGTTTTCACCAGATCGGCATTCTCGTTCCAGACAATTACGACCGCCATCACAGGAACAAGCAACAGCAGGTGCAGCCATTTAATGTTTCTTTTCTCGGCGAACTCAAAAGCGGCATCCGCCAGCAGCACGGAGATAATACCAAAGGCCAGGCCTCCCAAAACATCGGCAGGCCAATGCACGCCGAGGTACAGCCGTGACACCGCCACCAGCAGTATCAACACGCTGCCAACCACATATGCCCAGCCGCGGCGGAGCTGCTTCATCAGCGAGACAAAAAATGACGTGATGTTTTGCGTATGGCCGCTCGGGAACGAGGTGCCGGTGGCCGTTTCCACGCGCAGGCTGCGAATGCCCTCCGCCCCTATTGGCCGTGGCGCGTTCACAATGCTTTTGGCAATGCCGTTGATAACGCCGCTGAGCAAAAAGGCGAAGGACAGCTTATAGCCGTAACGCTTGTCGATGCACCAGAAAACAAGCGCGAGTATCACAATGTAGAAGTATTCTTCACCCAGCATGGTGACGGTTTGAAAAAAACCGTCCAGAAACGGACTCGTAAAGCTTTGTATAAACTTTATAATTTCCATGTGAAACCTCTCTTTTCATTGACTATGAATTTAAGTGGTTTAACGTACCTAAATTAACTTTTTCTTGCGTGTATCGCGAGAAATATTGACCAGTATTCGTTATGATATATTGTATAAATTTTAGCAAATAAACGCGGCACAAACAAGCCCCATACAGCGCACGGCCCGTTAAATGCCTGTTAATTTGTATGATGTATAAAATACGCCGATTAATTAATGATAAGTAAATACCAAAAATCAAGGAGCAACGCTATGAAGAAGGAAGAAGAAAGGCCATCAACGCCGGATAATGCCAAGCATAAGTCGCGCCAGGTGAAAAAGAAGAGCGGTGGTACCCCTGAGAAAAAGGATAAGAATTTTAACCCGAATTCGTTTATGCCGCATCAATAGGCCGGGCTTCAGCGCGCATTTCATGGGATTTCTCGACAAGCTCGAAATGACAAACAAATTTGATAGCCATGGGTTTAGCAACGACAGCCGACTGATGAGGTTTTCGTATAATTTGGCATGACACCTCATCCGGCGCTTCGCACCACCTGCTCCTCGAAGGAGATGGCTTTAAAACAACACAGACGTTCTTTAGACAGAAAAGCCTGCCATTTATCATGACAGGCCGCGCTCATGCTGTGTGCTATTCTCTGCCCTGCAGAGACTTGAGTGTTTTGTTGATCTCGCCGGCCTCTTTTTTATCCAGCAGCCAGCTTATTAGATTTACCGCGATATAGACGATGAAAACAGTCAGGGCGAAAAACGCTGCTTCTTCAGCGCTCTGAATCAGCCCTGCCCAAATACCAAAAACAACCATCAGCGCCTCAATCAAAATGACGTGGAGCACTTTGCGAAAGAGTGCCCTGCGAAACGACAATTCTCTGCGGGAATAGGTTACAAACGAGGGCACGATACTGATAAGCCCAAAAATAAGCGGTGAAAAATAAGCCTCATAGCCAAATCTGGCAGCCGGATCAGCCGACATCCCGAGAACTGCGATGGCAGCCGTCACGCATGTTGTAATGATAAAATATTCCATCAGGCATCTCTTTAAAAAATTCTTAAAACTCATGTGTTTTCACCCAGCAATCGCTTTTTTAACTCGGGCACGTATTGGCGGGAGATAATCACTTCCTCGCCGTTGAACAGCGTGGCCGAAAACCGTCCGTTTAATATGGGGCGTACATTGTCAATTTTCATCAGATTGATCACGAAGGATTTTGAGCATCTGAAAAACCTTCTGTTTTCATAGAGCGCAGTAAACTCGTACAGCTTGCATTTTAGCTCATAGACTTTTTTTGCCGTATAGGCAAACACCCTGTTGTCAACCGCTTCCACAAAGAAGATGTCCTGCAGCGGAATCTGGCAGGCCCTTTCGTCAATATATCCCGCCAGTGTCTCGTCCGTTGATTTTATAAAGCTAACAATGTTTCTGACACTGTCGGTGATCTCATAGCAGTGGATAACCGCCTGCTCTTCCTTGTCAGTACTTATCCGTTTAACCGATACTTTCAATTCGCACCTTCACAATCAGCTATTTTGTACTGCCGCGATGTGATTTTACCGACAGCGATGTTCCTTACGGGAAGCAGGCTGTCTGCGGCTCCTAAAACGGGATGAAAGGCCAAAACAGCACAGAAACCCGTAAAACTATTATAGCGTATTCAAGATGTTGCATTCAAGGTATTCAATCAGTCTTGTTAAGCAGTGCGGGGAGGTTTCCAGTTCTACCTCCCCGCATAATACCGTTTAATATTCAGTTTGCAAATGAAGTGTCCCGGCGTCCTTCAGCGTCGCGTTGAAGTAGTCGAGTATGATCTGGTTCATCGTTTCAATGCAATACCGGCTGTCCACGGTACCGGTACCAAGCATGCGTGCCAGCTCCGGCGAAAAAAGCGGCAGATCAGTAAAGTTCAAATGTCCCGCGTCACGGATCACCACGTTATAAGCCTCTTTGGCATTTGCGCTGGCGGAGAAATTGTTATATCCCGTCCCCTCCGCGCAGGCATCCGCATAGTGGCTGTCGTTATACAGGTTCAGCAAGGGGACCGGATAAGATTCTGTGTTCAGTATGGTCTGCCCGTTTTCGAAGCCGATCTCTTCTCCAATCATTGTGCCGTCGATAACGGCCACAGCGTCCACATCCAAGCGTTTCCGCCCCAGCTGTGCCGCCGCTGCGCCGCCAAGCGAATGCCCAAAGAGCCCGATTTCTTCCGTATTCATGATGGACCGGACAGACGCGGGGATCTCATCATCCGCATGGCCAAGAATCTTGTCCAGTATAAAGCTGATATCACCGGTACGCAGGGTCAGCCATTCATGCGTTTTGGTGTAGGTGGTCTGAGCATCGTAATCATTGTTCGTGATATTCACCGCGTCGTTGAGGAAATCCATATTCACCAGCGTGGTGCTGCCGTCGGTATGCCCCGCAAAAAAGGCGTGATAGCTATGATCGATGCTGCAGACCACATACCCGTTGCTGGCCAGGTCTTCAAACGTGGAACGATTGCTGCCGCGATAACCAAACGCCCCATGTGAGAATACTGCAATCGGGAATCTGTCCGATTCCTCCTCAGCTGCGGGATACCAGAACTGAATCGTCAGCTTTCTGTTTTCCCCCGTTTCGGAAAAGGGATCCACGCGGGATGTATCCACAAGCGTGACGTTTGCTGTCTCCACAGCATAGGAGCCTGTCGGCGCAACGGCCTTAAACTGAGGAAACAGCATACCGGGCAGGATGCACAACGTCAGCAATACGCATCCGCTTATACAGTTGAGCACCGCTTTGACGGTTTTGTATTCTTTGTCGGCTTTGGGTTTTCTTATAAAATAAATGGCACTGATAACGGCCAGTATGCCAAGCAGAAGGAAAAGACCCGTCCAGCGGAAGCTCCACCAATAGACGCCTGCCACCAAAAGCAAGGAAAAAATGACGAAGGCGGCTATCCGCATGATATGTCTTGCCTTCGTTTGACGGTTCTTTGTTACCATCGTGTAAATGAGAAATCCGATTTGTGCGCAGAGCGCGATAAGCCATGTGATGAGTCCGAGCATATGTAATACTCCCTTTCCTTATTGTCGTTTTCATGGGGAGTATAAGCCATGGATTTATACTGTTCAATGGGTGGGCAGGTAAGTTGCGTTTCGTGAATGTAAGCTGCGCTTTTATTGCCTAATACGGCTTTTATCTGCTGTTCCCTAATCCTTCGGTCGTTATTGATTCTAGCTTAAACAAAAATAACCCCCCGATCCCGGGGGGCATCATCGTTCAATTCACGCTGGCTGTTTCGCTGCCGAATTCGTGGTCAATAATATTTAACGCAATCTCCTTTGCTTTTGCGCCATAAGTGTCGGGCTGGTTTAGCCTGACAGCAAAATATGTTGTTTCTCCGTCTTTTTCAAACAGTCCGACAAACCACGCGTCACTCCAGTTTTCATCCTTTTTACCGCTTCCCGTTTTACCGTAAATCCGAAGGGCACCATCTGTATTTTCAACCAGCATGACATCCTTAATGAGTACAAGATTTTTATCGCTGAATACGCCTTTATCTTCAAAAATTCGTCTTAACACATCGACCTGCTGGATTGGCGATATCTGCAATGACGATTCCTGCCAAAATCCATTCAATTCTTTGTAATCCTTCATATCTGGAAATATGAGATTATTTAAGCTTCCCTGCCATTCGGTTATGTCCCGGTTGCCATAATCCAATCGATTCAGCGTATCCTGAACATAGGCTCCGCCTATGGTATCAATCACGCTTCTAAAATACCAAATACACGAAGATTCAAACGCCTGCTGGTAATCGGTATCCTTGTTCCATTCATCAACGGGATAATGTGTACCATTCCATTCAAGGGTTGAAGTTAACGGGTCAATGGCACCACTCTCTAGCCCCATGAGGCATGAGATAAGTTTAAATGAGGAACATGGAGATGAGGGCTTTTCGGCCAAATCTTGATTGTAAATATAATAGGTGTTTTCACGACTGTTTAAAAATACAACCGTTCCTTCAACACCTTGAAAATACGCCGTATAATCAGCATTCACAACTGACGGAGCGGGCGTTTTTGATTCCCCGGATTGATCCGGCAAAGATGTTGCATTTTCTTCCGGTTCACCGACGCATCCCCCCAAGAATATTATTATTGTGACAAATATAATGAGCACTCTAAACTTCATTTGCGAAATCCTTTCTTATTTGATGGATGATTAAGGAGTCTGTTGAATTAATATGTCGATACGCGGGGTCACATCAAGGCAACCGCAGGCAGACAATAAGCTTCTCAGTCTCGGCAAGCATACCCCCTCTTGTCGTGGTGTCCACCCCACGAAGAGCACGTAAAACCGTCGCCGGAGTCAGATGATTATATTAACACGCTGGTATGCAAACTGCAACAAATTCCCTGGTTACCCTATAAGAGCCTGTCTTTACTCATTCCTGCCGTCATAAAACGCCAGGCCGCCTTTCTGTTCGTCAGCCATTCAATATGGGCATCGTTCTTCGTGTTGCTGAGCATTTTGGGTACAAAGAATTCTGCGACCGTTTCAGGCTTGTCCGCCAATATATTGAATATCTTTTTAAACTTCTCGTCTGCTATCACATCAGACTCATCGCCGTCCGGTGTTTTTGTGATAAAATCAGTCAGCATCATGCCCGGCGATAATCTCCCTGCTATCACACCGGTTCCTTCAAGCTCTTTGGCAAGTCCTTTCATAAAATACGTCAACGCATGCTTGGTGGTGCCGTACAATATTGTTTTTATCTGTATCATGTTGTTGGAGCCCAAACCCTCCATGCTGTATATCGCACCATGCCCCTTTTTCACCATGCCCAATGCCGCAATCTGTGCGCCGTATATCATGCCTGTGATATTTGTCTTCACAACGTTTTCAGTATAAGCCTCGCCCGTTTCCCATGAAAACAGGTGCGGCGCGTTTTGCCCCGCGTTATTGATCCATATATCTATGTCGCCCCATTGTTTTGAAGCCGTGTCCCAGAGGTTTTGCAGGCTGGCTTTTTCCTGTACATTGCACGGAACATAGATGTACTTTCCTTCAAATAACGACAACGAAGCGATGGCTTCTTCCGGCAGCGTTTCTCCCCTGCCGGACAGCGTAACCTGGCATCCGCTCTGCAAAAACGCCTTTGCCATAGCAAATCCAATGCCACGTGTGCTGCCGGTAATCACAACATTTTTCATGGTTTAACCCTCCGTTACCTTTTCGTTCAGCCATTTGTATACAGGCTCAAGATTGATTTCTTTAACACCGTCAAAGCCGTTTTGAATGATGTCGATTGATTCTTGTATTTTTTCGTCTTTATCGCTTCGGCTTTTCAGTATTTTTACAAACATGGACAGCATGATTTTATCCATACCTTTCAGTTCTTTCAAAGGGTAACATCCGCCGCGCAAATAAAAGAATTTTTGACCTTCGAGCTTATTTCTGGAGATAACTGCTTTGGTGCTTGGCTCTGCCGTTCGCCCGGTTCCCGAACCGCAAACGGCTTTGACGTTGTGTTTTCGCAGTTTTTTAAGGCCTTGTATCTTACCGACTTTCATCCAGCCCAGAAAAATAATTTCGTCATCCTGACGAACCTTTGATATATCCTTCACCGGAAATGCCTTGAATCCTGTCTTTGCGGCCAGTATATCGGCATACCTTTTGGTAAAGCCTGTTTTGGATTCATAAATAATGACCATAAAAAATCAATCTCCTTTACACAAAACCGTTCGATCCACATGAAATAGAATTGCTTATCAAGGCTTCATGCCCGCCGATTCTCAACTCAATACTCTTACACTATATTGGCAAATCAGCACCAACTGTTGACATTATATACCCTATTCTGTTTTTGCACCACTCAGCACTAAAAAGCAAATGATCTGCTGTTATTAATAAAAAACTTTTCCTGCCGCTGTTGGCGGTAACGCTTATGATGTTTTCCGTGTTTCCACCAACGGCAGGCTTGCACCAACATCAGTATTGTCAGCGAAGCAGGACTAAATATAATATTTGGGCTGTTGGCTGTTGATTGATAGCTGTGTGTGATAAGCCATATTTGATTTTATGGAACCTAAAATCGGTTTGTTTCGTCAATATGGTGTGTTAAACCAGCAAGAGGAGAAGTATTTGTGAAACGTTTGACTGTTTTAATATTGATAGTGATGATAGGAACCGCTGCCGCAGGCTGTTCGCAAGCGGCAATGCAGGAACCGGACGTGCCATCCGTGTTAGCTGCGGTAACCGCGTCTCCTGCGCCCACGCCCTCACCCGCTCCGTCGGCGACCTCGGCCCCGTCTCCCACGCCCGCCCAACTAAGCGCGCTGCCGGAAGACTATAATCCACAAACTGCAGCAGCAAACGGCGATTATGTGGAAGTGCACGGTTCGGAATTTTACAATGAAGATAAGCTGGCGGCGTTTCTCGACAACGTCTATTCCAAGAAACAAGCCGCCATTCGCATGGTATCCTACACCACCGAAGGTGACCCGATTATTTCGGATGTGATTTACGACGGCAGCAAGTTTACCGTTTTTTGTGACACCACACGCGATCAATTCGGGAAAAAGGAAATTGCGCAATATGAATTTCTGAACCTTTTTGAATACACGCACAAAGACGATATCACCCTGCTGATACTGTCGGACGACAGTGAGCTGAACGAGAGCGACCCTGTGGGGTATGCGCTGACAGTGATGCGAACACCGCCAGCGGTGGATTGAGACAGCTGCATAAACCTCGTACATGCTAATCAAACAAGCTCAAAGCAGCAAAGTAACCCCCATCAGAGCAGATAAGGGTTACTTTGCTGTTTGATATACCCGTTTATTGCATACCCCTCCTTATATCTTTCTTTCGTATTCATTTCTACCATCTTTCTTCAACAGACAGTGTCATAATTGACTGGACACGGCTTGTTAATTTATATATGATGACAATATATACTTTCCATGGTTTCCCTTACACATAAATGAATCCGGAGGTTCATGTGTTTTGAAAAAGAAAGCTATCTTGTCGGTAATGACGGCATTGCTTATGATGTTTGCCATGTTTCCTTCAACGGCCTTGGCGGCGCCCGGCGTTTTTAACCTCGCGACCGTTTCAAGCGGTATGACTGTCTCACTCTCGGCGGCAGGAGGCACAGATACAATAACAATAATGGATTCAGACCCACAGACGCGTACCAATATCAGAATCGAATGCGGTGCGGGCTTAAACATTATATTGGACGGTGTGAGCATTGATAACAGCGCAAACGGCAACGTATGCCCCTTAAGCTTCACCGGAACAGGCAATTCATTAACACTTACCTCCGGCAGCACGAACACACTGATTGGCGGCAGCAATGAACCGGGCGTGAAGGTTGCCGGTTTAACCTCGCTTACGATAGGCGGCACAGGCATGCTTCTCGCTTACGGCGGAGCCAACGCGGCGGGCATTGGAAGCGGATACAACACCATGATACCCCCCGGTGTAAGATCCGGATCGCTTACGTTTACAGACGGCGATGTCCGCGCATGGGGCGGTGAAAACGGCGCCGCTATCGGCGGCGGATATAAGGGCGCGTACAGCACGGTCATTATATCGGGGTCTGCCCATGTCACGGCGACCGGCGGAGCCAACGCGGCGGGCATCGGCAGCGGCTATCAGGCACCGGATGCCGATAGTGCAGCCTCGGCCATCACGGTCGCCAGCGGCGCGGTATCGGCTACCGGCGGTGAAGGCGGCGCGGCTGTCGGCGGCGGCGGTAACAGCGGCGGCGGCACAATCGCCATCACAGGAGGAGACTTAACAGCCATAGGAGGCGGCGGTGCGGCGGGCATCGGAAACGGAAATTCGGCTGGCAGCGGTTCGTTTACCGATATATCCATTTCAGGCGGTACGGTTTCGGCCACGGGCGGCACGACGGTCAGCAACAAAGGCGGTGCGGGCATCGGCAACAGTGCCAATGCATTTGCATGCCCTGTCACCATGACTGGCGGCAGTATAACAGCCCTGGGCGGCTACGGCGGTGCGGGCATCGGTGCCGGCTGTCAGAGCCTCACCGGAACCCTCATGTTCTCTGACGCGACCGTCCATGCGACCGGCGGACGCAAGGGCCCCGGCATCGGCGGGCTGGGCACAACCGGTTCAATCACCATAAACAGCGGCAATATCACGGCGCATGCAGGCAGCGACGGCGGTTATGGCGGTGCCGCAGGCATCGGCGGCGCCATCGGCGGCAGCATCACAGGCGAATACGGGAGCTGTGAGGTCATCATAGAAGGCGGCACGGTAGACGCAGCCGGCAGTGCGGATCAATTTTCGGCAGGCGGCGGCGCGGGCATTGGCGGCGGCAACGGCTGTGAATCATCAAGCATCACCATCACGGGCGGTGATATCGCGGCGACGGGCGGCGGTATTGACTCAAAGGGCGGTGCAGGCATCGGAGCCGGTTACAACGGGACAACGAAAGCGATCACCATATCCGGCGGGACGATCACAGCGGCAGGCAGCGAGAACAGCCCAGGGCTAGGCGGCAGGCCTTTTGATGCCAATTCTTCGATTGTCATTTCTGACGGCACTGTGTTTGCCGAGAAGGGTGACAATGCGGTGTATGAT
>JAEZIW010000050.1 GCA_023436525.1 Bacillota bacterium | reverse complement strand
GTCAAATACAAGATCAATGAAGTGATTAGAATGCGTTGTAAAGAAATATTGATGTGGGAAATCTAAGCTTTGTAAAGTCTTTAAAAAAATTCTTTGCATTCCAGGATGCATATTAATTTCAGGTTCTTCAAAGAAAAACATCATTTCTGAGTCACTATTCATAAATATTGGGAAAGTTAAAATAATAAGTGATTGTATTCCATCTCCAAGATTATGAATCTCACGCTCTCCGTCTCCACCAATTCGAACACTTACGGTATCAGAAGCTATTTTAGGTATTAAAGTTATATCTTTTCCATCAAAAACGTAATTCTTTAAAAAGTCTTCGTATTCTTTGACTTTTTCTCTTTGTTCATGTTCTCCTAACAACATGCTCTGCAATTCATTATAGATTGTTTGACCAGTGAATATTGTTGAAGGTTTATTATTAATAAAATATTGTTTTTCTATTCTTTCAGCATACAAATCTCTTTCAAAAGTATACTTGCCATTATCGATATTTTTAAATAATGGATTTAAGCCCCGTAACATAGGAATATATATATTGCTACCCGAAAAAACATGTAACGGCAAACTTTGATCCTTATAAATAGGATTAATTTCTTCTATTTGTATAAAATCAGAAAAAAGTTCAGATATTTTACTTGCAGATTCAATATTCTCATCTTTAACACTATGTTTATTAATGTAATATTTATCTAAAAAATCGAAAAGATCCCTATAATAATCTTCTGTATCTATATGCCTTCCATTCCGATAAAATACATTAAGCTCTTCCTTTAGGCTGCTCTCATTGCGAATAATCCAATTGTTTAAATTATCTTTAAATTCTATAAATTGATCTTTCTTTGAATTAAGAAAAAGATTTCTCAACATTCTGCTTTTCCCAGAATTGTTCCCGCCAATGAGAATATTAATTCTATTAAAACCCACAATGGAGGCTAAAGGAAAAGAAAAATCATTAACGCATCTAAAGAATCCATCAGTCTTGTTTTGTTGACAAAAAACAGTATACATAATTAACCTCAAATATAACATACGAATAATTATACTATATAATAAATATTACGACAAATAATAACAAACCGTATATAATATTTTGTGGTATTGAAGATATTTTTGCAACTAAAGGCGCAGCATTTCGCCGCGCCCTTGAGTATCGTCCATCTTACTCCGCCAAATATTCCTCTGTAGTTATCACCCGCGCAAACATCCCGTTCAGCGCCGCCATAAACGTTTTATGCACCGCCTGTGCCGGAATCACCTCGCCTTGGAACGCCAAGTCCATCGTTGTGCAGGCATCTTCCAGCAGCGTGACATTCAACCTGTGATCCTTACACGCCCGAACCGTGGTGTCAATGCACATATGGCTCATCATGCCGCACACCACCAGCTCGGTGATCTCCCGCCAGTGCAGTATCTCAAGCAAATCCGTGTTAAAAAAGCTGCTCGGCTCATGCTTCACCACAACGGGCTCGCACTTCAGCGGCGTCAGCCTCTCATGAATGTTCACGCCCTCCGTACCCGGCAGAAAGCTCGTTGCGCCTTGATTGTTGTTTATATGCTGAACATGGATAACGGGTGCGCCGGCTTTGCGGAATTTTTTCAGCACCAGCTCGGCATTGCCAAGCGCCTTAAGCGGTTCATGCAGCGTCCTTTTTCCGCCCTCAAAGTACTCGTTTTGAATATCAACCAATAGCAACGCTTGTTTCATACACATGCTCCTTATCGGATGAATTTATTTCCTTTATTCTATCACAAAATCTATTTGTTATCATAGCTTTTATGATTAATCTTATGCTAAATCTCCTCCGGTATGCAAGGCCTATCTTGCGGCCTCAGCCGTGGAAATAGCCCGTGCGTGCGTTCACGCCCACATACGGCACTTCATGACCATCATTTATGATGTAAACCTGATAGAAACCATTACCCAAGTCTTCATAGCGGCTTGGTATCACGCCGTATTCGCTTAGCAGTGCCGCCTCAAAAAGCTGCTTCCAGTTGTCCGGCACAGGCGCGTTTTCGGTAAGGTACTCCGCGAAGCTCAGCACATCACCGGCTTTTCCGCCGCCCGCCAGATAATCTTTGTATACGGCGTCAATATCGGCCTGATCTAAGAATGCCTGCGTCCAATGCAGCTTGCCCGCTTCGGGCTTTTCATGCTGCCCGTTCAGCAAATATGTTTTCGTATCTTCGGCAATGCTCGGAATTTCTTCCGAAACAGCAGCGGAACCTGACGGAGTTGCTGACGTTTCCGCGGGAGCGGGGGATTGCGACACGGCGCTTTCAGCGACAGCCGGATCAACCGTCACACTTGCCGGAACCGCACATGCACTCAATAAAGAGATTAAGACCGTCATAAATAAAATAAGTAAAGTGGTTTTTTTCATCTTTTTTGCCTCTCGTTTATGTTAAGACAGTATACTCTCGCAAGATATTTTGTCAACAGCAGCATAGCAACTGGCAATAATGATTAAAAAATTACTGGTTTATCATGCGAATGTACATTGTGAAAAAATAAGCTTTTGTATAATATTATCTTGATAACCTTTGGAATTATTTCTGTAAAGGAGAAAGCATATGAAATATGTTGCCGGTATCGATGTCGGTACATCGGGAGTGAAATGCATCATCGTGGGAGAAGACGGCCATGTGGCGGCCTCGCAGACGCGCACCTATCCGGTGAGCACGCCAAAAGCCGGCTGGTCGGAGCAGGACCCGGCTGATTGGTGGGCGGGCACATGCGCGGCGATGAAAGCGGCGGTGGAGCAAAGCGGCGTGAGCGCCGGCGATATCGCGGGCGTGTCGTACTCCGGGCAGATGCACGGCCTTGTGGCGCTGGACGAGAATCACAATGTGATTCGCCCCGCCATACTCTGGAACGACCAGCGCACCGAAAAGGAATGCGAGGAAATCATCGCAGCGGCAGGCGGCCTTGAGGGGCTGCTGAGTTACACGAACAACACGATGCTGACCGGCTTCACGGGCGGCAAGATCGTTTGGCTCAAGAAGAATGAACCGGACAACTACGCGAAAATGCGGCATTTTATGATGCCGAAGGACTATATCCGTTACCTGATGACAGGGCGCATGGCCACCGAGGTTTCAGACGCGTCGGGCACGGGGCTTTTTGATGTGGGGAAACGCATCTGGAGCGACAAACTGATTGACATTTTGGGGCTTAACAAAGCGGTGTTCCCCGAGGTGTTTGAATCGGACGAGGCGGCGGGCACCATCACCAAGCAGGCCGCTGAGCTGACCGGGCTGCCCGAAGGGTTGACGGCGTATGCGGGCGGCGGCGACGCCGTGATTCAAACGACGGGCATGGGTATTGTGAAGGAAGGCACCATCGGCTTTATCATCGGCACATCCGGCGTTGTTTCGATGGCACTTGACGGTTTCGGCAAGAACGCGGGCGGCAAGGTGCAGTTTTTCTGCAACAACCACAAAACAAAATGGCAGGCGTTCGGGTGTCAGCTGTCGTCCGGCGGCTCGATGGAGTGGTTTAAAAACACGTTCCACGAGAACGATTCGTTTAAGCTGATCGACGCGGCGGCGGCACAAAGCCCTGCCGGTTCCAACGGTGTGATATTCCTGCCGTATCTGACAGGCGAGCGCGCTCCGCATCCGGACCCGTACGCCAGAGGCGTGTTCTACGGCTTGTCGGTCACGAGCAACAGGGGTGATATGGCGCGTGCCGTGATGGAAGGCGTGACGTTCGGCCTGCGTGAGATTTATGAGCTGATTTTATCTTCCAAGCCCGGCATGAAGCCTGCGGATGTTGTGTCGTCAGGCGGCGCGGCCAAGAGCGCGATTTGGCGGCAGATTCAGGCGGATATCATGGGGCTGCCCGTGAAAACACTGATCGGCGCGGCCGAGGGCGGTGCTTACGGCGCGGCGGTGGTTGCCGGTGTGGGCGCAGGCCTTTGGAAGAGCATTGAGCACGCGGCAGAGATGCTCTCCGTGGAGACGGTGACGCAGCCGATTCCGGAGAACGTGGAGATATACAACAAGGTGTTCAAGAACTACTCGGGGCTGTATCAAGACTTGAAGGCCAGGTTCAGACAGACAACCTAATAAACGACCAACAATTTTTCATATTTTTCGCAAGCGGCCTCGCCCCTTTTGGGCGGGGTTGTTTGCTTTAATGCGTTGAGAATAGCCGATATAATGAAGGATTGTATTTGCAACTGCTTCTCAAAGGAACTGGTAAGAGGACAATGAAGTTGTCATGCTGAGCCTGTCGAAGCACCCCATATCAAAACGCTTTAAACATGTGAGCTATTTCACTTCGTAATTGACTCATTTCACTTCGCTCGGTATGACAGCAAGGTCGACTGCGCTAACACTATATTCGGTTTTCTACTGGCAATTGTATTAGCTTAATCCATACGAATCGTAGGGGCGGCTATTAGCCGCCAGTTTAATGCCAGACATCAGTCGCATGCGGGCGACACGGGGGTCGCCCCTACAATTCGAGGAATAAGATTTTTTAATCCACAGTCAGCAAAGCTGGCAGCCCTTATATAATTAGATAAAGCTCAAAACTCCCTCCGTCAAATGTCGGATACCATCCGCCATTTGCCACCTCCCTCTAGAGGGAGGCATGGGTGCGAGAATACTTTGTTTGTTGATATTCACTGTGTTATAACTTTGTCTCAGTCGCACAAAACTCAATCCTCAGTCAGCAAAGCTGACAGCTCCTTTCTAAAGGAGCCATTTCTGAGCCGGTGATAAGTTCGGAGAGCCTTCTTTGTTAAAGGAGGTGGCACCGCCAGCGTGACGGAGGATTGCGGTTTAGGCCGCATCATCTCAATCCTCAGTCAGCAAGGCTGACAGCCCTTATATAATTAGTTACAGATCAAAACTCCCTCCGTCAAATGTCGGATACCATCCGCCATTTGCCACCTCCCTCTAGAGGGAGGCATGGGTGCGGGAATACTTTGTTTGTTAAAATTCACTGTGTTATAACTTTGTCTCAGTCGCACAAAAAGCGTGGCGGAGGGTTGCGTTTTCCGACATTCTGCATAAACACAAAGGGCAGGCTTGTCGCCTGCCCACTGTCAGTCACCTGGACTAAAGAACGCAGCTCTGAATTCCAGGTTTCTTTCGAAGAAGGTAAGCTCATGTTGCGAGAACATTGACTTCACCACCTCTTGCGTTTATTTTGCGCAGCATTTGACTCAGCTATACAAAAAAGCGGCGAATTTTTCAAACGCCGCTTTGTGCTCGTTAAAAACGATACGATTAGTTCGAATAGTCTTTCTGCGCCACGTAATCTCGCGTATACTGTATCGTATCCAGATACAAATAGCCTTGATCAAGCTTCAAATTGGCGCTAAGCGGATCGGACGGGTCATCAATGGTCAGCGATCCGGTTCCCGCCACATCGTCAAATGTATAAGTGCCTGTTAGAACGGTGCCGTAGCAGTCGAACAAACACGTGCCGTCATCGTATAACGTTACCGTTCCGGATTCACCCGTTATGTCGTACCAAATGCCGGTGATGGTCGTGACAGAGACCGGTTCGACATAGTCGCGCGTATAGCTTGAGCCTTCGATTTGCAGCGATATTCCGTCGCAGCTAAAGGTATATGTATTTGTTAAGCCTTCTTCCTCCAGTTCAATTTGCCCGGAGCCATCAGCCGCATTGAAGGTATAGGTTCCGTATATAAACATACCATTGCTGTCAACAGCCAAGCTGCCGTCCTCGTAAAACGTTATAGAACCGAGTGTTCCTGTTGTTTCATACCATGTTCCGGCAACAGTTGAAGCTGCGCTGGCGTTTGCCTGCTCGACAACATCGCGCGTATAGGTGATGCCGTCGATCTCGATACGCCCATCCTTCAACGCCATATCAGATGACTGTCCAACAGTTTCTGATGTTAAGGTGCCGGTGCCCGTGGCGGCATCGAAGGTGTACGTCGCGGCAACGGTCATATCTAACATGGCAATCTGCGCGGTGCCGTCTGTGTAAAACTCAATTGTGCCGTAGGTGCCGGAGGCATCGTACCACATCCCGGCAATCGGCATCGCATGCTCAGCCACAAACGCTTTGATATCAAACTTCTTATCGGCCTTTACATAGTTGCCGGTATTCGTGACAGACAGTGCGTTGTAATCGGCAAAAAACTCAAAATCTTTGCCGTTGACGGAAAAGCTGCCTTGGCCTTTTTCAATATCGTAATCGTATGTGCCATTAAAGTCGCCATAGCCGGAATACACATTGATCTTTCCTTTGCGGAACTCCAGCACCTCGCCGATTTCCTCACAGTGCCATACTCCCTGCAGAGCACTCAAAACAAGGTCTTCAGCTTTATCCTTTGGGTTTGTTTTTACGAACGTTGATTCATCATCTGTTTCTTTGTTCACCAGGATAAGTTCGTCTTTGTTCACTTTAAACGCCAAATCCGAACCGTTTGCGCTAATCGCTCCATCACCTTTGCCCTTGTCGTAGGTGTATTCGCCATCGACGGTGCCTGTCAGGGCATACCCCATTGCGGTGTTGTCTTCGTTGAATACAAGAACCTGACCGCGCTCCTCACAGTACCATTGCCCCACCACCGGCGTGCCCGAGAGCACAAACAGATAGAGACAAACGGCCGCTGCGATAAAGACGACACCCACAGCCAGAAGGCTTACAACAAGCTTGGTGCGCTTTTTGTATTGCGGGATAGGATTATATGGCGGTGTACCATATGGCTGCGTGGGGGGCTGCTGATAAATGGGCTGTGGCTGCGCGGGCGCTTCAGGCGGGGGAGCCTGCGCGGGCTGCACCGGCGGTTGCTGATTAACCGGCGAACCGCAGGCCTGACAGAATAGGGAACCCTCGGATAACGGGGAACCACACTGAGTACAATTCATAATATCCTCCTGATATTAATCAAACGGTTTGGAGACATTTAGTTTCAGACACCAAATGCACCCGACCGAAATGCTTAAGTTTGTTCATATATCCACCAATATTCAAACAATCAAACATAAATGTATGATTATTAATTATAACACATTTGAGCAGTTTTGAGGGCTGAAACGCGATAAGATTCTGACACACTTTAAAAGCTGAGACAAAAAGAAAAGAGGGGACAACAAATGGCGAAAAGAAAACGGCGTATCAGCGGCTTGCAGATTAATGATCAGAGGGATCTTGAATATGCTGTGTTGTCACAGAGCGGATGGTCAATCGATATGGCGTTGATCAGACAGCGTATTGATCATTATCTTAAAGAAGCCGCCGAGTCGGGCAAGTACAGTATATCGGGCCTTTGCATTGCTCTTGGGATCACACGCAGCCGGCTTTCACTGTGGCGCGATGGATTTGTGAACGAAGCGGACGCACGCGACACCGCCGTGGAACCGAACGAAGACCTTGGCCGCAGTGTTGAAATGGCGATGCTGCACATCCAGCGATATTGGGAAGAACGTGATAAGCCATCATCGATGGATTTGAAACAGCTGGAAGCATCAGGTGCTCTGAGTGAAGGCGCATCAGGTTGTGCGGCACCGCAGTTCGATCTCGGAAAACTCAAGAAATACGCGAAGTAACGTTTGCATAAGCGGTAATCATTGGGGTACAATATGAGAAAAAAGTACTGATTTTACCATGAAGGAGGATAGCAATGAAAGCGATTATAGACAGAGACGGCTGCATCTCTTGCGAGCTGTGTGCGGAGACTTGCCCCGAAGTTTTCAGGATGGCTGATGACGGTTTGGCCGAAGCCTATGTGGATGAGATACCCAAGGAGGCCGAGGATTCAGCGAATGAGGCGGCAGAAGGGTGTCCCGTCAGTGTCATCAGTATAGAAGGTTGAAGATAGTTAAGAATCATGCGCCGGACGAAACTCGTCGGGCGTTTTTTTTTCGGGGCTGACGGCAAAGCGGCTCCGGTGGGGGATTCATGAGAAAAGAAGAAAGTGTTGAGGAACTGCTCTACAAAACGTTCGGAAAACCGACGGTTAAGCAGAAGGAATTTTTGCAGGCGAAAACGAGGTTTGTGGGGTATGGCGGCGCGAAGGGCGGCGGCAAGTCGCACGCGATACGAACAAAAGCGACATATCTCGCGTTTGAGTACCCGGGTATACAGATGCTGATTGTGCGGCGGTCGTTCCCGCAGCTGCACGAAAACCATACCAAACAGCTGCGCGTGGCCTATGCGCGGTTTCCGGAATATTTGCGGCCGAAATATCAGGAGAACGACAAAGCCTTTGTGTTCCCTTGGGGCTCGAGAATAAAGCTTGGGTACTGCAACGACGAGGATGATGTGCTGCAGTATCAGGGGCAGGAATACGACATCGTGTTTTTGGATGAGGCAACTCAGCTGACTGAATATCAATTCGGCTGGTTGTGCGCGTGTGTACGCGGAACGGGAGGCTTTCCAAAACGCGCATACTTAACATGCAATCCGGGCGGGATAGGGCACGCTTGGGTAAAGCGGCTGTTCATTGACCGCGACTTCAGACGCGGCGAAAACGCGGATGACTACACGTTTGTTCAGGCGCGCGTGTGGGACAACGCGCCGTTGTTTGAAGCGGACGAGGGTTATCAAAAAGCGTTAAGTGAACAAAGAAAGATGAAGAACGGAGAAACCCTTGCGGCAAAAAAGGAGCTTGCGAAACAGAGCGCAGACTATGTGCGGCAGCTCGAAAGCCTGGAGCCGGGATTGAGGCGCGCGTGGCTGGACGGCGACTGGAACGTGTTTGCAGGCCAGTTCTTTACCGAGTTCAGTGAAGAAAAGCATGTCTGCGCACCGTTTGCTGTGCCCGAAGGCTGGCGCATCAGTGCCGCGCTCGATTACGGGCTGGATATGCTCGCGGTACTGTGGTTTGCGGTGAGCCCGGGCGGGCGCGCCTACTGCATTCGCAGCATTGAGATCCCCGATTTGACGGTGTCGCAGGCGGCGGCTGCGATACTCGGCGCGCAGAGCGAAACACCGGAGGAATATATCGCACCGCCGGACCTTTGGAACAGGCGGCAGGATACGGGGCGAAGCGCAGCCGAGATATTCGCGGGGTGCGGTGTGCCGCTGGTGAAGGCAGGCAGCAGCCGTATAGACGGCTGGCTTAACGTGAAGGAGTATTTGCGGTGCGACATTAAGGAGCCGCAAATGGTGTTTTTCTCCACATGTACACCGCTGCTGCGCTGTTTGCCGCTGCTGCGGCACGATACACTGCGCCCCGGAGACGCTGCAACGCAGCCGCATGACCTGACGCACAGCCCGGATGCGCTGCGTTACTGGTGCTCGAGGCGGCAGCTGAAGCCGATGCTGACAGCTCCCGGCGAACCGAATCCTTTCGGATGCAAACGGCCTGCAACGGATACGATGGAACGGTATCTGACAGGCGGGTTTGATCGGTAAAGAGACAGAAGAAAAAGACCAAAAGACTTGAGGCTTCTCATTGAGGAGAAGCTGTCGCCGACAGGCGACTGATGAGGTGTTCTTAATTGCAGTTATTCCTAAACACCTCATCCGATGCTTCACCCCACCTTCTCCCCAGAGGAGAAGGCTTTGATGCCGGATCATAGCATCTGAATAATGCATGTAAAAACCAAAATATGGCTTGGGCTATCATTAAAACAATAAAAGCCAAGGAAGATATCTCTTCTTTGGCTTTTTTTTGTATCATCATCTCAAATTGAATTATCTGTAGCCGTATATGAAATAAGCACCGTTATAAGTTATGTACGGAATTGCATGCCTGTCCAGCGCGGATACAAACTCGCTGGTCTCATCAATCAGTGCATCGCCGATCAATCGGCCGCGGTGCTTCTTATATGTGGGCCTGACGCATATCCATTCAATCGCATAAAAAGGTGTCAGGGCTTCGTCGCTCCAGTCACCCCAATACCACATATCATGATCAAACACTTCGGGCTTCGGCTCTTTAACGTTAACACATTTCAGCTGGTAGGGAGGCGGAAAAGGCAAGGTTCTCACTGCGTCCTGCAGCGCCCGCCATTGCTTGGTATCCATCACAGAGCTGAGTTGTTTCTCGCTGACGATTTTCATGACTTCATCTTTTAGGATGTCCATCGGCAAGAACCCTTTCCGTATAAACTGCAGATTTGAAACAGTCGTTAATCTAAATGGTGTAACAAATTCTAGCATAAAGTTAACATGAGTTCAATGGATTATTGGCCCAAAAAATATTAAATTTTGCGCTATATAACTAAATGCCGACAAAAAAGCTAAGCTAATCTTTGCTTGCACTCTCCTTGAGATAAAGTATAATAAAATAGTAGGACTTCTGATAACGACGTGTTATTTTGACCGGATGCAAATGAGGAAAAAAATCAATGCTCAAAGAAAAGCGATTGCTGCAGATATTCGATATGCTTTGCAAAAACGGTGAGGTGGAGATCAGCTCATTGAGCCGGCTGTTTGATGTGACCGAAATGACGATTCGCCGAGATCTGGAACAGCTGGTGCACGCCGGGAAAGCAGTGCGTACACACGGAGGCGCCATGCTGGCCGCCAGCCCGATTCAGGCTGCCGCAGCGCAGTCGGTTTCATTTAAGGACAGCAAACTGGCGATAGCGCGTAAAGCGCTTTCTTATATCAAGGACGGCACAACGATTTTTTTCGATTCGGGCTCCACGGGGCACATACTTGCTCAATGTGTGCCTGCATCGGCGCATTTAACGGCGCTTTCCAATTCGGTGGCGATAGTGACCGAACTGGTGAGCCGCACTTTCGTTACTGTTATTATGATAGGCGGCGAGCTGAAGGGCGACACGCTTTCGTGCCGAGGCCCGGCTGCAGAGGATGCGTTAAGCCGTTTTCGTGTGGACATTGCATTTGTGGGTGTCAGCGCGGTGGGCAAGAACGGTGAGTTGTTTACCGGCAGCATGGCAGAGGCCGGGTTTAAGAGGAAGATTCTTGCGGTGGCGCAGCAATGCGTGGTCGTCGCGGACTCATCCAAAATCGGCAGACAAAGCCTGTGCCGTTTTGCCGACGTACGCGAGACAGCCGGAATTATAACCGACAGCGGCCTTGGGGCGCAGCCACTGGCTCTGCTGGAACAAAGCGGAGCGCATGTGATTATCGCGAAATGAACATCACGCAACAGCGAAGGGAGAGGCAAATGAAGCAAGTAAAATGGGGAATCGTTGGAACGGGGAACATCTCAACACAGTTTGCGCAAGGTTTGCAGCTGGTGGAAAATGCGCAGATTGCGGCCGTTGCATCGCGCAGCATTGAGAACGCCAACGCGTTTGCTAGCAAATTTGATATAGCAACGAGTTATGGCAGCTATGCGGACATGGCCAAGAATACCGATTTGGATATCATTTATATCGGTACGCCTCACCCGCAGCATTACGATAACGTCATGCTGTTTTTGGAAGCGGGCTTTGCGGTACTCTGTGAAAAACCGCTCGGTGTGAACGCAGCGCAGACTGAGAAGATGATTGAAAAGGCGCGGGAGAAAAACGTGTTCTTCATGGAAGGCATGTGGACACGGTTCTTTCCGGCATTCAAACAAGCGCTCGAATGGGTCCGGTCGGGGCGTATTGGCCAACCTAAAATGATCAATGCGATGTTTGGATTCGACGGCAGCGCCAACAAATCGCAGTGGCGTTTCTCGCACGATATGGCGGGTGGTGCACTGCTGGATGTGGGCATCTATCCGCTCGCGATGACCTTTGCCATGTTCGGGGCTGACCCCATTAAGGTGACCACCGCGGCGTATATTGAGAATGGCGTGGATGAATACAACACGTTCACATTTGAATATGAGGATGGGCGCATTGCGGCGCTGTCCGACGGCATTGGGATAAAGCTTAACAATAGCGTGTTCATCGGCGGAACCGAAGGTTCCGTGCTGTTGGGCGAGGGCTGGTGGCATCCCGACAGAGCGGAATTTGCGCCGAGAGGCAAAACGGATGTGGGGATATCGGAAGAGCGAGACGTGTTTTATCAGCCGTATGCGGCCACCGGTTTTCAATACGAGGCACAGGCGGTTCAGGAATATTACTTGCAGGGGCTTAAGGAAGCGCCCGAGATGCCGCTGGATGAAACACTGAAAATAGCAAAGATGATGGACAGACTGAGACGTGAGTGGGGTCTTTTATACAAGGAAGACACAGAACAATAAACTGATACGAAAGCGGGGAACACAGCCCCGCTTTTTTAATTGTCTAAAGAACACCTCCGGTAATGCAGTGGGTTCAAAAGGCTTTAGTAAAATGGTTTTTACGATAGAATATGCTCTATGCAGGATAATAGCATGCCTTTAAAAGCCTTCTCCCGAGGAGAAGCCAAAATACACGTCTATGCCGCGTTCACGCGTCTTTTTGTAAACATACTGGACGATTGCCAGCAACAGTGATAAAATGACAGTAAGAAGTAAAATAAGGCGAATAAATCCTGAAAAGCATTTGGTCAGCAATCCACATTTTTTAGAATAGAGGGAGAGCGCCATGAGAATACAATCCGGCAGCGCGCAAGGGCCAAAGGTTGGTCTGAAAGACAATGATTTAGTGCTGGAGGCCATCAGCAAGCAAATGCTGCGGTTTCAAGAAAAATTAAAACGTGTTGAAGCCGATCAAAAGCTGCCTCCAGAGGAAAAGACAAAGCAGAAGAATCTGATTAGTGAACAGCTGAATGCGTTACGCCAGCAGTATACGCAAAGGGAAATAGCGATTGCGATGGAGCAAAGAAAGGCCAAGCCGGTCTCGGGTGAAGGCACGGATGTGAATGGCACAGACATGTCTGTTTTAATCAACGCAGACGGTGCGCTCAGCAGAGCAAAGGCGGGGCAAAGTGTGAAAACCTCACTCGAAAGCGAAAGAAGAACGCTAAAGGGTGAAATCAGACAGGATGAGGCCCGCGGTGTTGATGTCACCAAAAAGGAACAGAAAGTCTCGGCCCTATCGGCAAGCATTCAAAGAATACTTGAAAATATGGAGGCCGAGAAACCACGCGCTTATGAATCAAAAGAAGATGAGCAAGACGCTTTGAAGAATATGCGCAGCGAAATGAACAATCGCAGCGGGCACGTGGATATGATGGTTTAACGGCATAGAGCAAGACCGAACAGTATCATGCTGTCGGTCTTTTAATTTTATGCGCAGTGATTATTGATAAAATATTCAACCAAACGAAGAAAATACCCTAAAGAAATATTTTAAGTTTGCGATATACTTAGTAAGAGCACGGAGGTGAAAACGGTGAGAATTATGTCCGGCATCACGCCCGAAATCAAAAACAGCATAGTGATGAAGGCGGCGTTTGGGGGTGAAACGCTTGCATCGCAAAACGCGTTAAAAACGGAAGCGGTGCGCCGTGTTGATGTGGTGGGAAAAGAGACGCGTGTGGCGAATATGTCTTTGAAGATACAGAATATTCTCGAAAAGATGGATGCGGAAGAAGTTCGAGAGCCATCTCAGCACGAAGAAGAAATGATGATCATACACAACCAAACAAACAACCGCAGCGGACACGTTGATATGATGATTTAGGTATATTAGAAAAACGGACGGCCGGTCATGCAGAAATGACGGCTGTTTTTTGTTTGCTCGAGCAATGGGGAGCAAAAGGATATTAACCATGAGTAATAATTAAGTGGCTGATACCACCTTCTCCTTTATGGAGAGGGTGTTGCAACGGAACAAACCAGACGAAAATCAGGTCAATCGCGTGTTTGCGATATTGCAAAGCACCTAAGACGATACCGACAACGAAGGCTAAATCCGTTGATTAAAAAAGTCATCATTTACAGGGACTCGTCTTCGATGAGAGCGGCAACCGTTTCGCAGGGCATCGGTGCCTTTCTCGGTTCTTTCACGATAATAGCCACAGCGAGATTGACTAACGACAGTGCCGCGACCATGTAAAAGATATAATGCGAGCCGATGCTGTCCCACAGAAGGCCGCCGGCTATGCCGATTGCGATAGAGACAACATGATCCAGCATCATCGCGAATGAGAGCGTGGGTGTCACATCCGAATCCTTTACGGCGATGGATTTTAAATACACCGTACGGATAATGCCCATTTGAGAAGACAGCCGATCCGTTACAAAAAGAGCACATGTCAGAATCACGGGCAGCCCCACTGTTGAAAGCAGGCTGCCGTTAAAGAACTGAGCGAGCAGCCCATAGCACAAATACACGAATATAAAAGAAATCGCATCCACATACAGCAGCTTTTTAACGCCAAAACGGTCAATCCATTTGCCAAGCTGCGGCATCAGAAACATGCCGAGCAGCGACGCGATAATACCGAGCAGCACAATCACATCCACCTGCTGCCCCAGCGTTTTGATGAGAACCCACGGCCCGAAAACAAGCATCACCTGCTTTTGTACGCCGAACACCACCGCGAGCAGGTAAAAGTATTTGTACTGACGTCTGACAACGAATTTTACCCTCTGGCGCGGGCTTCGCGCTTGGCCTAGGTTTTGCTTGAGCTTGAGCGTTATCAGCATGGCGACTATGTAAAAGAAAGCGGCAATCACGAACGTCCACTTGGTGGTGCTGACAAAGCTGAATATGCGAAAGTGGAAAAGAAAGAACACAGCCACACCACACACCATCAGTACAGCAAACTGGACACCCGCAAACTGCCCCATGCGCTTGCCGAGCTTTTCCGGTTCGGATAACGACATGCCGATGCTGTCTCTCAGCGGCATAAACAGATGAAACCCGACCGAATTAACAAACAGGAAAATCAGCATGACCGATAAAGAAGGGGTGAACAGCCCGAGCACAGCCAGCCCAATGGCTGAGAGCGCCTGAGCGATAACGGCAATTCTGATATCGCCGAAGTGCGCAGCAAAGCTGATCAGTGTAAAAACGATTACGCCCGGCAATTCGCGCGGGAATTCGATGAGTCCGCGCTGAGTGGCGGTGACATGGTAGGCATCGTTATAGTAATTATTGAATAGACCGTCGCTGAAGCCCATTGCGATATTGACGGCGACGATCACCGCAAAGAAAAGATACAAGTTTGTTTTTTGCTTACCCACCATTTGTTGCCTGCCTTGTTTATTTTTTAATCAAATCAAATCATACCACGTGCCGATGCAAATCGCAAAATAAAACAAGATGTGAAACAGCTTCTATATACGGGTAGCGGAAAGAATAGCGGCAGCGTCTTTCTTTGTTGGTGGGGGTGCGATAGCAAAAAGAAGATGCTGATTAAAACTTGAGTAATTGAATTTGCACAGTGGTAATAACAAAGCCTTATCTGGCAGTCAATTGGCTTTCACGTACACAGCGATAATGCAAGGAATGCCAATGCTTTTTATGCTATCTAGATGCGCATGTCATCCGGTGCTTGTCCGACCATTCCAAGGTGTACACGGGATAGCCGGTCAGCGCGTCAGCCTCTTCCGAGACGGGAACAAACCCCCGGTTGATCAAAAATTTGACGGCAAGCTCGTTTGGCTTGAAGCAGCGCACGGACAAACACGGAAACAGTTGCTTGGCGTGATCAATCAGACGGATGCCGATACCCGAATGCCGGGCATCCGGCAGCACACAGACGGCGATGATCTCGTTCTCGGCAGACAGGCTTAAAAAGCCTTGGATTTGGGATCGATTTTCAAAGACGACGGTTTGCGCCGCTTTGATGGCTTGACGTGCCGCATCGTACCGGTTATGCCAATAAAGCTCATCGAGAAATGCATGGTCCGGCGTATTGGCTCGCAGCCAGATCTGCATAATCACGCCGATATCGCTGTCGGCGGCGGCGCGGATGCCTGTGGCCGGCTCTAAGGCCGGTTCGATGGGCTTCAGTATGATTTTCAGATAGCGTTTGTCTAAAAAGCGGTTGATGATATACGCGACAAAAATACCGAATATTGTTTCGCCAAGGCGCGCGAGGCCGTAGAACAAGGGAGGGATATCGCTTTCGCCGATCAGTATGATTAAAAAGACGACGATGCTGATGGTAACGCTCGCCTGCAGCCGAAAAACATTGCATACATATATAATGAGCAGTACACCCAATATACCCAAGGCGGAAATCAAAACAGCAGGCACAACAGCGCTCAGCAGCAAAAACAGCACACCCATCACAGAGCCGACAACAGTGCCTGCCGCACGGTCGAGGCCTGTTCGCAGCGTGTTTTGCAGCGATGATTTCATGCAGATGGTAGCCGCCAGCGCCGCCTGAATGCCGTTAATGCTGCTTTTTGGCACAAGAAACTGAAAAACAAGCAGACAGATACCCACTGCCACCACCGTTTTCACTGTTCTCATGCCGATTTTATAACGTGGGTCCATGAATCCTCCGGGTTTTTGCCGATATATGTTCACATTCTATAGCAAAAGCGGCGTAAGCACAATACTGCAGACAAAGCCCTGACCGGCTGTGCATATCAATCCAATAAGAGGGAGCTGAATACAAGATAATTTATCAGGAGCAAACAGAGTTGATCGGCATTGATTGACCGCGTCATATACCATCAGCTTAAACGATACATAGACGAATAATGCAAACAAGGTGAGTATGATCATAATCTTGAAAACACATGCTTTGATGCGGGCATTGGCCTCACCATCATAGAACACAGTGACTTTTGGGGCATGCAGATATATTGAGGCATTATCGCCGGATATCGTAATTTTATGGCAGAGGAGGATGAATTATGGCGACAGCTAAAGCAAGCGCTCTCGTCGGTTTTGTGCTTAACGCAAAACAAAACGGTTGGGGATATGTATTTGGTGCGCAAGGTCAGCTATATACCAAAGAACTGGCAGAAGAGTGGGCGAGAAGAAGAAAATCGGGCAGAGATTACAATTATTTTGTTGTCAGGTGCGCCCGATGGTTCGGAAGGACTGTGGTTGACTGTTCGGGGCTGATTATTGAAGCCTTCAGGCGTCAGATTCCCGGATACGGAGATAAATCGGCCAATACGCTGTTTGCAAGATGCGTGCAGACAGGTATGCTCAACACCATACCCGAGATACCCGGCCTATGTGTTTGGCGCAGCGGGCATATCGGCATATATATAGGAGAAGGAAAAGTGGTGGAAGCGGGCGGCACGAACGTTGGCGTGGTGATATCCGATTTAAATGCACCGGCCACCTCAAAACGCTGGACCAACTGGGGCAAACTGGCTGATGTGGATTACGAAGAAACGACAAAACCGCCCGATGAAAATGCACCGGCATTCTGGCTGGGCCGTTATTTGAAAATCACAACCCCGTCGTACATGCAAGGCGAAGATGTGGCGGATGTGCAGCAGGCGCTGGCCCGCCAAGGGTTTTCGCCGGGGATAATCGACGGGTTTTACGGGCCGAAAACGCAAGGCGCAGTGGTGGCGTTTCAAAAGAGCCAGGGGCTGTCGGCAGACGGTGTTGTGGGGCCGGACACGACGGCGGCACTGCATGGCGTTTGGCTGACCGATGCCACCGGCGGCTGCCCGAACTGCGAGAACCCGCTGGGGTCGTTTGAGGTGAAAAGGCTGCTTAAGCTTGATTCACCGTATATGCGCGGCGACGATGTGCGCGATGTGCAGGAAGCCCTGCAAATCGTCTCGTTTTCTCCGGGAGAATCCGACGGCATATTCGGGCCGAGAACGCAAGGTGCGGTGGAAGCGTTTCAGAAAAGCCGCGGCTTGAATGCCGACGGTATTGTCGGGCCGGACACGGTGAGAGAACTCGGCGGCCTTTGGGCAGGAAATTAAACTCATGAAAAGCAAAGCCCTGCCGAATGAATTGCGTGCTCGTCCGGCAGGGCTGTGATGTTTAAGTCGTTCGAGAGAAAGTCATCTACTCAAAGAGAAGGTGCATACTATCAAGAAAATTCTTTGTGTCATTCCGCTGGAGCGTAAGCGATCGACTACACAGTGGATTGGAATCCCCTTCTATAAAGCGTTTTTCATTGGGCTTCCGATCCGCCTCGTAGTCGACAGGCTCGGAATGATAAAATAAGGTTTATCGACAGTCTGAGTCTTCGCCCAGAGGATTAAATGGTGCGAAGCATCGGTCAGATGTAAAATAAGACTGTTGAAAAGCACACCTCATCAGTCGCCTGTCGGCGACAGTTCTCCTCAAGGAGAAGCCTAAAAACACTCATTCAGATGTAATCGACGATAACAAGATGCTTTACACCTCTGTCGGGTCGTCGATATGAAGATGCACCTTCCAATCGAGCGCGTCCGTGTCGTCGGCGATCTGGCCGATGCGCATCTTCACGTATTTCGCTTTGGCTGTTACGGCGATTTCACCGTCCGGCGTTAATATCTCGCCTTCGCCTTCAAACATCAGCCGGTTTTCATTTGTGATACGCCCGTAAGCCTTCAGCTCCGTTTCATACGGCAGCGGTTTTTTGTAGCTGAGGTTTAACTCCACTGTGACGCCCCATACATCCGGCTGGCCGATCTGTATCGCGCGGCCGATTGTTTCGTCGAGTATGCAGGCCGCGATGCCGCCGTGTATACGGCCCGGATAGCTTTGGTGCAGCCGATGCGGCGTGAAAACCGCCGCGGTTTCGCCGGATTCCGTTTCATAAAAAAAGGCTTGCAGGCCTTTCTCGTTCTTCAGCCCGCACACAAAGCATTCCGCGGCATTGGGCTGCTTATTTGTCACCTTTTTCATGATGAGCCTCCTATGATATGAATAATACCTGTGACGCATTATACCACATTTGCTCAAAAATGTGTTGAATGATACGCTTACTTCGAACGGGTCAATGTGGTATGATAAGGTCTGCAACAAAGGAGACCTGTCATGAAACCACACAGTGTATTTGAAAAGAAAAGCGTGATGCTGTTAACAGCCATGCTGTGCTGCCTGCTTTGGGGCAGCGCATTCCCGAGCCTGAAGCTGACTTATCAGCTGATCGGCGATACCAACGAATTTCAAAAGCTTTGGCTGGCGGGCTTACGGTTCAGCATCGCCGGAATGGCCATACTCATATTCGCGCGGCTCAAGCTGAAAACAAAGCTAATGCCGAAGGCCAAAGAGCTGCCGTTTATTTTGCTGATTGCGCTTCTGCAAACGTTCGGCTCGTATGTGCTTTACTACATCGGCCTTGGGCATACCTCCGCCGTGAAAACCGCCATACTCACATCGCTCTCCGCGTTTATCGTGGCGGTGATGTCGCACTTCATGACGAAGAACGACCGCCTCGGCATTAAAAAAACGCTTGGGCTGCTGCTCGGGTTTTCGGGCGTGGTGCTGGTGAACTTTTCGGCACTTTCGGGCACGGCCTTTACGTTTTCGCTGCTCGGCGAAGGGTTTATCGTGCTGCACAGCGTGCTGATTGCGCTCACCATGGTGCTGATGAGAAAATACGGCGGCAGCATTGACGTGGTGCGATTAAGCGGCTGGCAGTTTCTCATCGGCGGGCTGATGCTCGGCATTACAGGCTATGCGGGCAGCCCCGGCGGCGTGCGGATGGGCGCGGAGGCCATGGCACTGCTCGTTTACCTTGCGGCGATATCGGCCATCGCGTTTACGCTGTGGTTTGTGTTGCTCAAATACCATAACGCGACGCTGCTGGAGCAGTATAAGTTTGCGAATCCGCTGATCGGCACGGTGCTCTCGGTGATTTTTGTACCAGGCGAGCACATGGGGCCGGAGATGATTGCCGCTGTGGCGCTGGTTGCGGCGGGCATATTCATTGTGAACAGACAGGACGCAAAAAAATCGGCCAAGCCAAACATCAATGAGGATCATAATGAAACAGACGATCGACTTACGGACAGTTAAGATATTTGACGGCGGCACGGAATATTTCGGCGCGGATCAGCGTTGGTTTGAAAAATCGTGGCACAGCATATCCGGCTGCGGGCCGACAACCGCGGCGATGATTACGATGCATATGGCGGCGGCGTTTCCGGATACCTGCACGCCGCTATACCCGTACGCGCTGCCCGCGACCAAACAGGATTTCACCGCGCACATGAACAAAATCAGGCCGTTTGTGAAGCCGGGGCCCATGGGCCTCAAAAGCACGGCCAAGTTTGCTTCGGGCACAGCGGCATATGCCAAGAGGATGGGTGTTAAGCTTGTGCCGCAGGTGGTGAGCCGCAGCCTCTCCATGGTCAATGCGTTTGGGTTTCTGCAAAAGGCCGTGGAACATAACTATATGCCCGCGCTGCTGATACTGAAAAACCCGTTCAAAGAAATCAGCGATTTTCACTGGCACTGGATGGCGGTGACGGGTGTGGACGCTGAGACAAAGACGGTGTATGTGTCTACCTACGGCGGTGAGTTTGAGCTGCCGTTTGAGTTGGTTTGGCATCAGCAAAAGCCGTATGAAGCGGGCATTGTGTATTTTTATCCGGCGTGACGGAGGAAACAGCTTTGGCTTACATTGAGCTTTCAGAACATCGGCACAGCGGCAAAACAATCATGATCTTTTTGGAAGGAACGATTTTGAAACCGAAATCAAAGTGGTTCTTGTTCAGCTTTCAAAATTATGTGCCGATTGGCCGTTGTGCGGCTATATTAAGCCGATGGCACGAGCAGGGGATGAGCATCAGCTATTGCACATCGCGAAAACGGCGCGGCGTATCCGTTATGATCGATTTGCTGAAACGGTTTGAGCTGCCCGGTGAGAGGCTGTATTATCGCGGCAAAGCAGAAGGCTATAAGGATATTGTGGAGACGGTGAAGCCGGATGTGCTGATAGAGGACGACTGCAAAAGCATAGGCGGCGCTTCACAGATGTGTATCACCCGCGTTTGCCCCGAGATCAAGCAGGGCATCAAATCCGTTGTCGTGAGGGAATATAAAGGAATTGGTCATTTGGCGGAGATGACGTTTTGAGAGGGCTGTGACGAAGGGCAGGGAAAAACGCGAAAAAAAAGTTCCGAAAAAACGCCACAAAAAACCGTTGACTATCCGCTCGTTTTGATATAGAATACTTCTTGCGCTCATTGACGCGGGGTAGAGCAGGTTGGTAGCTCGTCGGGCTCATAACCCGGAGGTCGTAGGTTCAAATCCTTCCCCCGCAACCACTATAGACCCGATTGGATGATATTCAGTCGGGTCGCCTATATGGCGGCGTGGCTCAGCTGGCTAGAGCATTCGGTTCATACCCGGAGGGTCACTGGTTCGAATCCAGTCGCCGCTACCAAAAATAAAAAAGCACCTAAAGGTGTTTTTTTATTTTTGATTGAGATGGAATGGATTCGAAGGGAGGGATTAAGCAGACGTGCCAGTGGCACGTTTGCCCCGACCATGGTTCTGCGATAAAAGTTTCAGCATGCGCGGAAGCTGCGGCGCGGACGAGCAGCAATGGGTTTGTTCGAATCCAGTCGCCGCTAACAAAAACAAACTCGAGAAATCGGGTTTGTTTTTTTGCACCGATTAATTTTTTATATATGTAATTAATTGAAATATTTTGTCGTTGTTGATAGAATGTATTCGTGCGCTGATAGAGATTATGTCTATAATGGGAAACTCAATAGTACAAAAGCAGTTTGATTAATCTTATAAAACTGTCTGTGCAATTCGAGAGTGGAAATAATATTTAGTTGGAAATATTTAACGAGAAAGAAGGTTATCTAATGCAAGACTTACATAATAGCCGTGGAAAGCACATTGCTAATTTTGTTAACGGTCAATTACATGATGTACATGGAAAAAATATTGGCCATTATCTTGAGCGCGAGAATTTTTTTATAGGTATGGATGGAAAATATTTAGGTGAAATAGTCGATGGTAATCGCTTGCTCTACAACAAAACGTCTCCTTATAAAAACATTAATTATGGTATCTATGGCAACTATGGCAATATAGGTAATTATGGTAACTTTGGGAATATAGGATGCTGTTCTTATGCGGGTTATATAGATGTTAATATCAGCAATTGATTCAGTGGCTAATTTTCTTCATTTGAGGATTTCAATTTTTAAAACTGTCAATTGGCAATAACATGAAAATTCTAAAAGCACTCAGGAACATCCTGCTAATTTAATATAAAGGGAACCTATTAAATCTTTTGTTTAGGGTATATGATGGTATATAATGTGAAATGGACTAATTAAAAAGGAGACAAATTAAATATGAAATTAATACCTATGATTATTGATATTGATAATATTCTATTAGATCCAAATAATCCGCGTTTTTTTGACATTGAAGATCATCAACGGGTTGCTTCAGATAGATATAGTGAAAGTATTATACAGGAAATAGCACTTAAGAAACTTAATGAAAATAAAACATTTGAAATAGTACAGTTAAAAGACTCAATTAAAGTAAATGGTTATGTTCCAATAGAAAAAGTTGTTGTTCGGAAATATGATGATAAACATGTTCTCGTTGTTGAAGGAAATCGCAGGATTGCTGCAGTCAAATCCGTGATAGATGATTACTATAAAGGTATCATTAATATAAGTGAAGAAATAATAAAGAGCCTTGAGAAAATTGAGATATTGATTCTAGAAATTGAAGAAACGGATGATAATACGGATCAAACATGGGATGAGCTACTTATCCAAGGTATTAGACATATTTCAGGTACAAAGGAATGGGGTGCATATCAAAAAGCACGTTTTGTTGTCAGTTTAAAAGATCAATACAACAAAGATTTTGCTTCAATTAGTTCTTCGCTTGGTCTTGGCCCAAAAGTTACAATTCGTTACTATAGAACTTTTAAAGCTTTGAAACAAATGATGGATGATGAAACATATGGTGAATTTGCACATCCAAATCTCTTTTCTCACTTCGAAGAAATGATTAAATCACCTACTATTAAAGAATGGCTTGGATGGGATCCAGATAAATGTACTTTTCGTAATGCAGCCAATCTAGAAACTATGTATTCTTTAGTTTCTGAAACAACAGATGATGAAGGAGAAATAATTGACCCTAAATTATCTGCGCATACCGATATCAGAATATTTTCTAAGATAATAAATAATGAGAAAGTAAAATCATTGTTTCTATCCGGAAGTGTATCCATTGGCCAAGCTTTAACCATAGCAAATCCACCACCTCCATCGCCTTGGCAAGAAACAGCTCGAGAGTGTTTAAATGTGTTAAAGGACTTAAAAATATCTGATATGACAGCGTGGACAGATAATGATTCTGTATTGCTAGATGAGATTTTAGAGGAAATAGAAAAAGTCATGAAAATGTCAGAAAAAATAAAACAAAGCTATGTGTAATCCGAGAAGTATAGCAGATGAAATTATAATTAACTATAAATATGATTCAGGGCCCCAAAGCTTACTAAAAATAATTGAATCTTTGTTAATGTGTAAAGGTAAAAGTGAGATTCAAGCTTTTGAATATGCATCTGAGATATTATTTGCTGTTAGGGATGAGATATCAAAGGTTTTAGAGAATAACCGAAAGAATGCAGTATTTTCTAAATGTGAACTTATAGGCGATAATTTTTGTACTATAATCGGGAGTGCCTATAGAAGACCAACTGATACAGAAAATAAAATTAAATTTAGAGAGTCGTCACGTTTTTTTAATGATATCTTGGATTGTTTATGTACGCTCGGTTCAAGAGACTTTGAATTTTTTTGTAAGAAATTATTAATTCATTTGGGAGCCTCAACGTCAATAAATACAAAACCTACTAGAGATGAGGGTATAGACTTTTTAGCACGAATTCCTTTGCCAAATTCCTTTGCGAGTACAGATATTAGTGGTTTTGAAGAAGCATTTTCATTTCTAGTATTCGGTCAAGCAAAACGATACTCAAAAGGAACAAAAGTTGGAACTCCTGAGATACGAGAACTTATAGGATCCAGTATTATTATGAGATATCAAGAATTAATCAATTCAAACGATACATTATTAAGTACAGAGTTAGGTAATGTAAAACTTTGCGATCCAATTCAGTGTATTTTTTTAACAACAGGTCAATTTAGCACTTCCGCTCAAGAACTTGCTGATAAAACAGGAGTTGTTTTAAAAGATGGTAGTCAATTAGCTACTTATATTGCTATGCAAAGAATAGGTTTTGAAAATGAATTAATGTTTAAAAGAGATAATTTCTTAAAATGGGTTAGATCATAAATAAAATGGGTTAGATCAAAAACAATATTTTTTCAATTATCCAAAGATTACGCTTTGTTGTAATTATCCATCTATTGACATTCCACATTCTGTCGTATATTCTAAAGAGAGTGACATTATACGGCAGATTCTAATGTTTATGGAATATTAAATAGACTCATTTCAAATCAGGTGGTGTGGAGAAAGGAATAGAATGAAACAACGCTTTTTCAAAAGAGCAGTCTGTGTTTTTGCTGCATCTTTATTTTTGCTTTCCGGCTGTCAGCCCACCCCGGATAAACCCGTGGTGGTCGGTCGAGACGAGGAAAAGCTCGCCGCCGCGATGGCGCAGACCGATCAGCCCAGCGAGGAGGCGCAGCCCTATGCTGCGCCGGAGCATGTCAAAGTTGACATAACCGGTCTGCCGGATAACTACAGCATCGTGTTTGACGCGGACGTAGTGGTCTCGCCGCAAACGCAATGGCCTGTTTATACGGTTGAAAAAGAGCATGTGACGCAGCAGCTGGCGGATGCCGTGCGGAAGGTACTGGTCGGTGATGCGGTGCTGTATAAGCCGGGGCAATACCGCAGCCGTACGGAGATACAGCGCAGCATCAACAGCTACGAGGAAGAGCTGAAGATATCAGTCGACGAAGGGTACGGCGAGTTGGTCACCGCTTATCAGGACATTCTTAAGGATTTATACGCCGAATATGAGGACACGCCCGAAGACTTAAAGCTTGAAGAAGCCGATTTGAAATTTGCCTTTATGGAACAAGAGGCAGAGGTGGAACTGTATGGCGGTAAACAGGTGGAAACGGGAGACGGCGGTATTCGCTTTGAATGGACGGACGAGGCACGTGCCAAAGCCATCGCGGCTGGCTGTGAGAGTATATACGGCGTATGCTGGCTGGACAACGGGCGTAAGATGGAGTTTGGCGCAAAAAACGGTGAGTTTGGTACGGGTATCAGCTTTGGTGTGGCAGAAGGCAATCTGTTACAAGAGCAAGGTGTGATCTATTCGCTCGACGAAGCCAAAAGCAAAGCAGATGCATTGCTCAAAGAAATGGGCTTGGATTTTGTTCTCGTCGATGCATCCACAGCGCCTCTGTATACATTTAATGACGATAACACATTCAACAAAGTCGGCGACGTGAGTCACATGCTTATTTATAAACGGTGTATCGACGGTGTCCCGCAGGATAATATCGTGAGCAGTATCGATCAGAACATCGGTGACGACTTTAGGGGGGCTGTGCCGTGGCAGGAAACAATCAGCATCACGATGGATGATTACGGTGTCAGTTCGTTCCATTGGAATCCGATGGAAGATATCACGCTTGAGTCTGCCGATACAGCACTGATTCCCTTTGATGACATAAAGAGTCGCATCGTTAATCAGCTTAAGGTGCAGACGATGTGGGATGAGAACGCGGACGCATACGAAGCGAATGATATCATATCGCGGCGGCTGGAGGTCAATAAGCTGCAGCTGTCATACTTGCTGATTGATAAGCAAAATGACATGGACAGCTACTACCTCATTCCCGTTTGGAACGTCTGCGGCGATATGTACTATCACTACCGCGACGACTACCCGACGGGTGAGAGCAACACATACATTCTTGACGAGAATTTTGAGCGAAACCCGTGGCGCATGCGTGACGAT
The DNA here is from genome assembly GCA_023436525.1 of Bacillota bacterium. GTDB lineage: Bacteria > Bacillota > Clostridia > Christensenellales > SZUA-584 > SZUA-584. Next base: position 5,965 of record JAEZIW010000050.1, on the reverse strand, counting down.
GATCATGTTTACTCGTTACTGACTATCAATGCGATTGACGGCAGCGTGATACCCAGAAGACGGTATTAAACAGCAGGAAAGTAAAAAAGAATAAATTAACAGGGAACGGTTGACAAAGTGTAAAATGTCTTATATTATTGAGATATAGGATATCTTATGATTATAAGACAAAGGGACGGTGAACCGAATGGATAAAAAGCTGTTGGACGCGGAGTGGACGATACTGCGCGCCATGTGGGGCAAACCGCCGCAGACAATGCGCGAAATCATCACGGCGGTGCAGGAGGAAAACGCCGACATCGCATGGCACTACAAAACATATCACTCGTACTTGCGCATCATGCTGGAAAAAGGGCTGATTGCCTGTGAAGATAAGAACCTGCGCGACAAGCTTTACCGCCCGCTGATCACGCGCGAAGAGGCGCTTCGCAGCGAGAGCGAATCGCTGCTCTCGCGTATCAGTACAGCCTCAATGGGGGCTCTCGTGGCGGCGATGGCGCAAAGCGCGCCGCTCTCCGACAACGACAAAGCTGCGTTGATGGAAATGGCGCGGCGGCTGGAGGCGGCGAAGGGCGGTGAGCAGCCATGACGAAAGAGGTACTTACGGTGCTGCTCGTCAATGCCGCGGTGTTCTCGGTGCTTTTTATCATCATGCTCGCTGTCAAGCGCCTTGTCGGAAAGCGGCTGTCACCTTTTATGATGCTCATTCTCTGGGCGGTTGCGGTGATCAAGTTGCTGATTCCTTACGGTTTTGAAAGCGACTTTGCGGTATTTGCCGCACCGCAGACTGTGACAACTGCTGCCGCCGATGCATCAACCGGCGATCACGTCAATATGCCTGTTACTCAAGACGTTGTTTCCTTTGATGAAGCACAGCCCGATAACGTCATCTCAGATAGCGGGTCAAGCCCACAGCCTGATACACAAGCCCTGCCATATCAAACCAAATCGCCCATTCCGGCGGCAACGGTTGATTGGACGATGGTTGCATTTGGCGTTTGGGCGGCAGGAGCCTTGGCTGTTGCCGCGGTGTTTGGTATCGGCTCGGTGACTATCAGGCGGCGCATGCGACACGCGCAGCTTCGGATACCCGACCATTTACGAGACATATTTGAGGAATGCGGAGCGCAGCTTGGCATCAAACGCCGTATTGGCCTGAAGGTGCAGTCGGCGTTCGGTATGCCGATGATGATGGGGGCGATTCGGCCTTGCCTCGTGCTGCCTGAAAATGCGCTGACGCTGGATAAAAAGACGCTGCAGCATATCATGCTGCATGAGCTGTCTCACTGGAGGCGCGGTGACCTGCTGCTGATCTGGGTTTTGAATCTGCTCAGCGCCGTCTACTGGTTTAACCCGCTGACGTGGCTTTGCTTCAAGCTGATACGCGACGATATCGAAACAGCGTGCGATCACAGCGTTTTCAAGGTTGTCGGCCAAGACTGCCGGCTCGATTATATAAATACGATACTGCATTTTGCGGGCAGCGATAAACAGCAGCGGCTGGCTGCGGCCATGGCGCTGAGTCATCGGCGCTCCGGGATGGAAAAGCGCATCACGGGCATGTTCAGGTCGGCGCGTACGCAGATGGTCGGGCGGTGCGCGGCAGTGTGTGTGGCGTTGCTGATGCTTTGTATCAGCGTATTCACCGCGTGCCAGCCCACCCCGGATAAGCCCGTGGTGGTGAACAAGAATGACGGCAAGCTTGAGGAGAAAATCGCACAAACGGTCGAGCCGCAGGCTTCGTATGAAGCGCCGACACAGATTAAGGATACTCTCACAAAGAACAACACGACAGTTAGCATTGATGCTGATGTGATCATACCGGATGTGACAGCATTTCCGGTTTATGAAGTTCAGCCTATAGGATTCACACAAGAACAGGTGGATACAATCGGAAGTGTATTGCTAGGTGACAAAGATCTGTATTCTCTGCCCGAAGGAAAGCAGATATATATGAGCAAGGATCAAGTGATGGAGCAAATTGTGCAGGAAAAGGCACAGCTTGAGGAAGTCAAGAAAATGGGCGATAAAGAGTTCAATAATGTTTTCGACGGGGAATCACGGGAGGACGCTTATGCGGGTTATGAACAGAGGATTAAGGAATGGGAGGAACAGTATAAGTCGGCACCGGATGTATGGGGCGAAGACAAGCTGGCTGCAACGCTCACGCTTTTAAAGAAAGAATTCGGCGAGGAGTTAATAGTATTCACAGAAGCGGAAAACGGTATTCGTTCTGGTTATTATGTCACTAATAGTATTGACGAAGAACTCGGTGCGACGATATGCCAGATGGAATATACTCAAAATAAAGACTATGTACCATTAGGACCTTCCATAGCTCAGGGAATTCCGGAAAACGTAACGATATCTAAAGACGATGCGATTAAACAAGCTGAAAAGTTGATTGAAGACATGGGTATTTCAGATATGGCTGTCGCAAACGCAGGCGTCACACAATTATTTTTGATGGATAACACTAGCAACAGAGATACAAAGCAATGCTGGATTATTCAGTTTGAACGCATAATGGATAGTATTACGGTCAGTGCGATCACCGGTTCCCATGCGTCGGATTCAGCGACCCCAAGAGATGAAAACGAAGTTTTTACACCCGCATATAATGCTGAAGATCTTTGTGTCTATATAGGAGACATAGGGGTGTTATGCTTTCAATGGTCAAACGTGGCGGAGGTAACGGCCAAACGGTCTGACAATGTTGAATTGATGCCGTTTGATGATGTGATGGAACGCGCGAAGGATAATCTATTTTATAAGGTTTACGGCGAAGATAATATCACGGTAGAGATTTCAATCAATCAGGTTAAGCTGAGCCTGATGCGTATCGGAAAGCGTGACGACAAGGGGACTTTTCTAATCGTGCCCGTTTGGGATTTTATCGGGAATATGCAACTGACTCTCTCGGACGGACATGAAATACCGGAACGCGAAGGATTGAGTTATCTGACACTGAATGCCATTGACGGCAGCGTGATTGACAGAGAAAAGGGGTATTAAGCCGTACATACAAAATATTGACACTAACGAATCTGTCGTATATGCTAAAGAAGATGGCATATTACGGCAGATTCTTATGTTTATGGCACATCAAAGACGCTCGATTTAAAATCAGGTGGTGCAAAGAAAGGAATAGAATGAGTAAACTCTTTTTCAAAAGTGCAGGCTGTATTTTTCTTGCGTCTGTATTCATGATTTCAGGCTGCCAGCCCACGCCCGCAAAGCCAGTTGTGGTGAATAAAGCGGACGGCAAGCTTGAGGAAAAAATGCAGGAAACACCCGCACCCAAGCAGCCTTACGAAGCGCCCGCGCATTGGAGCGAAACGGTGGAGGGCGAAAAGATCAACATCGTTATTGATGCGGATGTGACTCTGCCCGGTGTCACAGCATACCCCGTCGTGAAGCTGGAACCCGCTTCATTCACGCAGCAGCAGGTAGACGATATGGTTCATTATTTCGTGGACGATGCCAAGCTGTATCTGCCGCATGTGATGACCAAAGCGGATTATGATGAAGAGATCGTCCTTGCCAAGCGTGGCCAGGAGATGGACGGCGAGTTTGTGGTGACGGAGGATTCAAAAGCGTGGGTAAAGGAACTTGAGAAAATGCGCGATGCGGCGCCCGCGGATTCACCGATCATCTATATCGATTCCACCCTCGCTTATATGAAGGACGAATTTGGTAACGATGATAAAGAGAAAGGGAAGAACTTTCTTTCTGCTTGTTTCAAAAATGCAGACGGCAGTGAAGGTAGCGTATCAGCGAGTAATTATGCCGAAGGGTTCACAAGTGCCAGCCGCTTTTCGTACTCGCAAAATCATGATTTCAATTATATATCGGAAGCATGGTATTTAAGGGATATGGAGTCGGGTATGACCGAAGAAGATTTGGGCTGGATGGGTGTCGGTGAGCTATTCGATAAGGTGACGATGGCTGAGCAGGACGCACAGGCCATGGCCGAAAAAGCAATCGACGATCTTGGTATTAAAGACATGATGCTCGTCTCAGCCGAAAGAGCCGTATCAAAGAAAATGCCGGATAAAGGCGGATATCAGCTGACTTACGCCCGGCAAAGTGGCGGTTTACCTCTGTTTTGGTTCACCGGCGGCGGCCATTTTAAAGATGAAGAACCGCCGCAATATTCTCCGCCGTTTTCGGAAGAACATTTGGAGATATGGGTGAACGAGGATGGGATTTTCGGCTTTTACTGGAACGGCTATGCAAAAGTGACCGAAACGGTTTCAGACAACATTGAGCTGCTGCCGTTTGAGGATATTCAGGAAGCGCTGAAAAAACAGATTACATACAAGAAGTCGTTTATTGCCTCGGATGATCCGAACTTTTCGAACCTTACGGTTACGATAACCTCGGCAGAGCTGCGCATGGGCTATATCGGCGTAAAGGATACAGAGTATCAGGCGCTGATGGTGCCAGTTTGGGTGTTTGAAAGCACGTTCGGATACGATAATGCTTATTCCGAGAAAGGGCGCTGTTATCCCGACGATGAATATGTGTTAAACGCCATAGACGGCGGCGTGATTGAAATGAAACGACACGAATTCAAAGACGCTCCGGCCGACTGAACTTAACATGAGAATAAAGCCATACGGTTAAAGCTCTTTTTAAAGCCATATTCTTGACATTATTCAATCTGTCGTATATGCTAAAGAAAATACTGCATATGCGGCAGATTTTTATTGGGTGGGAGAGTGGAAAATGAACAAGAGACTGGCGGACTCGGAATGGGTCATATTAAAGGCGCTGTGGGGACAGCCGCCTATGACAATGAAACAGATCATCAGCAGGGTGCGCGCCCAGCGCAGCGATATCGAATGGAGCTACAAAACCTATCACACATATCTTCGCAACATGACGAATAAGGGGCTACTGCTTGCGGAAGAACGCAACTTGAAAGACAAGCTGTATTCGCCGCTGGTATCGGAATCAGACGCGATGGCGGCTGAAGGCGGCGAATTGACGTATCGTCGCGGCTTTTTCGGCTCTGTCGGGCGTCTGATGCTTGCCATGGCCGATAACGGGCAGCTGACCGAGCAGGACAGGCGCGAACTGATGGCGCTTGCGAAGCGTTTGGAAACAGAGCAAAACCAATAATAAACCTTTATAAATAAAGACGGAACAATTGCGTCATCACATCGTCTTATTAAAATAAGGCTTAGTTTTGTTTTTTAGAAAGCTGCTAAATTGTCTTTATCCTTTTTTAATACATTGGAAACAAATGATGTGAATAATGTGTATAATAATGTTAAAAATAGACACTAAAAGATGCAACTTGAAAGGGCCGTTATGATTGGAGAAACAAAGGAGAGCATGGAAGTGACTCCCCGCAAGAAGAAGGGTAAACGACTGTTTTTGATTATTTCGGCGGGGGTGATGCTGGTAAGCCTTGCGGCTGCCGCTTTTTCTGTATATAACACCGGCGACACCCGCGTGCAGCGCGTGCTCGATTTCGGCACGGTGATGGCAGGGGTCAGCGTTAACGGTGTGGATATCTCGGGCTTAACGCATGAGGAAGCAAAATCCGCGACGCAGAGCATCAGCAAAGAGCAGCTGAGTGCCGAAAAGTTTTCGTTTAGCGTCAACGGACAGGTTCATGAATACGCGCTTGCCGACCTCGGCGTGGTGACGGATTACGAAGATGTGCTGGCGCAGGCTGTGCAGTTTGGGCATACGGGCTCGTTTGATGAGCGAAAAGCCGCCTATGACAAAGCGAGAAATGAGGGCGTAACGTTCACCGTGGGCTTAACGGTGATGGACGATGTGCTTCATGCCGCGCTGACACAGATGAAAACCGCGCTCGACCAGGCACCGCAAGATGCAACAGCCGAGTTTATGCCGAACGGCTACTCGCTCGACGCTGCCGGGACTCCCGTTAAATACGAGCCTGACCCGCGTGCGCTTGCGGATGCCAACGCGTCCGGCAAGAATCTTG
>JAEZIW010000022.1 GCA_023436525.1 Bacillota bacterium | reverse complement strand
CGGCTACAGCGTGCTGTATTATATCGCCTACGAGCTGGTGAAGCATTCGCTCGACGACGGCTATCTTGTGGGCTCGCGCGGATCGGTCGGGTCGTCACTCGCAGCAACGATGGCGGGCATGACCGAGGTGAACGCACTGCCGCCGCATTACGTGTGCCCAAACTGCCGTCACAGCGATTTTAACACGGACACGAAAAAATATGCATGCGGGCCCGATCTGCCGCCGATGGACTGCCCGAAGTGCGGCACGGCTTACGTGCGCGACGGGTACGAGATTCCGTTCGCGACGTTCCTTGGCATCAACGCGGACAAGGTGCCGGATATCGATCTTAACTTCTCGGGCGTTTATCAGCCTGAGGCGCATAAATTCATACTCGAGTTTTTCGGCGAGGAGCATGTGTTCCGCGCGGGCACAATCAGCAGCATCAAGGATCAAACGGCCTATGGCTTTGTGAAGAACTATCTGGCGGAAAAGGGCATCGTGGCCAGCAAAGCCGAGATTGACCGGCTCACCAAGGGTGTATCGGGCACCAAGCGCACAACGGGTCAGCACCCGGGCGGTCTGGTGATACTCCCCAAAAGCCGCGATATTCACGAATTCACGCCGATACAGTATCCGGCGAACGACGCCGCTTCGGGCAGCGTCACCACGCACTACAACTTTAACTCGCTGCACGACCGGCTCGTGAAGCTTGATATACTCGGGCACGATGACCCGACCGCGCTGCGTATGCTGCAGGACATCACGGGGATTGACCCCAAAGAGGTACCGATTAACGACCCGGATACTCTCTCGCTGTTTTCAACCACGCGGGCGCTCGGCTTGAAGCCGGAGCAGATAATGGGCTGCGAGGTGGGCAGCATCGCGATACCCGAATTCGGCACCAAGTTCGTGCGACAGATACTCGTGGAAACGCAGCCGACGACGATTGACGAACTGGTGCGTATTGCAGGGCTGTCGCATGGCACCGACGTTTGGCTCAACAACGCGCACGATTTGATACAGAACGGCACAGCGAGCCTGCGTGAGGTCATCTGCACGCGCGACGATATCATGAACTACCTGGTTGCCAAGGGGATGGACGCGAAGGAATCGTTCTTTATCATGGAGTCAGTCAGAAAAGGCAAGGGCTTGAAGGACGACTGGGAAGCGCATATGCGTGAAGCGGGCGTGCCGGATTGGTTCATCGAGTCGTGCAAGAAGATTGCTTACATGTTCCCAAGGGCGCACGCCGTGGCGTATGTGATGATGGCGCTGCGCATCGCCTATTTCAAGGTGCATCACCCGCGCGCGTTTTACGCGACGTATTTCAGCGTTCGTGCCGACAATCTCGACGCGGCGCATCTGCATTCAGCCGAGACGGTGCGCGCGCGTATTGCGCATATTGAGGCACAGGGCAAGGCCGCGACGGCGCTGGAGCAGTCGCAGCTGACTGTGCTGGAGGTGGCGCTGGAAATGTATGAGCGCGGCATATCGTTTTTGCCGTGCGATCTGTATCAATCCGATGCGACGCGGTGCCTGATAGAAAACGAGGGGCTGAGGCTGCCGTTTAACGCACTCGGCGGCACGGGGGCATCGGCGGCTCAGGGCATTGTCAGGGCGCGCGAAGGCGGCCCGTTCCTCTCCATTGAAGATTTGAAAGCCCGGTCGGGCATTTCCAGCGCGGTTATCACGAAGCTCGAAGAGAACGGGTGCCTCAAAGGGCTGCTCAAGAGCAACCAGATCAGCCTTTTTGATTAATACCAAAACATGGAACATCCAGTCTGTTTCTTATGCTGTCTCTCAGGGTAAGTTAATGGTAAAAGGAGGGCATGGCGAATGAGAACACTCAACTCCAAAATCGTGGTGATTGGCGCAGGCAAGGTGGGGTCGACCACGGCGTACACACTGATGATGAGCCGACTCGCAGCTGAGATTGTGCTGATTGATGTGAACAAAGACCGTGCTGAAGGCGAAGCGCTGGATATCAGCCACGGTATTGCGTACCTGTGGCAGACAGTTGTAAGAGCAGGGGATTATGCAGACTGCGCCGATGCCGATATCATCATTATCACGGCGGGTATCGGGCGGCAGCCGGGCCAAACGCGGCTGGATCTCGCGAAAACAAACATCAGCGTTGTGCGCAGCATCATTGAGGGTGTGATGAAATATGCCGCCGATCCGCTGCTGCTGATCATATCGAATCCGGTGGATATACTGACGTATATTGTGCAGAAGGAAACGGGGCTGCCTGCGTCAAGAGTCATCGGCTCGGGCACCATGCTCGATACGGGCCGTTTTCGGTATCTGCTCGCAGATCACTGCAAGGTGGATGTACGCAACGTTCAGGCATTTATCGTCGGCGAGCACGGCGACAGCGAATTGGCACTCTGGAGCCATGCGTCACTGGCCTCCAAGCCGTTCGACGAATACTGTGAAACATGCGGTCATCCGTGCGGCGGCGTGAACCGGCAAAAGATGTTTGAAGCCACGCGCGACGCAGGTATCGGGATCATCCAGAAAAAAGGCGCGACATTCTACGGCGTTTCGCTGGCGGCTTCGCGCATCGTATCGGCCGTGATGGGCGATGAAAACGCGGTGTTGACGGTATCGAGCATGTTAAACGGCCAATACGGCCTCAGTGATGTGGCCTTAAGCCTGCCCTGCATTGTGAACCGTAGCGGCATTGACCGGTTTTTAGATATTCATATCAGTGATGACGAGCAAACGCTGCTTGAAGAATCTGCGGAAAAGCTGAAAAGCGTGATCAAGGAAGTGATATGAGCATGGAATGGACCGTTGAGCAAGGGCGTATCTGCAGCCGGGATGAGAGCGGCGAAGTGATTGCCGAAGCGACGTTTCATGAAAAAGCAAACGGCGACTATGATATTGACCATACATATGTGGTGCCGCAGCTGCGAGGCCGGGGTGTGGCCGATGATATGATGACGGCGGTCGCAGAGCATTTCAGAAACAATAAAAACCGGGTAACAGCCAGCTGCTCATATGCCAATGCCTGGTTCAAAACGCATAGAGCAGAATACGCGGATATCATTTCAAATGAGTTGGAAAACGAAACGCCTGCCTGCCGTATCCCACGCTGACGGTTCGGAATTTTTAATCGGTTCAGATCGGCGATGGAAGAATACGGATGGTTCAAAAGGCGCTTTTGAAGAATTATTTAGGAATCAGTGGATTTATTAAACAGCGTACATATAAAATGGCAGGACAATGACCGGCCATTTTTTGTTTTATAAACATAATAAACAGTAAATTGATGAAAATGCGACATTTAGAACGTTTTTTAACGGATATATGTGGTTTCATTTTGATAATCATTAATTACAGCACAAATTCAGTGCTTTTAGAAGTTTGATTTTTTTTTCACAATATAATAACATCTAAAGAATTTCTGATTTTTTCAGAATGATAATGACTTCAATTAAATTTGAAATAAAAAAATTTATCTAAAGGAAGGCCATTTATGAACATTGCATCAAACAAAAGCAAGGTTGTCGTCATCGGTGCAGGCAAAGTCGGATCGACAGTTGCCTACACGATTATGATGAACAACCTCACATCCGAGATTGTGCTGGTCGATGTGGACAAAAGCCGGGCGCGCGGCGAAGCGCTCGATATCAGTCATGGTATTGCTTATTTTAAGCAACTGACCATCAGAGACGGAGATTTTCAAGATTGCGCGGATGCCGATGTCATTATTATATCGGCGGGCGTTGGCCGTCAACCGGGGCAAACCCGCATTGACCTTGCGCGAACCAATGTGGCTATCACACGCGACATTCTCGCTAAGATTATGAAGTACGCAAGCAATCCCATTATTATGCTGATATCAA
>JAEZIW010000007.1 GCA_023436525.1 Bacillota bacterium | reverse complement strand
ACATAGCGCGCCACAGCGATAGGCGTCACCTGTGTAATTTCCTGCCCGATGCCTGTGTTGATCGTTTTCGTGACCGACCACTGGAGCTCAGAAAGCGTGCTCGTGATATCGTTACTCAGCTGTATCTTTGATGTCTTGATGGATATGCCGAGTCTGTCGGAAAGAATCTGACGCACGCGCTCACCCAGAGAAACGCCGTTGTTCTTTAAAACATTGCGGTCCTTCGGGTCAGGCGTCCATTCCACCCCCAGCAACTCCACAATCTCTTTGGCCGTCGCTCTGACTTCGTCCTCATTGTAGGTGATTTCATGTTCTTCGGCAAATTTCTTGATCAGATTCATAATCGAGTTCGGCCCGGTTTCCAAAACCAGCTTCGGCAAAAACGATGCCTGATTGTCTATCGGCAGTCTCGGGTCGTACAGCAGCTTTTGGCTGCCGACCTGACCGATGGCCTCGGCCGGCAGTTCAATGCCGGTGGAGGCAGTCAGCCCGAACTTATCCGACCATTTATCGAGCAGATCGATACCAAGCCTATGCGAAAGCGTGTAGAAATAAAAGTTGCAGCTGTGCGCCAGTCCTTCAATAATTGTTTGGCTGGAGTGATTAGCGGGGTTTGTCACCCAACAACTTGGCCCCTGTGGTTTCGCGCCTGTCAGCACGGCATCCTTATTCACGATATATTGGCCTTCACAACTGATTCTCTCGGATAATGTGGTCCCTTTATCCGGATCAATCTGTCCCTCCATCAGCGCACCGAGGCCCGTTACCATCTTAAATATTGAACCCGGGGTGGCGCGGCTCGAAACAGCTTTGTTAAAAAGCGGCTTGGACGGATCGTCGTTCAGCATTTTATATTGCTCTTCGGTGATGCCTCCGGCAAACTGATTCAAATCAAAGCTCGGGTAATTCCCCATGGCCAGCACTTTGCCGGTGTTCACATCGAGCACCACCGCCGCACCGGATACCGCCAGCTTGAGCTTATCGATATTGAGCCCGGTATAATCGCCATCCTTATTATCATTAAACGCTGTCACTTGTGCTTGGTGAATTTCAGGTACATTTTTAGCGAGCGACTCCTCAACAACCATCTGCAGCGGAATATCGAGCGTGAGCATCACGTTGTAGCCTTGCGTCGGCTGCGTGGTCGACAGCGTGTTCTGAATCACGGCCATGTTGTCCACTTCCACCGTCTCGGTGCCCTGCCGCAGCGCACTGTTGCCCGTGAGCAGCGCCTCCATTGATTGTTCCACGCCTTCAACGCCCACGAGATCGTCCACATCGTATGCCATAGCGGCATATTTTTTAAGCACCTCAGGGTCAGCGATCTTTCCTAAGTAGCCAATCTCATGCGCCGCCACGCTGCCGCGTGGGTAAACGCGCACCGTCGAGTTTTCCACGCTCATGCCGGAAAGCTCGGCTTTATGCGTCTCTATCTCAGCGACCGTCTGCATGCTCACGTTGTAAGCGATGGTCACCGGCTCATACGCCACCCACGAATTCAGCTGTGATTCCTGCCAAACGGAGAGCACCTTGCGCGCTTCCTCATAGCCCATTTCGGACGGAATCTGGTACTTCTCTCTCAGATAAAGATAAATTTCTTCCGGCGTGCGCTTGTCGCCCACGTACATATTCTTGCGCCAGCTTTTTTCGCGGCTTTGCTTGTTCTCCTCGTTTTCAATGCCCCAGTCAAAATAATACCCGCCCGTTTTGTCGTTGCGTTTAATCACAAAAGAATCGATCATCTCTCCCTCATTTTTCTCAACGATCTTGATGGTATCGATAATGATTGACGTATAGTAAGACCGGTCGGTTTCGGTGTTTTTCAGCGGGTCTCTGTAGAACTGCACATTGAATGATTTTTCGTCGTAAGCCAGCGGCAGGCCGTTGCGGTCGAGTATGCTGCCGCGCGCGCCCGATATCGCAATCTCTCTTTTCTTAAGCGCGCCGGACATGGCAGCGTATTCCTCACCGTTAACCAGCATCAGCTGCACAAGCTGCACAAACAGAATAACAAAAAGCGCCAGTACCAGCGCGCCGAATATAATAAAACGGTTACGTATGTTAACCTTCATGAATTCGTCTCCAGCGGTATATTCCACCCCACTTGGCGATTATAACATAAAACTCGGCCAATGTGGACTAAGGATTTTCAGGAAAAATTAATATATTGTAAACAAAGAATGCCTATGATAAAATGCCAAAATATTGATTGTCTTATAAGCAGTCAAAAATTTTTTGGAGGGTTATTTATGAAGAAAGTTTCCATTCTTGTATTGGCGGTTATGATGCTCAGCCTTGTTTTTGCGGGCTGCGGCCAATCACCCGCCGACGAATCACCGTCAGCAGATGCGTCTGCGGCAGCTTCCGACGAAACAAGCGCACCGAGCGCAGAAGCCAGCACACCCGCTGAAGACACCGCTGCGAGCAGTGCACCTGCCCAGGGCGCAGGCACACCGGCCGCATCGTATCTGGCGTTTACAGAAGCCAAAACTGCCGTTGTCACCAAGCTGTCTGATGGTCTTTCAAAGAACGAATCAACAATGTATGCCTCAATGACGATGCTGGGTGTTACCATGGCCGATTTGATAATGCTCCCTGTCAGCTTCTTCGGCGCAGGCGAGGAAGCGGCGACAATGGGCCTTGCTATGCTCAGCGCTTCGGATGTTAAATACAGTGAAAACGGCAACTCCTACTCAATTTCATATAAGGATGAGCAAGGGGCCGCATATGTCTTCAACGGTACATACGATGCGGCTGCCGATGCGATTGTCTGCACGGCTCAAAAAGATGGCAAAGATTATTTCTACTCCGAATACCGCAAAACGTCTTACGGCTATGCTAGCCAGTATTTCTTCTTGAATGACGATAACACCACCACGATGTATCAGATCTCCATCAGCGGACAGGACGGCGTTTTGGGTATTTCCACCACACAGACCACGCAGCCTGCGGCTCTGACCGGCAGCGAAGCGGCTGATTTCCCGACAGCTCTTCCCGAATGGTACAGCATCACCGGCTCCACCATCAAAGGCAAAACGTCTGACGGCGCCGACGTTAACTTCGAATACGTTCCCTCTGCGACCGAGTAAAAAAATATCGCAGCATTCAAGCATGCCTTATTATGGGGCATGCTTTTTTTATTATCTGTTGCTAAAATCGACATCAAAAATCGTTGCATACGCGTGTCTGTTATGGTAATGTAATGAATATCAGCAACGACAACGGAGTCATCAGGGCGGATTGGGCTTTGGTTGGCTTTTTTATTTGCTTTTTAGATAAAATACTTATATCATGAATAGATATCATCATGTTCTCATCTGGAGCACAAGGCTTGGCGAATCCATTAAGATCGGGATACTCAATTTTGTTTGGGTCGTTGAAATAGTCTTATATATTAAAAATTAAAAGGAGTGTTTAGTATGGCAAGGTACACGAATCAGCATATCCTCAAAATGGTTGAGGAAAATGACGTCAAATTTATCAGATTGCAGTTTACCGATGTTTTCGGGATACTGAAAAATGTTGCTATCACATCCAGACAGCTGGAGCGCGCACTTAACGAAGGGTGCATGTTCGACGGTTCTTCCATCGATGGTTTCTCGCGCATCGAAGAATCCGATATGGTGCTGAAGCCCGATCCCGATACATTTGTGATTTTTCCGTGGCGGCCCCAGATGGGAAAAGTGGCGCGCCTCATTTGCGACGTTTATACCACAGACGGACAGCCGTATAACGGATGCCCGAGAAACGTTTTGAAAAAGACTCTCTCCAAAGCAGCCGAAATGGGATACACCATGAACGTTGGCCCCGAGTGCGAGTTCTTCCTTTTCTTAACGGATGCCGACGGTAAACCCACCACCATCACGCATGACAACGGCGGCTATTTTGACCTTGCCCCTGTCGACAAGGGCGAAGATGCACGCCGCGATATGTGCCTGACACTGGAAGAGATGGGGTTTGAAATTGAAGCCTCGCATCATGAAGTGGCCGCGGGCCAGCACGAGATCGACTTTAAATATGCCGACGCATTGCTCACCGCCGACAACATCATGACCTTCAAGATCGTTGTCAAGAGTATCGCCGAACGCCACGGGCTGTATGCCACATTCATGCCCAAACCGATATTCGGCATCAACGGCAGCGGTATGCACACCAACCAATCACTGTCTACCAAAGACGGCAACGCTTTTTACGATAAAAACGGCGAGCTTGAGCTTTCATCAATCGCCTATAATTACATCGCGGGCATTATGAAACACATTCAATCCATCGCGGCTGTCTCAAACCCGACTGTCAACTCGTACAAACGTCTGGTTCCGGGGTATGAAGCGCCGTGCTACGTGGCGTGGTCTGCCCAGAACAGAAGCCCGTTAATCCGCATCCCCGCTTCCAGAGGCGCAGGCACGCGCGTGGAAGTGCGCAGCCCGGACCCTGCAGCCAACCCGTATCTGACCATCGCGCTGCTGCTGGCCGCCGGCCTTGACGGTATATCGAACAAGCTGACACCGCCGCCTGCCGTCAACAGAAACATCTTTAAGATGACACAGGCTGAAATGGACGAACAGGGCGTTACCGCTTTGCCCGGCAGTTTGTATGATGCGCTCCAGCTGTTTAAAGCCAACCCGCTTGTAAAAGAGACGCTGGGTGACCATATCTTCAAAGTTTACTACGACTTCAAGATGAAGGAGTGGGATCGGTTCCGCTTGGCGGTTCATCCGTGGGAGATTGATCAGTATATCTCGAATTATTGATCAGACTCAATTCGCTCCGGCTCATAATTTTGCAGACATGCAGCGCTCAGTGCCTCGGCACCGAGCGCTTTTGTTTTGTTCCAAACAAGTGTATAAAAATCGCGGTCGTGGTGCGGCATGGCACCGCCCGTTGAGGGAGACAGATTAATGTGCAGCGCGGGGCGTAAAAACGCCTGCCGGAACCAGCACTCGAACCCCGCCGCAAACACGCCGGGATTGTCGCAGACCGTGTTGATCGCGTAGCCCGTAACGGCTGAGAGCCTTTTGGCCAGCCGGAACGCTTCGGGTATTTTGGCGCTTGTCGCACTGTCGGCATAGTCAATGGTTTCGCCCTTGGCGTAGAAAGAAAACGCGGACAAAAACGGGCGCGACTCACACACGCGCATCACGCTTTGCACTTCAGGCTCGGAGGCAGGTGATGCGCCGTTGTACAGCTCAGAGGCGGGCTTATGGATGACCGTGTATTTTTTCTCCCACAGCGCGGGATACTGCCGCGCAAGATCCACACCGTTTACGTTGGCCATCCACTCTGAATATGTTGGCCGCACCATCACCATTTTCTCCACGCGCCTTTTGTTCTGCACAGCCTTGAGCCCGCTCTGCACCATCGTCACGCCGTCCGGGTTTACCATCGGCATGATGACCATGGTGCATGTGCTCAGCAGCTCGGCCATTTTATAACGCCCGATTTTGGCGTTTTCCGCAGCGGCTTGCGCGTACGCGTTGATCGTGTACATCAGGTACGCCACCGCGATGTAGTCGCGCGCGTGGTGAGCCGCGCAAAAAAACACCTGCCGCTCCCCTGTGCCCAGCTCAATCAGCGGCAGTTCACGGCCTTCAACGGAGAAGCCCGCCGTTTCAGAACGTATCAGCGCCGGGTAGGCGTTTGTCAGCGCGTTAATGTCGCGCATCAGCTGTGAATGCGTGTAGGTGATTGTCGGCTCAACGATCAATTTTAAGGCCCTCCCGCATAGATAATTATCATTTCATATGTATGCGAAAGAACCTGCTGACTATGCCCCATGGTACCGGCGAGCTTTGGTTTTTGGCAGTATTGGTAATCTATTATTTTGTTTTATTGTATATGTTTTTTAATATTAACATTTATTTTTGTCGTTAGTGTTAACTATTGGGTATTTATGTCCGATATAGAATATAGGGACTATTTGGTATTAACGATACATAGTTCCTAAATGTATAAAGAAAGGATGAGGCTATGACCATACAAGAAGTTAAAGCGGATATGATCAGCAGAGTTCGGGGCAGCACGCCAGCCCAAACAGTGATCCCGTCGAACGACACCAAAATTGGCATACTTGCAAGAGATACCTTTGTATTCAACACAGGCGAAGAACCGTTCGTAACCTACGACAACCGGGGCTTTCCCAATGGCTTCAGTGTACATGGTGTTGACATCTCGCAAGGAAAGGAGATGACGGACGACGAGAAATGGGCAGCCATCCAAGAAAAATACAAAGGAGTGCCCATGTTCGCAAAAGTTTATATGCAGATGATCAATGATATGGAAGCATCTGGGTTGATCACGCACGATGAGGGGAATGCTGCGACATCTCACACATCGAGCATGATAGCAACTAAGGATATAGTGTATGACATGCAGGATGGGATAATGGGCGATGACCCAACCCCAGCCTCCTTTTTTCTGCTTGACTTTAACGAACTGCTCGCCGACGTATCTGATGATAGCAGGAATTACACCGGCTATGATTATAAAAATGATCAACGTGCTTTTTTGAAAAGCTTTTATTCCAAAATGATTAGATTCACAAAAGGATGACTTCAGTATACTAAATCTTATCACTTTTACTGTATTCACACTCATATTTCGTCGTTCAATTGAACCCAGCTGTGATCTTTACCTGTGATCTTTAAAAACAAGTCCCTTTTTTCGGACATCCCATGCTTTAATATGAACATACATTCTTTTGGAGGTGTGTTCTTATGTTAGACAGAATCGCGGCATCCGGCTGGCTCATCGTCGGCGCTATCGTATTATTTGCTGTGTTTACCGCCGCCCTTTTTATACTGGAGCGCAAAGAAGAGAAAAAAAGCAGCCGTAAGGTTCAGCCGCTGCGCATCGTCAGAGCGCAGAACTCCAAGCGCGCCGCTTAATGATGTTTTAATTTGATGAGGTTATAAAAATGTGAGCTGCGTGGGCTTTTCTTTCACCTTGGGCATCACGTAGCTTGGCATGTCGTATTTGCGCCGCAGCTTCGTTATCGTTTCACTGAGCTTTTCCTTGTACGCATGGTAGGCAGCTTTGTCGTTATACAACCCATATAAATGGGCGTATTCCGACGGCAGCCCCTTGGCGATGCTCTCGAAAAACTGCTTTCTTGTAGACGTTTTCAAATTCAGCGAGCCCGTCAGCACATAATCCGCGCCCGCCTCCTTGGCCGCCGCAAACACAGCCTCCAGGCTCTCTTCGCCGCTTGTTAAATACGGAATAATCGGCATCAGGTGCACGCCGCATGTCGCGCCCGTTTTTTTGATCTCGGGAATTGCCGCCATGCGTTCATGCGGCCTTGACGACCCCGGCTCAACGATATCGGCCACGCTTCTATCAAGAGTGGTCACGGTCAGCGCGAGCGCCGCACCGGATGCGGCATTCACTTGGCTGATCAGCTCAAGGTCTCGCAGCACCAGTGCCGATTTTGTGCACAGCACAATGGGCACCGCGTATTTCGCCAGCAGTGTGAGCACCTCGGGCATCAGCTTGCAGGTGCGTTCTGCGGGCTGATAGCTGTCGGTAATGCCGCCAAGGTTCACCGCCTCGCGCGAAAAACGCGGCAGCTCACGACGCAGCATATCGGCAATGTTCATTTTCGCATACACATCACCAAAAAAATCACCGCCGTTGATATAAGCATGAGAATACAGTGCGTAGCAATAGATGCAGCGATGCGCGCACCCGCGGTACACGTTGATATCGTGCTTGAACGGCAGCCATTTCGAGTTGTGGCGGTATATCGCGCTGCGGCACGTTGTCTCGATAACTCTGTCCATGTTCTCATTATACGCCTTTATGGCATATCGTGGCAACCGTCCCTCGGTTTCGTTTCCTTTGATCATGAATCTCAAATCTCGCATGACTGTATAGAATGTCCGCAGATGAAATCATTATTAGCAAGGTTGAATTGACGGGTGGATTTCGCGCTCTGCAAGGAGCGATATTGAAAGCAAGCGGCGCTATTTCAAGATTTGAGTGAGCGCGACGTGGCAACGATATCCACGCCCAGCCCCAATATATCGTTAATCAGCACATCGCCGATCTCCACGGGCGCGGCGATCTGAACCGCATTCACCGCTGCCATGCAATCCATTAGCTTACCTTTTGGCAGCGTGTCTTTCGACTTCACGCTCACAAGCCCGCCGCCTTTAACGCGCATGGTGGTGGTCAGCGTGCGGCGCGGATCACTCAGCTCCGCAATGGCGTAGCGCTCGCCGCGCTTGCACCAGTTCCCCGAAATATCGGTGACAACGCCGTCATCCACCTGCGCTTTTATCCTGCAGCCCTGCGGGCATACGGTGCAGATCAATTCCTTTGTCTCCATATCACTCTTCCTCCACGCTCACCGTCACGTCGCCGGTGATATTGCCATCCTCGATGCGCAGGCTTTCCATCTCCCCCGGCGCGCACACCGTTCTCTTTTTACGCGCGACCACACGCCCGTCACACCGTGCCACCGTCACGCAATTTTTATATACGTCTGCCACGCGGAAAAACAGCGTCTTATTGTCACCATCCTTGAGCAGCTGCTGCGGCACCACATACCTAACGCCATTGCCCGCCAGCGCGTTAACCTGCTCGGCAAGCTCATCCTTTGTTTTGAGATAGTCTGCCGCCGCTTTGCCCGCACGCTGCGCCTCCTCGGTCACAAAGTCCACCAGGTCGTGCACCTGCACCGCGTTGCCGCACGCGAATACGCCGGAAACGGAGGTCTGCATGCGGCTGTTCACCACTGGCCCGCCCGTTACCGGGTCCATCGCCACGTTCATACCGCGCGACAGCTCGTTTTCGGGAATCAGCCCCACCGACAGCAGCAGCGTATCACAGGCCACATACTCGTCGGTGCCTTTGATCGGCACGCCCTTCGCGTCCACCGCCGATATGGCCACGCCCTCCACGCGCTGTTTGCCGTGAACAGCCGTCACCGTATGTGACAGCCTCAGCGGTATGCCGTAATCATCAAGGCACTGAACGATATTGCGCTTAAGCCCGCCCGAGTACGGCATCAGCTCCAGCACCATCTTCACATGCGCGCCCTCCAGCGTCATGCGCCGCGCCATAATCAGCCCGATGTCGCCGGAGCCTAAAATCACAACCTCTTTTCCCGGCATCACCCCTTCGATGTTGACAAATCGTTGGGCCGTTCCCGCGGTGAGCACACCTGCCGGGCGGTCTCCCGCCAGCATCAGCGCGCCCGCGCTGCGTTCTCTGCAGCCCATGGCCAGCACCACCGCGCCCGCCTCTATGGTGCACAGCCCCGTTTGCGGCCCCACCACCGACAGCTCGCACGACGGCGAGACATTTAATACCATCGTCTGCGTCAGGCACGTGATGCCGAGTGCCTGCGCCTTATCCGCAAACCGCGCGGCGTATTCGGGGCCGGTCAGCTCTTCACCGAACACGTGCAGCCCAAAGCCGTTGTGGATGCACTGGTTCAGTATGCCCCCCAAATGCGCCTCGCGCTCAATAACGATCACATTCTCAGCGTCGTTCTCCTTGGCTGCAATGGCGGCAGCCAGGCCTGCCGGGCCCGCGCCGATAACGGCTACATCTGCCTTCATGGCATTGCCTCCTTCGTTCTGCCCGTGAGTATCTGCGAGCCTTCACCGTTCTTGGTGATCACGCACAAATCCAAGCCAAGCTCTCGCGCGAGGATATCCATCACACGCGGCATGCAAAAGCCGCCGTGACACCGCCCGAACCCCGCCGCCGTGCGCAGCTTCACGCCGTCCACGGTGCGCGCGCCGCAGGGCCGATGGATGCTCTGCACAATTTCGGCCTCGGTCACCTGCTCGCACCGGCACACCACGTTCGCATAGCGCGCGTCTTTGGCGATGAGTGCGCACTGTCGTTCGGGCGTCGCGTGCGCAAACACCTCAATCGGTTCACGAACCCGCGTTGCACCTTTTTTCTTTGTGTCGCCAAGCCCTAAACCGATCAAAAGCTGCGTTACATATTCCGCAATCGCGGGCGAAGCCGTGAGCCCGGGCGATTCGATGCCAGCCACGTTGATGAACCCCGGCGCGCTCACTGATTCACCGATGATGAAATCGTGTCTGTCAGAGGCGGCGCGCAGCCCCGCAAATACGGTGATCGCGCTGCGTTTTTCCACGCCCGGCGCATACCGGCGCACACCCTCGAGCACGGCTTCCAGCCCTTCGCGCGTGGTGGCCGTGTCGTCCTTTCCGGTAAACTCCGCCGTCGGCCCCGCGATCATGTTCCCATGGGCTGTCGGCGAAAACAGCACGCCCTTGCCCTTTTCGGATGGCGCGCCGAATATCACGGCGTTGGTGCGCACGGAGCTGCTCTTATCAAAAAGCACGTATTCGCCGCGCCGCGCGGTGATAACAAACGCTTCGCCGCCCGCCATACGCGATACCTCATCGGCATACACGCCCG
>JAEZIW010000248.1 GCA_023436525.1 Bacillota bacterium | reverse complement strand
GTTATATGTCACACTATCAAGGCAAAAAAACCGGCCTGTTCGGTTTTTTGTACTCAGCGTTTATACTTTCAATGATGCTGGTGTTTACCTCGGGCAATGCGGTGATCTTCCTGTTTACTTGGGAGATCATGTCTGCCGTCTCGTATTTCCTTGTTGTTTTTGAATCTCATAAAGAAGAGAGCCGGAAGGCCGGTACGCTCTACCTTGTTATGACGGGAATCGGCACGGCGTTTTTGCTCGCCGCGTTCATGCTGATGTACGCCTACACCGGCTCGTTTGATATGTTTTCGGGTTCAAGCGCAATTCCCACAGGCATCAAAAACCTGATGTTTGTGTTTTTCCTCATCGGTTTCGGTACAAAAGCGGGTTTGATTCCGCTGCACATATGGCTGCCCGCAGCCCATCCGGCAGCGCCCAGCAATGTATCGGCGCTGATGTCGGGCGTGATGATCAAAACGGCGATATTCGGCATACTGCGTTTTATCATGGGGTATCTGGGAACAGAGGTCTGGTGGGGGTCGGTGCTGCTGATACTCGGCATGGTCTCTTCGGTGATCGGCGTTGCCTACGCCATGACGGAACAAAACATCAAGCGGCTGCTGGCGTACAGCAGCATTGAGAACATTGGCATTATACTCATTGGCCTTGGAATCAGCTTTATCGCCTTTGCGCAGAACAATACAGTTGTCGGCTCGCTGGCACTCACAGCGTCGCTATTGCACACGCTCAATCACACACTGTTTAAAAGCGGGCTTTTCTTAGGCGCGGGTTCCATACAATACGCCACCGGCACGAAGAACATGGAAAAACTCGGCGGGCTTATTAAGAAAATGCCTGTAACAGCGCTGCTGATACTCTGCTTCTCGCTCTCCATCTCGGCGCTTGTTCCTTTCAACGGGTTTGTGAGCGAGTGGCTGACTTATCAGTCGCTGTTCGCGGGGATGAGCCCGGGGAGCGCAGGCATCAACATACTCTCAATGCTTGCCGTCGCCGCATTGGCCCTTGCCGGTGCGCTGGCTGTGGCTTGCTTTGCCAAGTTCTTCGGCATTTCGTTCCTTGGCAAGCCGCGTACCGAGCTTGCGTTAACCGCCAAAGACGTCCCTATAACAATGAAGCTTGGAATGGGAATCCTTGCGTTGTTATGCCTGGCCGCAGGGCTTTTCCCGCTGGAGCTCGTTAAAACGGTGAGCACTGTAACGGCTGCCTTGGGCGGGGTCTCGCTGGCGTCTCAGCTGGAAGGGGGCATGCTTTTCGCCTATCTGCCTTTGGAAGCAGCGGGCGGCAGTATATCGCCGCTGAGCCTGCTGGCGATACTGACGGGCATCATTGTTTTAACGCTGCTGGTGCTGCGAATCGTGGGCGGCAAGTATTTGAGGCGCAAATACGGCACCTGGGATTGCGGCTACGAAGCGCTGAATGCAAGGATGCAGTATACCGCAACGGGCTTCTCCAAGCCCTTGAAGATCGTATTTCGTATATTGTTCAGACCGACAAGAGAGCTTAAAACCATCGGCGGTTCCCCCTATCATCCTGAAAAGATGGTGTACACTGTCGGGTCGGAATCTGTCATTGAAAAACATCTGTATCAGCCGCTTATGCGGTTCGTTCAGAATTTATCGAAAAAAGCAAAATACGCCGTTCAGACAGGCAGCGTCAGACGGTATCTGGCTTATATACTGTTCGCAGTGGTTGCGATGCTGCTGTACAGTATCTTTTCTTAAGGGGGCGCCGCATGAGCACGCTTATATACACAGTTTTGCAGATTATCGTGATACTCCTGATTGCGCCTTTTTTAAACGGCGTGATAAAAAAAGTGAAAGCGCTGACGCAAAAGCGCAAGGGCGCGCCGCTGCTGCAGCCGTATTACGATTTATTTAAGCTGTTCCAAAAACGCGCTGTCGTTTCGGAAACGGCCTCGTGGCTATTCAGGGTCACCCCATTCATCGTATTCGGCACCGCGCTTTGCGCCTCACTGTTTGTGCCGGTCACAACAGCGATGGCCGGCGTTTCGTTTCCCGGAGATGTCATCATGCTGTTCTCGGTGCTGGCACTCGGGCGGTTCTTCATGATCATCGCCGCGCTCGACACGGGCAGCACCTTCGGCGGCATGGGCGGCAGCCGTGAGGCGATGATATCCGCACTCATCGAGCCATCCATACTGGTCACGTTTTTAACACTCGGGCTATACGCGCAGTCCACATCCGTTTTTGACATCATGAAGACGGCGGACGCAGCGGGGGCGCCGCTGCTGAACCCGATGTTCATATTGTGTTTTCTGGCCATGCTGATCATTATCATATCCGAAACCTCGCGTATCCCGGTGGACGATCCGTCCACGCATCTTGAGCTGACGATGGTTCATGAAGCGATGCTGCTCGAATACTCGGGCCGGAGCCTTGCGCTGATGGAATACAGTGCCGCTGTCAAGCAGCTGGTGTTGATCACGCTGCTGGTCAACATATTTGTTCCGATCGATCAGCTGGCGGGCGTGTCGGAAACGGCGGCCGTTGCGTTTTCTTTGCTGATCTATCTGGTCAAGGTCACGCTGGCATCGGTGCTGACAGGTATGATTGAGGCCTTTACCGTCAAATTACGATTCTTCAGCGTTCCGAATCTGGCGGCGCTGGCGTTCATATTGTCGTTTGTCGGGTTCTTGCAGTTTTTCGTTTTCGGGAGGTAACGGTGGAAACATTCAATTCAATTTTTTCTGTCATGATACTGATGTCCGCCATTATGCTGATGGCCATCAAAAGGATAAAGTCATATATCACGGTACTGAGGCTGCAGGCTGTGCTCATCGCTGCTGTCACCTGCGTGACGGGTATCAGCCGTATCGCGGAGCGCGGCGGCATCGATCTGCTTGTTATCAGCGCGGTTATCGTGGCGCTTAAGATCATATATATACCGCACATGCTGCACAAAACATGGGCATCCGTCGAGTACAGGGTCGAAAAGGATTTCTTACTGAATATCCCCATACTCGTCATGATCAGCTGCGGTATCGTGGTGCTGACCTACTTTTCGCTGGCGGCTGTCGGCAGCTTTACGGGTACAACGCTGCTGCTGCTCGTCAACGCCATTTCTATTGTACTGATCGGGCTGTTCTTTATCATCAGCAGGAGAAAGGCGATCGGGCAGATCGTGGGTTTCCTGGAAATTGAGAACGGGCTTTTTGTGACGGCACTGTTTGCGACGGACGGTTTGCCGTTTATCATCGATATGGGCATTTTTGTGGATATTATAACCTCGGTGCTGATACTCGGCTCGATGGTATTCAAGATCAACGAACGTTTCGAGTCTATCGATATTGACAGGCTGAACAAACTGAAGGGTTAGCTTTATGGGTATTGTGTTATGGATTGCGCCGGCCGCTGCCATTGCGTTGTTTGCATTGCTCCGCTGGGACAAAATGCTGCACGCTGTCAGCATCGCCGTTTCCGTTTTGCTGGTAACAGCGGGCTGCTTCGTTACCGCACAGGTGATGGCCTCAGGCGCGTATGGATACGGATTTCTGAACGGCTTGTTCTACGTGGATCAGGTCAGCATCATCGTGCTGGACATTGTGCTGATTATCGGCCTGATGTGTGCCGTTTATTCAATTGGTTATCTGGAAACGGAGAAAGCGCGCGGCGAAATCACCGGTAAACGAATCAAAGTCTATTATATGCTCATGTATTCGTTCATACTGACGATGATACTCGCGCTGACGGTGAGAAACATGGGCGTAATGTGGATCGCGATAGAGGCGACGACATTGGCGTCGGTTTTTCTGGTGGGCTTCGGCAACGGCAAAAAGGCGCTGGAAGCCGCTTGGAAGTACGTCATCATCTGCTCGGTGGGCATTGCCATCGCGCTACTTGGTGTCATATTCCTGTACGTTTCCTCTTCGGGTGTGCTCGGTGAAGAAAACGGGCTTAATTGGACGGCGCTGTTTTCTAGCGCACAATCGCTATCCGGCCCGATACTCAAATTCTCCTTCATATTCATACTCATCGGCTTTGGCACCAAGGCAGGCCTCGCCCCCATGCACACCTGGCTGCCTGACGCGCACAGTCAGGCCCCTTCGCCCATCAGCGCGCTGCTCTCCGGCGTGCTGCTTAACGGCGCGATGTACGGCATCATACGCGCCGTTGCGATCGTCAACAAAAATCTCGGTAGCAACAGTTACA
The DNA here is from genome assembly GCA_023436525.1 of Bacillota bacterium. Classification (GTDB taxonomy): domain Bacteria; phylum Bacillota; class Clostridia; order Christensenellales; family SZUA-584; genus SZUA-584. The sequence continues at coordinate 19,577 of JAEZIW010000248.1, read as the reverse complement.
CGGGTGGCTTGATGATCGTTGCCGGCTTGCTCTCCATACTGACGGCAGCGCTGTTCATTATCACGCAAAAGGATTATAAGCGGCTTCTTGCTTATTCCAGCATAGAGCACATGGGAATCATATCGTTGTCCGTGGGGCTTTTTACGCCGGCGTCGCTGTTTGCCGCTTTTTTTCACATGATCAATCACTCACTGACAAAATCGATGCTCTTTCTGTCCTCAGGCACCGTGCTTCAAAAGTTTGGGTCACGGGAGATCAGCAAGGTGAACGGCGTGCTTAAAGCGTTGCCCGTTACCGGAACGGTTTTCATGCTGGGGCTTTTCGCAATAGGCGGTATGCCGCCCTTCAGCGTTTTTGCGAGCGAATTCAACGTGCTCGCGTCCGTTTTCTCGAATCATGCAAGCGCCGGATCTATCGTTCTCGGTATCGTGCTGGCGCTTATTCTGGCGGTGGTTTTCGCCGGGATTATATACGCGCTGTTTAACATGTTTTTCGCCAACAAAGAAAACAATAGTGTTCAGCGCGGAGAAACGAATATTCCCGGTGTCTGTGTGCTGGTGGTGTTGCTGGCCGCCGTTGTCTATATGGGCATCGCAATGCCCGAAGGACTTAAAAAACTGATTTCTGACGCTGTCAGCATAGTTAACGGAGGCCGGTCATGAGCATGATGTGTGAGGAACGGTTGATTAAGGCATACCCCAAAGCGCTCAGCGGCAGGCGCGAAGCCAACGGCAACGAAATCCATTTTGATGCAGCCCCGCAAAAAATCCGCGACATCTGCGCCTTTATCAACACCGATTTGGGTCTCTCTCTGGTGAATCTGTTTGCCACCGACGAAAGCGCGCTCAATGGCGGCTTCTCGATTTACTATGTTTTCGCCGACCGTGAGGCCGGGCAGCTGCTGATTCTCAGAACCTCGGCGGATCCTGAGAAAGGTGAATTCCAGTCAGTAACCGCCGAGGTGCATGCCGCGGCGCTTTATGAACGGGAGATACAGGATATGTTCGGGCTTAAGGCCGTGGGGCATCCGGAGCCCAAAAGGCTCGTGCTGCACGCCAACTGGCCCCAAGGGATTCACCCGCTGCGCCGTGATTTTGACAACCGCAGGCCCAAATGGGCCAGTCAGCCCGCTCAGTTCAGGCAGGTGGAGGGCGAGGGCGTTTATGAGATACCCGTGGGGCCCGTGCACGCGGGCATCATAGAGCCGGGGCATTTTCGTTTCAGCGTGGCAGGCGAACCCATTATCAATCTTGAAGCCCAGCTTTACTATGTGCACAAGGGCATTGAAAAGCTCTGCGAAGGCGAGAGCATTGAGCGTTGCTTTTACATAGCCGAACGCATTTCCGGCGACGAGACCATCGCCAATTCACTCGCGTACTGTCAGGCGATTGAGAAGCTGGCAGGCATTGAGGCACCGCCGCGCGCCGCGTACACACGTGTGGTGTTTGCGGAGCTGGAACGGCTCACCAGCCATCTGGGAGACCTTGCGGGCATTTGCCTTGATGTGGCGTATGGATTCGCGGCTTTTCAGTTCAGAATGATGCGCGGCTGGTGCTACGCCATTGCGGATGAGCTTTGCGGCATGCGCTTTTTAAGAAGCGTCAACCGCCCGGGCGGGGTCAGGCGCGAATTTATCGCAGGCAAGCAAAACAGCATCATCGCGCAGCTCAATCGTATAAGAAAAGAGCTTAAGGACACGCAGGACATCATCAAATCGAGCAGCATGTTTATCGACAGAGTCGAGAACACGGGCGTATTATCCGGCACAATCGCGAAGGATCTGAACGCTGTGGGCCCCGGCGGGCGCGCATCGGGCCAACACGGCGACGTGCGCAAAGCATTTGCTTACGCGGCTTATGAAAAGCTGGAATTTAGCATACCACAACACAACAACGGAGATGTGAACTGCCGAATGAATGTGAAGCTGGAGGAATGCTGCGAGTCCATCAGTCTGATGATACAGGCGATTGAGACCATGCCGGAGTCGGCATTGTATGAACCGCTGCCGGGTATTCAGCCGTACAGCACCGCCTTCGGTTTAACCGAAGCGCCGCGCGGTGAAAACATACACTGGGTGATGGCGGGAGAAAACGATACCGTTTTCCGATATAAGATCAGAACGCCGTCGTTTTGCAACTGGCCTGCGCTTTGCCACGCCGTCAGCGGTAACATCGTGCCGGATTTCCCGCTGATCAACAAGAGCTTCAACCTGTCTTACGCAGGCAACGACTTATGAGGATAAAACGATGCTGAAAACCATTGGGAAAATAACAAAATACCCGAGACTGACGCTGAAATACCCCAAAAAGCCGATGGACAACAGTCTGTTCATCGGCGCCCCTGAGATTGACAAAACGCTGTGTACGCTGTGCGGGGAATGTGCGCGGCGCTGTCCGTCGCGCGCCATTGTGATGACCGAGGTCAGCATCGGTATCAACTTGGATGAGTGTGTGTTTTGCGCGCTGTGCGCGGATATCTGCGAGGCGGGCGCGGCTCGGATGTCCAGCGAATTCGAGCTGGCGCAAAAGGACAGGGGCATGCTGCACGTGTCGCCGCCTTGCCAAGATGGCGGCACCATAACGGGCGAACCTCTGGAAAACATTGAGGATCGGCTTGCGGAAAGCATTAAGAAGAAATTTGGCCGCAGCTTGCAGATACGCGAGGTGGACGCGGGCAGCTGCAACGGCTGTGATTATGAGACGAACGCGCTCAACAATCCGTTCAACGACGTGGAGCGTTTGGGCATTCATTTCGTTGCGTCTCCACGACATGCGGACATGCTGCTGGTAACCGGATGTGTCACGCGCAATATGGAGCTGGCGCTTATCAAAACATACAACGCCACGCCCGACCCCAAGCTGGTTGTTGCCGTGGGGGCATGCGCGTGCAGCGGCGGTATCTTCCGCGACGCTTACGCAACGAGGCACGGTATCGGATCGGTATTACCTGTGGATGTTTATATCCCCGGCTGTCCGCCAAGACCTCAGGCCATTATGCATGGTATTTTGAAAGCGATAAACAGGGTAAAATAATTTAAAAATAACTGCTCAGCGTTATCGATCGTATGATTCTGATCAACTCATAAATGCGGCTGTACAACTATCGGTACTGCCGTCTGAAAGCCGAAGCAGGTCGAATCATAAAAAAAATCATCTTACCGGATTGTATCCGGATATATACTGTTAAAAAGCCATAACGGCGGGCGTTGCAGCCTGTCGTTTATTCTCTCTTTGTATCGGCGATGTAGCTCTCCCATACGGTGCCGAAGATGTCCGATGTGATATCGCAGGTATTGCCCGGGTTTAAGAAAACCTCAATTTCTTCTCGCGTGCCGTTTTTAGGAAAGCTGCTTTCTTTAAAAGATATCAAATCGGCCAGCGCGCCCCGAGGCGTTTTGCGGCCTTTGTATTGCATCATCCAGTCGTAAAAATTCATAAGCACCTTCCTCACTGTCGCAATCATGTTGGTATACACATTAACTTTATACACCATCATATAGTCTCTGATAAGAAAAATCAATCAACAACCGGAAACGCATAAGTAAAAAATCAGGAAGATACTTCGTGACAGAAAAACAGCGCCGGTCGTATGAATCGCGTGTATTTCTCTCTATCAATGACATAATTGGCCCCCTGCTGCAAAATGCGTTTTACCACAAAACAAAAGCGGCCAAGCCTGGCCGCCTATGTACCTTTGGGCTAGCAGCAGAAGTTTCTTGTGCAAAATGTGACCGCTTCAATATCTCTGAGACGGACAACGGTGACGCATCCGCGGCAAACGATTTTTATGGCATCGTCCGATACTCCTGTTAAAAGCCCTCTGAAACATCCGCCCTCTGTGGTGACGCACACGCATTCATCAATATTGTCTTCAAGTTCACTCAATATGCTGTCCTGATCGCAATTGTATGACATGGCTCTCGCTCCTTTTCATTCAATGTTTGCAATATTATTTTATTAATCGCATGCCGGCTTGGTGACATCGACGCCATGTTGTGTGTGCTTGCTGTAAGGTGTGCATCTTTCTTATTTTTATTCTTCTTCCCATTATTCTGCTTATAACAAAGAGAATAGGCATCATGAACATTATCATCATTACCTCACCGGAACTAAAATATCTCAAATCGTCGGGAACGACTCCCACTTGTGCCTCAACTGGGGTATGTCGTTCAGCCTACATATGTTTAAGTTGTCCCATGCGGTTAGGGTATCTCTTTTGATTTTTTTGAATTGTGCGGGAACGATAATAAAAAAGAAGCCGGATGTTAACCCGGCTCCCTCTCAATCTGTTATGGCTTACAGCCGTGCCACGCCGCTCTTCCTGGCTGCCTCGGCCACCGCTTCGGCCACCGCCGCCCCCACGCGCTTGTCAAACGGTGCCGGAATCACGCAGGCTTCACACAGCTCCTCATCCGAAACGAGGTTCGCCAGCGCATACGCCGCCGCGATCTTCATCTCATCGTTAATGTCGCTCGCGCGCACATCCAGCGCGCCGCGGAAAATCCCCGGAAACGCCAGCACATTGTTAATCTGATTCGGAAAATCGCTGCGGCCTGTGCCCACCACACGCGCACCGGCTTTTATTGCGAGTTCCGGCATAATCTCCGGCACGGGGTTGCTCATCGCAAACAGAATCGGATCGGGATTCATCGACTTCACCATCTCTTCGGAAACGATATTCGGTGCCGAAACGCCGATAAACACATCCGATCCCTTAATCACATCCGCAAGCGTGCCTTTTTTCATCTCGCGGTTGGATATCGCCGCCATCTGCTGCTTAAACGGGTTAAGCCCCTCGCGCCCTTCATAAATCGCACCCTTTGAGTCACAAAGAATCACGTTTCTCAGGCCCATGCTCATCAGCAGCTTGGTTATCGCCACGCCCGCCGCGCCCGCGCCCGATACCACAACCTCCTGTTCCTCAAGCTTGCGGTCTGTCAGCTTCATCGCGTTTATCATTGCCGCCGCCGTCACCACAGCCGTACCGTGCTGGTCGTCATGAAATATCGGGATGTCACAGCGTTCCTTCAATTTCTGCTCGATTTCAAAGCAGCGCGGCGCGGCAATGTCCTCTAAGTTCACGCCGCCAAAGCTGCCGGATATCTGATACACCGTCTCGACAATGCTGTCCACATCTTTAGACTTCACGCAGAGCGGAAACGCGTCCACATCACCAAACGCCTTGAACAGCACGCATTTACCCTCCATCACGGGCATACCCGCCTCGGGGCCGATGTCGCCAAGGCCCAGCACCGCTGTGCCGTCCGTCACCACCGCGACGAGGTTCCACCGGCGCGTGAGCTCATAGCTCTTTGAATTGTCTTTTTGTATTTCAAGGCAAGGCTCTGCCACGCCGGGGGTATATGCCAAAGATAAATCCTGCTTGGATTCTACCGGCACCGTAGCCTTTACCTCTATTTTGCCCTTCCAGTCGTAATGCAGCTTTAAGCTTTCTTTTGCGTAATCCAATTTGTCAGTCTCCTTGCTTTTTGATTCCTGCCTATTCTAACATAACCCCATAGATGTTCATAGACTTAAAAATCGACGAGGCCGTATTCCTCGAGCTTTTTATCCAGCTCTCTTCGGTTCGGATAGTATGCTTCCAGCGCTTTGTAAAACGCTCGCGAATGGTTCGGCGTTTTTAAGTGGCACAGCTCATGCATGATCACATAGTCAATCAAATCCGTCTCACATCGCAGCAGATGCACCGACAGGCTTAAATTCAGCCGTCTTGTGTTGATGCTGCCCCATCGCGTGAGCATGCTGCGCACCGAGAGCTTAATCTCGCCGGAAGGCGCCGGGCTGATGCGTTTTTGCATGGCTGCGAGGCGCTCGGAAAACACCGTTTTGGCCGTACGCAACAGGTAACGCGCAAACAGCGTTTTGGCGCTTTGCCCCGGCGGCACACACAGCACCAGCTCTGAACCATTAAACCCGGCGAACGGCTTTTCATCGTGCACCACGCGCAGCCTATACCGCTGCCCCGCCAGGCAGAAGCTGTCTCCGCTTTCATACGCGGCCGGATAACAGCGGCTGCGCTTTGTCTCCACCGATGCAAGGCGTTCATTGATATACGCTTCATGATGGGCGACAAACGCAATGATGCGGTTTTCAGGCAGGCCATGCGGTGCAGACACGCAAACACGCTTGTCTCCGGTTACGCGTATGCGCATGTTCTTCATTTTTTTGCGCTGAATTTCAAAGCCAAGGCCGCTCAGCGTTACCGCATCTTTTTTCATAATGACTATATTCTACACGAATATTTTACCGCTGTCTTTATGTTAACTAAAAAGAAGCAGGATCATTACTGCTTCTCGAGTTGACGATAAACTCCTCCAATTGTCATGCTGAGGAGCGGAGCGACGAGAGCATCCCATGGCAAAACGCTTTAAACATGGGATTTCGATCCACTTCGTAGTCGACTCGCTGTCGCTCACTCGAAATGACATGAAAGATCTTTGTCAGCAGCCTTAAGCAGGATCATTCCTGCCTCTTGATGCAATGATTCTTTATCACCGTCAGCCTGCTGGACTTTGAGCCGCGAGCCTTTTCTTACGCACATTGTGAAATCCGACGCTCAGCGGCCACCACAGCACCCCAAACACCGCAAAAACACTCCAAGGGAAACCCGGCGACGTGATGACATTAACCGTTACCACAAGCGCAATAACGAGCAGACTGCCCACCACTGACAACGCCGTCGCGCTTTTTCTGCAAACCACAGCGGCTGGCCACCACAGCACCCCGAGCGCCGCGAATAGGCTCCACAAGAACCCGGGTGAGGTGATCAAATTGATTGTCAGCAGTGTGGCGATAACAAGTATCGCACCCGCCAATGAAAGCGCGAGAGGTTTTCGTTTGAAGCCCAGTGCGAGAGGCCACCAAAGCATGGCCATGCACGGGAACACGCTCCAGGGGAAACCGGGTGATGTGGTCACATTCACCACAGCGAAGAACACGATGCTCAAAAGCGTTGCGGCAACCGCGTAAGCCAGCCACTTTTTATAGCGTGCAAACAGCAATGTCATCGGCCACCACAGTATCGCAAACGCGGGGTAATGCGCCCACAGCGCGCCGGGCGAGTAAACCATATTCACCGCCGCAAGGAATACGATACTGAGCGCGCTCATCACGGCCGCATAGCCATGCGCGCTTTTCCGACCGTAGAAATACACGGACAACGGCCACCACAGCACACCAAACGCCACGAACATCACCCAAGGGCTGAGCGGTTCAAGTAATGCGTTCAACGCACCGTAATAGGCGATAACAACGGCCGACGCGGCCACAGAGAAAGCCAGCCTCCCAAAGCGCTTGCCTGCGTACATGGCCAGCGGCCAGAACACCACCGGAGGGCACGCATACAGCGCCCACGGGTACGGCGTTTCCATCAGGTTGGTAGCGATGAGAAACACGATGGTGATCAGTGAGCCGGCCACCGAAAACGGCTTGGGTTTATTTCTAAAGCACAGGCTCAGCGGCCACCAGAGCGCGGCATAGACCGGGTAAACGGCCCAGAAACGCCCGGGCGTCAGCAGCAGATTGATAATTGTGAAGTAAAGAATCAACAATACACTGAACAGCACCGCGACGGGCACCGAAATCATCCTGCCGCGCAGATGCACCCCGGCGGGTATAATTAACAGCACCGGTACAATATACAAGAACCACAGATACTGAGGCGTCACGATCAGATTCACCGCCGCCAACAGAGCAAGCGTTAGCAGGCTGCCAGCCAGCGCAAACGCGAGATAGTGCTTTTTGCCGCACAGCACAACCCCGAGCGGCCACCATGTGACGGCATATATGGGAAAAATGCACCACAGAAACCCCGGCGTTGTGATGATATTCACCACAGCGAACATCACCGCAATCAGCGCCGCGCCCGCCACCGCAAACTGAGTTTTATAGCTTTTCATCACAGCACCTCTTTACCTTTTGTACTTCAGCCAGCGGAAGAACATAGAAAGAGGCCACCACAGCACACCGAAAATCGGGAAAACACACCACAGGAACCCCGGCGCAATGCTTAAGTTAATAAACAGCATAAGCCCGATAATCAGCAAGCTGCCCACCACCGAATACCCAAGCTGCAGCCCCGCGCTGCTCCTTTTAAGCGGCAGCTGCTGCTGCACACGCAGCTCGTCTCTGATGTCACTTATGTCGCCGAATTCCACAATCGCTCGGTTGATCGCGTCTTCCTCCGCTTTGCCCTGAGCCATCAAATCGTTCACCTTTTCCTCAAGGTTCTCAACAATTTCTCTTTTTAATGATTCCTTACGTTCGCTGTCGGGAATCTCCCGAAACAGCGCGTCCACATGCTCCTGAATGGTTTTCATTTCTGCTCCTCCGTTTCCATAAATATATCAACAATCTCTTTGGTTTTGCGCCATTCCACAACCTCTTCGTGAAAGAAAGCCCGCCCAAGCGGCGTAATGCTGTAATACCGCCGCCTGCCGCCCAGTGAAACATCTCCCTCATACGAGGTGATCAGTTCCTTTTTCTCCAACCGCTGAAACACGGCGTACAGCGTCGCTTCCTTAATGGCAAATCTCTCGGAAGTCCGCCGGCTGATTTCTTTGCTGATCTCATAGCCGTAACGGTCCTTCTCCATTATCAGGCGCAAAATAATGGGGTCCAGATGACCTCTGATAATATCACTGCTGATCATATTGCCGCCTTTCTTCAATTACTCTTTGAGACAGTGTTCTAGCATGTTGTGCACTACGTGATAGAGTACTGTCTGATAGGGTAATATTAGTTCCTTTTTTTGCATTTGTCAACTTGTTTTTTAAATAATTTTATTCGGTTGATTCTCGCCATCAAGCCGAACTTTGGCATATTTTTAAGGCTATGATTTTGCACGGCCTGCACATAATAATCTTATCTTTTTTGCAGGGATCGGTTATGACGAATCTGACACAGACTTCAAAACCAGGAAAACGGCTGATGATTACTGGCGGACTGCCGCTTTACGGCCAATGCAGTGTCAGCACATCAAAAAATGCGGTGCTGCCCATACTCGCGGCCTCGCTGCTCACCTCAGAGCCTGTTACCATCCGCAAGGTACCTGACATCAGCGATGTAAAAAACATGTTCACCTTATTAAGAGCGTTCGGCGCGCGGGTGAGCTTGTCGGATGACACTGTCACCATCACGACAAAATCGATTAAAACCACATCGCCTGCAGCCAATATCATGGAGCGGCTGCGCGCATCCATTCTTTTTATGGGGCCGATGCTTGCGCGTGAAGGCAGCGTCACGCTGCCGCTGCCGGGCGGATGCCGAATCGGCAGTCGGCCCATCGATATTCACATACAGGGCTTTCGTGCACTGGGTGCCAAATCCGTCACGGTGAACGGCCATGTTCACGCATGGGGCCGTCCGCTGAACGGCGCGGACGTTATTCTTCGTTTCCCGTCGGTCGGCGCGACGGAGAATCTGATTATGGCGGCAACACTCGCTCAAGGCACAACCATCATACACGGGGCGGCCTTTGAGCCCGAGATCACCGATCTGATAAACTTTTTAACCAGCATGGGCGCGCAAATAACAACCACCGCAGAGTGCATCGTGATACAGGGCGTTGATACACTGTTTGGTACAGACTATACGCCGATTTCCGACCGCATTGAAGCGGGCACGCTGATGCTCGCTGCTGCCGTTACGGGCGGTGATGTCTCTCTGCTCCGTGCCGACGCCCAGCACTTAAAGTTCGTTTGCAGCAAGCTCATTGAAGCGGGCGCAGAAATATTTCCGTTCGAAGGCGGCTTGACCATTAAAGGCCGCGGTGCCCGCCCAATGCAGATTGTCTCATCACCATACCCCGGCTTCCCAACCGACATGCAGGCGCCGTTTATGGCGGCCTGCTGCCTTGCCAAAGGGCAAAGCGTTGTTAACGAAACCATATTTGAAAACCGCTTCTTGCATGTCAGCGAGCTGAAAAAGATGGGCGCGGATATCACCGTGCAAGGCTCCACAGCCATTATCAACGGCTCCGGCTGTCTTTATGGCGCAGAGGTTTCGGCAACGGACCTGCGTGCCGGAGCGTCTCTTTGCATCGCGGCACTGTTTGCAAAAGGAGATACGCTTATCAGCGACATCTTTCATCTCGACCGCGGCTATGAAAACCTCGAAGACAAGCTGATCGGTTTGGGTGCGTCGGTCGTTCGTTTGTCATAATCACGTTACTGGTGCATACACTGGAATGTCCCATTAACGAGGAGGTGCATGCATTTGTTCAGAAGAGGGCGTGGTCTCAGCCGAGAAGGTGCGTTGATCATCGCGATCATCGTTTTTGTATTGATCGCCGTTGTTTTGCCGGCATTGACTGTTAAAAAGAATGCAAAACCGGAAACGCAGGAAATGCTTCCGGATATCGAGTTCAGCATTTCTAAGCTGCCCCAATCAACGGATATTACGGTGTGGATAGACGGCGACCTCGTCAAGATGCCGATGGAGGAATACCTCGTCGGTGTGGTTGCGGCCGAGATGCCCGCTTCGTACGAAACGGAAGCGCTTAAAGCGCAGGCAGTCGCCGCACGCACCTACACACAATACAAAAAGGATCACGGCGGATGCTCCGCGCACCCGGGTGCCGATATCTGCTGCCAGAGCAACCATTGCCAGGCGTATTTGTCACCCGAAGAGATGGCAAAAAACTGGGGCAGCAAGGCCGCCGTCAACACACAAAAAATTGTGGATGCCGTGAACACGACCACCGGTGAAATGATTTATTACGAGGGACAGGAGATTCAGGTTTTTTTTCACTCCTCGGCAGGCGGGCGAACAGAGAACTGTGAAAACGTATACGGCAAGGCACTGCCTTATCTCGTGAGTGTCGACAGCGAAGGTGAGGAGTCGTCGTCACGTTATTACGGCGAGGTATCCGTGAGCAAAGACGACTTCATCAAAAAGATGACTGCCTTTTCTCCAAGCATTCGCTTTGATAACGCACCTCTCATCGGCGAAATCAAGCGGTTTGACTCAGGCCGCGTTCAAAGCATGACTGTGGGGAACGAAACGTTTACCGGACGCGAGATACGAGAAATATTCGCTCTGAATTCAACCAACTTTACCGTTAAAGACGATAACGGCATCACCTTTTCCACGATCGGTTTTGGGCATGGTGTGGGTATGAGCCAAACGGGAGCCAATGCAATGGCCAAAAAGGGAGCCGATTATACTCAGATTTTAACGCATTATTTTACGGGTGTTACCGTTCAATAAACATTCAGTGATTTTGATACATACCTGCAGCACGGCATTTTTTGCGGTGCTGGTATTTTTTTGCGCAATAATGGGAAAGATGAAAACAGTGGAGGTGTGAAACAATGAATTTTAAAAGCATCAAAGACAAGGTTTCCGACAAAATCAACAGACAATCCGTCAAAGCTTTTTTTCAGAAACAGGGATTATACGTTCTGATATTTTTATGCGTGGTGGCCGCAGGCATCACCGCCTTGGTGGCGTGGCCGCGAGCCGAACAAAGCGTTCCCGAAGAATCAGGTACCGATGTGTCGCTGATAGACGTTCCTTCGCTTGAAGAAGAAATGGCGGCAGCCACTCAAACGCCCGCCCCGTCTGTAACGCCCAGCGTTGCGCCGTCTCCCACGGCCAAGCCGTCGGCTCAAAGCAACACCAACGGCAGCGGGTCCATTTCACTGAAAAAACCTGTCGACGGCAAAATCATCAATTCGTTCTCCGGAGATGAGCTTGTTTTCTTCGCGTCGCTTAACATATGGGCCACACACAACGGCGTTGACATTCAAGCCGAAAAAGACGCGCCCGTGGTAGCGGCACTCTCCGGCACCGTGGAAGATGTTTATGCGGACGAATCGGACGGCGGCGTGATCATCATATCGCATTCCGACAAGGTTTCCACCGTTTACGCGGGTCTTGGAGAAATGAGTATCAACAAGGGCGATAAGATCAACGCAGGCCAGCAAATCGGCAAAATCGGCGAAATGCCAAAGGAACTCGACCTGTCCTATCATCTGCATTTTGAATATCTGGTGAACGGCAATTACAAAGACCCTGCCAAGTATTTTGGCTGATGATGGCTTAACCAATGCCTCACTCGAAAACGAGTCGGGCATTTTTTTTGCTTCAGAAATTTTTCTGCGAAAATCCGGCTAATTGTGTTATAATGTCAGAGTTATTCTACCGGAGGTTCTTATGAAGAAACTATTGATGATACTGCTCTGTCTGTCGCTTATCGCGTCTTTCAGCGCGTGCCAAAGCCAGCCCCCAATCGTTGTGACATCGCAGCCGACAGCCGCGCCGACGCCGGAGCCGACACCCGAGCCGACACCCGTGCCCACGCCGGAACCGACACCCGAGCCGACGCCGAACCCGTATTTTACGGATGCAGAAGAAGTGACTGCCGACGTTGAAAACGGCCACTGGCAATACCGGTCGCCCTCTCTTTATGTGGATGTGAACCGTATTTTCGACGAAGAAAACACCATTACCTACTATGCTGCTGAAATCCGTCTTCAGAATGGAGAAACGGAGCGCGGCGGTTTTCCCGTTATCGGCAAGCCGGGTGCTAAAAATGTTGAATTATACAAAATTGCACGTAATTATAAATCCGTCATTGCCGTAAGCGGAGACTTTTTAGATGATGTTCCGGAAGACCCTAAAGGCGTGATTATTCGTGACGGCATTGTTTGTGTGGATGATAAAAAAGCAGAAACCTTGGCGTTTTTACCGGATGGGACAATGAAGATTTTTGAGAAGGGTGAAACCTCTGCGGACGAGCTTGTCTCCCAAGGCGTAAAAAATTCCTTCTCTTTCGGCCCGACGCTGATTAAGGACGGTATCATTTCTGAGGGACTCGATAAACATCGCTTAAGAAGCAAAAACCCCCGTACTGCCGTCGGCATGATTGAACCGAATCACTTTTTGCTTGTTGTTGTTGACGGACGGCAAAAGGGCTACAGCACAGGCATGACGCTGACAGAGCTCGCGAACTTATTTGCGTCATATCAATGTCAGGTGGCCTATAATTTTGACGGCGGTGCATCAGCAACAATGAACTTTATGGGAGAAAACATCAGCAAATACGGTGGCTCTTTTACCGGTCAGCGACGCGTATCTGATGCGCTGATGTTCGGTGAGTCAAACTTGGTTAAGACTGAAGATTAAATCGAAGTGAGATTATAAAAGGCTGCCGGTGGCAGCCTTTTTGCTTACTGTCCTTGTGTTTCGCTATCGAGAATCGGGTTGGTCGGTGCCTCAAAGATCGATTTTAAATCATCGCTCACCTCAGGCGGCGTGGTCGGCATCGGTGTTGCTGTCGGTGTCGGTGTCGGTTTTGGCGTCGCCGAAGGGGTGACTTGCGGCTCAGCTGTCTGCGTTGCGGCAGGCGTGGTCGCCTCCACCGCGGCCGCTTTGGGCTGTGTGAGCAGCAGCACACCCACCACAATTATACCCACCACCAGCAAAGCCCCCACTGCCATCAGCCCGAGGAACAGGCCCTTAGGAAACTCCTGATTCTTTTTGACTTTGTTCTCTTCAAAAGCTGTTCGCGGCCGCACATTGACGGTGATGCTGGACGGCGCCGTTCTTTTCGGTCTGGAAAACTCCTTCTTTCTTTCTTCCATATAAACCTCCCAAAAAAGCATGCGGATATACAAAGACTCTCCGCGGTGCTTTAAATAATCTCATCTGTTTTCATATAGTCTTTGAGTACCTCAGGCAGTTCTACGGTGCCGTCGGCGCGCTGATAATTTTCGAGTATCGCTGCCACTGTGCGGCCAATGGCCACGCCGCTGCCGTTCAGCGTATGCACAAACGCGTTCTTTTTGTCGTCGGTACGGTAACGAATACCGGCCCGCCGCGCTTGAAAATCCACAAAGTTTGAGCAGGACGAAATCTCCACATAGCGGTTGTAGCTGGGCATCCAAACCTCCAAATCGTAGGTTTTGGCAGATGAGAAGCCGATATCGCCGGTGCAGAGCTGCACCACACGGTAAGGCAGCCCAAGCCTTTGCAACACCTTTTCGGCATCGTTCACGAGGCTTTGCAGCTCGTTTTCCGAATCCTCCGGACGCACGAATTTGACCAGCTCCACCTTGTTAAACTGGTGAACACGAATCAGCCCGCGTGTATCCCGGCCCGCGCTGCCCGCTTCGGCACGAAAACAAGCGCTGTACGCGGTATGATATACCGGCAGCGACTCCATAATGCTTTCACGGTACATGTTCGTTACCGGCACCTCGGCGGTGGGTATCATAAAGTAGTCCATATTTTTCACGCTGAACGCGTCTTCTTCAAACTTGGGCAATTGGCCCGTGCCCATCATGGAATTGCGGTTCACCATGAACGGCGGGAACACCTCGGTATAAGGGCCGTCCAGTGTATGCGTATCAATCATAAAGCTGATGAGGCTGCGCTCCAGGCGGCTCCCGAGCCCTTTGTAAAACACAAAGCGTGTGCCCGTCACCTTGGCCGCTGTTTCAAAATCGAGTATACCCAGCGCCGTGCCGATATCCCAGTGCGCCTTGGGCTCAAACCCAAACTGACGCGGCTCACCCCAGCGCCTGATCTCCACATTATCCGCATCGCTCGCCCCAACGGGCACATCGGGCAGCGGCTCGTTGGGCGTAGACATCAGTATGTCGTTTATTTTGGCATCAATCACGGCCAGCTCTGCGTCGATGGCTTTAATATCGTCGGCAACCCGTTTCATCTCGGCAAACAGCGCTTCTACGTCTTCACCCGCTTTTTTCTTCAGCGGCACCTGTTTGGAAGCTTCATTGCGCTGCGCTTTTAAGCTTTCTGTTTTCACAATCAGCGCACGACGCTGCTCATCAAGCGCTATAACCTGCTCTACAATACCCGTAACGCCGCGTTTTTTAAGATTCGCGCTAACCTCGTCGGGCAAAGTCCTTATTCTTTTGATGTCCAGCATAATTACCTCTAAATCAATATCAAAATCTAATCCGTATTATCTCACAAAAAACGTATAAAAGCACGCTCTTTTTAACAAAACAAAGGCGGAGCTGCCTCCGCCTTATTATCTGTGTTCGGCGTTTTTACATTCTTTCGGGCGCGTCCACGCCAATCAGCCAGAGGCCCGCTTTTATCACCTGCTTTACACAGGCCGCCAGCTCAAGGCGCGCTGCCGATTTGGCGGTATCCTCGTCGATAATTCTATGCTCATAGTAGAATCGGTTCATGGCCTTACTGAGCTCAATCATGTGCCGCGTGATCAGATACGGCTCGTTTTTCTCGCATGCCCGCTGCACCGAATCGGGGAACGAAAACAACAGCTTGGCTGCCGCAAACGCTTCTTCATTGTTCAACGCCGAGTAATCCTTTTCAGCTGCCATCCAATCGAATTCCGCGCGCCTCAACAGGCTCGCACATCGCGCGTGCGTGTATTGCACGTACGGCCCGGTCTCCCCGTCGAAGTTGAGCACACGATCAAACGAGAACGTGATATCCTTGATACGCGCGGAAGACAACGTGTCAAACACCACCGCGCCCACACCCACAGTTTTGGCCACGTCTTGTTTGTTTTCCAGATTCGGCGATTTCTCTTCGATGATCGACAGCGTTTTTTCAATAGCCTGATTCAACACATCCTGCAGGAAAACCACCTTGCCCTTGCGCGTGGAGAGCGTGCCGTCTTCGAGCGACACCATACCGAAAGCCACGTGCTCAAGGTTCTTTGCCCATTCGTACCCCATCATCTCCACCACCTTAAACCATTGTTTAAAGTGCAGGTTTTGCTGATAGGCCACCACATACAGGCATTTATCAAAGTTGTATGTTTTCTTGCGGTAAAACGCGGCGGCAAGGTCGCGCGTGGAATACAGCGTGGCACCATCCGATTTCAATATCACGCAGGGCGGCATCTCATCCCCCAGCCGCACAACGAAAGCGCCGTCTGAAAACTCAAGCAGATTCTTTTCTTTGAGTTCGTCGATCACGGGCTGCATTTTATCGTTGTAAAAGCTTTCTCCCGCGTAGCTGTCGAACTTAACGCCGAGCATGTCATATATCACGCTGACCTCTTTGAGCGTCAGCTCTTTGAACCAGTTGAATATCTCCAGCGCTTCGGCATCGCCGTCCTCAATTTTTTTAAACCAGGCCCGGCCTTCGTCGTTGAGGCTGTCATTCTTTTCGGCTTCGTCGTGAAAGCGCACATACAGCTCGAGCATCGCTGTAATCGCGTTTTTTTCGATGTCCTGCTTGCTGCCCCACTTTTTATACGCCGCAATCAGCTTTCCGAACTGGGTGCCCCAGTCTCCGAGATGATTGATGCCCACCGGCTTGTAGCCTAAATAGCCGTAAATGCGGTAAAGCGCGTTGCCGATCACCGTGGTAGACAAATGACCGATGTGAAACGGCTTGGCAATGTTGATGGATGAATAATCGATACACACGGTTTTTCCCGCACCGAGGCTGCTGCGGCCGTACCCGTCCTTTTGATTATGGATGTCGCTCAGCACGCCTTCAATGTAGCGCTGTTTATTCAGATAGAAATTGATGTAAGCGCCCACCACCTGAATACCGGCAATGAATGCGGGCTTCTCCAGCTTTTCGCTGATATCAGCGGCAATCATCGGCGGCGCTTTGCGCAGCTCCTTGGCGAGCTTAAAGCACGGAAACGCGTAATCGCCCATTGATGTATCGGCGGGTATCTCTATCAGCGGCAGCAGTTCCTCTGCGGTTAATCCGGAAGCTTTTGCCACCACTTCGGCTATCAATTGCTTATAATCCATTTGTTTTCCTTCTTCGTTGAAATACTATTCTAAAAATATATCATATGGTTCCTTTATTATCAACGCGCAGTTGACCCTTCGCGGCTCAAATGCTTATACCTATAAAACTTCACATCACCAGGAATATATCACTGTCAGCAGCATGCATGGTTTGACATTTTTCGCGTGTTTCTGATATACTTATTAGGTATTATATTCCTTTTCGAAAGACGTTAACGCTGATTATCCCAATAAGAGACGGAGGTTTTGAATGTTAAGTGATCAATTTGTTGCGGATGCTTTGTCTCAAGCCGGTCTGTGGAAAAATGAGAACGTTTATATTTTTGCACAAATCGTGAAGCCTGCATGGAAGGTGGTTCTTGAGAGCACGATCTATTACGCCAATTTGTTTTCTAAGAACGCTTACGCGATCATCAACAAAGTTGAAGATGGCATTGCCATACTGCCATTGAAAGTTGACAACACCGGTGTCACGGCGGTTCCTCAGCTTTCTGTGCTTCTGCCCAATGATGATATCTCCGGCGTGGCGTTCAAAACAAGATTTTTGGCCAAGAAAGTTGTTATCAAAACCAAAACCGGCAAACCGTCTTCGTTCATTGTTGAAGCCAAAAATCGCGCGATCCTTCAGCACGAGCGCAACTTTTCCGCGTTCATGTCTTTTTACTCATAAGAATCGTTTTCAGCCGCAAAAAAGGCTCCGGTTTAACCGGAGCCTTGCATTGAATACGTTTATCTGTCCTCGCGGAAGTACGGAAGCCCGAGACTGCCCGGCGGCTGATTCTCGCGTTTTTTACGCATTGAGAAGATAATCAGCACGATTATGGTGAACACATACGGCAGCATTTTGAAGAGCTCCTGCGACGAACGCGTGAGGCCCGGTATATAGAAGAAGAGCCAGAACAGCACACCAAACAGATACGCGCCCCATATCGCATGCTTGGGCTTCCAGCGCGCGAATATCACCAGCGCGACAGCCAGCCAGCCGAGCATCTCAATACCCCCGTCTATCGCCCAGGTTCCTTTGATATAGTCCATCACATAGTACAAGCCGCCAAGGCCTGTGATGGCCGCTCCGACGCAGGTTGCGAGATATTTATACCGGGTGACGCTGATTCCGGCTGCATCTGCCGTCGCCGGGTTTTCGCCGACCGCACGAAGATTCAGGCCTTTGCGTCTCTTATTCAAAAACCAGCTGGAGAGTATGGCAAGAATAATCGCGAGATAAACCATAAACCCAAGTGCGTTAAACAAACCCACTTCCGAAAGGAAAGGCAATGTGGCGCGGTATGCGCTGCTTGTTGCGGCTACGGAAATCTGACCAACGCCGCCGGCCATAGTGTTCAAAGCTCCGCCGAAGAAATTCGCAACGCCTGAACCGAAGATGGTGAGGGTTAACCCCGTCACGTTCTGGTTCGCTCGCAGTGTGATGGTTAAAAAGCTGTATATCAGGCCACCCAGCACTGATGCCACGATAGCGCAAATCAGCGCGATCAGCAGCCCGACGATGGGGACAGGTGACGCTGTGCTTGATTCATAAATGAATGAACCCGCCAACCCCGCGATGCCCCCAAGGTACATGATTCCGGGAACACCAAGGTTCAGATTTCCGGACTTCTCTGTAATGATTTCACCCAATGAACCAAAGAGAATGACAGTACCGAAAACAATCGCCGCCTGTAATAAGGACAGTATCTGATCCATATCAGCAGGCCTCCTTTCCGCTGCGGAATACCAGCCTGAAGTTTGTAAAGAACTCGCTGCCGAGCACGAAGAACAGGATGATACCCGTAATCATTTGCGATGCAAAATCGTTCATATTATAACGCGATGCAATCTCCATGGCGCCGTTTTCTAAAAATACCAGCAATGCAGCGACGAATATCATCATAAAGGTATTGAATTTTGCCAGCCACGCCACAATGATGGCGATAAACCCATTGCCGCCCGCTGTACTTGTGGATATCGTATGTGATGAGCCTGCCACCGCAATAAAGCCCGCGAGGCCGCAGATCGCACCGGAAATCATCATTGTGCGGACCACAACACTCTTTACGTGAATACCGATGTACCGTGCCGTGCGTTCCGATTCTCCGACCACGGAAATCTCATACCCCTGCTTGGAGTATCTCAAATAAATGAACATAACGATTGTCAACACAAGCACAATCAACACGTTCAGCATATATTGTTCACCGAATATCTTCGGAAACCAGCCGGCTTTTGTCTGCTGGTTGATAATGCCCACCGTATTGGATCCAAACGGATTTTCCCACAGCGCAACACAATACGACGTGAGCTGTATGGCAACATAGTTCATCATCAGCGTAAACAACGTTTCATTCGTCCCGAACCGCGCCTTGAATACCGCGGGTATGAACCCCCACAAAGCGCCTGCCGCAATGCTGACAGCCAACGATACGAGCAATAGCGCCCACGTCGGCATTGATTTACCCAAATAGATCATCACGGCTGCGGTTGCAATACCGCCCGCGAGAATCTGACCTTCCGCGCCGATGTTCCAAAAACGCATTTTAAAAGCGGGCGCGAGGCCAATACCGATACACAGCAGCATCATCATATCACGCAGGGTCACCCAAAAGCGCTTTTCGGAACCGAAATTACCCTCGAACATCGCGCCATAAACCTTGAGCGGATTGAGCTTGACGATAGCATAAATAACGACAGCGCTGACGATGAGACCCAGCAGCAAGCCCAGCAGGCGAACCAGCAAGGCATTCCTGAGCGGAATCGAATCGCGCTTGACAATGCGCATAAAGGGTACTGTTGATGGTTGTTTCATGATTCTTCTCCCCCCAATTTGGTCATCATCATGCCGACCTGA
>JAEZIW010000237.1 GCA_023436525.1 Bacillota bacterium | reverse complement strand
GCGCGCGCCCATCGTTTCAATGCCATACGGTATCAGCGTTTTGGGGGCGCAGAGCGTTACATTCGCGCCGAGTTTTTTTAAGCCCCAGAGGTTGCTGCGCGCCACACGGCTGTGCCATATATCGCCGATGATCGAGACGTTAAGCCCCTTTACGTCGCCGAAGCGTTCCTTCATCGTGAACATATCGAGCAGCGCCTGCGTGGGGTGCTCGTGCATTCCATCGCCCGCGTTGATGACGCTGCCCGAGAAGTTATCACCCAGCAGCTTGGGCGCACCCGCATACGGGTGACGGATGATGATCACGTCAGTCTCCATCGCCTCAATGGTATAGCCTGTGTCCAGCAGTGTTTCTCCCTTGGCCACAGAGCTGGAGGAAACGCCGAGGTTGCTGAATGTCGCGCCGAGGAATTTCGCCGCAAGCTCAAAGCTCAGGCGCGTGCGCGTGCTGTTTTCATAAAACAGTGCCACCACGGATTTACCTTGCATGTGGGGCATCTTTTTGGCACTTTGCTGCAGATACGCCTTCATTGTCGCAGTGGTATCAAGAATATGGGCGATTTCCTCCGCGGGCATATCATATAGGCCAATCAAATCTTTTTGTGATAAATACATAGATTTTCAGTTCCTTTATCAGGAGCGCTGGTTGCTCCCTTTTTTATCCGGCTGATTACAGCCTTTTGATTCCTTAAAAAAAACCTTATCACTGAAGATAAGGTTTATACCGGCAAATCGTTGATAACAACATTGTCAAAACCATCAATCTCCTTCACATGGACACTGATGATTTCGCTTTTGGATGTCGGAATATTTTTTCCGACGTAATCGGCGCGAATCGGCAGTTCTCTGTGACCCCTGTCCACAATCACAGCCAACTGAATATAGTTCGGACGTCCAAGATCCATCAGCGCATCAAGCGCGGCACGTGCGGTACGCCCCGTGTACAAAACGTCGTCGCAGAGCACCACGGTTTTTTTGTTGAGGTCAAACGCGATATCCGTTCCCTTGATCACGGGATGGTCGGCCAGCAGCGACAAATCGTCCCGGTAAAAGGTGATATCCAGCGTTCCCACATCCACGGCGGCACCCTCAAAATCATTGATATAGGCCGCGATGCGTTTGGCAATCGGAACGCCGCGGCGGTGGATACCAATCAGAGACAAATTGTCTGTGCCCTTGTTCTTCTCCACAATTTCATGCGCGATACGTTTTAACGCCCTATCCAGCGCCATTTCGTCCATTATAAGCGCTTTATCCACTTGTTTCACCGTCCTTTCTCTTTTATCGTATCAAAAAAGCCTTGCGCTCGGCAAGGCTTAATAAACATAGGATACCCTAACCTTGCCGGACTCTCTGGACCGATTTAAAGGTGTTCAACTTATTAAAGATTATCATAGACCACCCTGTTTGTAAAGAGCCTGCATACACAAACAGGGCAGTTTTTCTATTTTTTCTCTGCACGCGAATTTGATAATATGCGTGCGTTATGCGTCCTTGGCCATCAGGCTTTTGCGGTGGTGACAAAGCGCGATATAGGCGGTTTCATCCACCATGCGAATGATGGTTTCGAGCTCGTCGTCGCCGAACGCCGTGGTGCGGCCTTCCGTAAACTCCTTGTCAATTTCCGCCTTGATTGTGACGATAAGAGGCTCCTGCTTGCCCATCGCCGCTTCACCCTTGAGCTTAAAGTGCGAGTTCAGCCAATGCGCAATGCCCGCAAGGCCCGAATGCGCATCAACCGCGACGGTAACAGGACGGTTCAGCAGTTTCTCTGTGTTGAATATATTATAGATCTCTTCGTCCTTCAAAAGGCCATCCGCATGAATGCCGGCGCGAGTCGAATTGAAATTGCGTCCCACAAACGGCGTTCTCGGGCTGATCTCCGTACCCAGCTCGTTTTCAAAGTATTCTGCAAGATCGGTAATCACCGACAGATCCATACCGTCCGTTGTTCCTTTGAGGCCGCAGTATTCCATCACCATCGCCTCAAGCGGGCAGTTGCCTGTACGCTCGCCGATGCCGAGCACCGAGCAGTTAACCGACGACGCACCATATAGCCAGGCTGTTGCCGAGTTGGTAACCACCTTGTAAAAATCGTTGTGACCGTGCCATTCAAGCATTTCGGACGGAACGCCGGAATACTCCTGCAGCCCGTAGATAATGCCCTGAACGCTGCGCGGCAGCGCCGCTCCCGGATAGGTGATTCCGTATCCAAGCGTGTCACATGCGCGAATTTTTATCGGCACACCCGTCTGCTCTGTCAGCTTCATCAGCTCATCCGCAAAAGGAATCACAAAGCCGTAGTAATCGGCGCGCGTGATGTCTTCAAAGTGGCAGCGCGGCTTAATGCCGTAGTCAATCGCCATCTTAACAACATCAAGGTATTTATCAAGCGCCTGCTTACGCGTCAAGTTCATTTTCTTAAAAATATGATAATCCGAGCAGCTCACAAGAATGCCCGTTTCCTTGATGCCGAATGATTTGATAAGCTCAAAATCCTTCTGGCTCGCGCGAATCCACGTTGTCACCTCAGGGAACTCGTAGCCAAGATCGAGACAGGCCTGCAGGGCTTCCTTGTCCTTCTGCGTATACACAAAGAACTCACTCTGGCGAATGATGCCTTTGGGGCCGCCCAGCTTATGAAGCATTTTGTATACGTCGATAACCTGCTGCACCGTAAACGGCGAGCGCGACTGCTGACCGTCGCGGAAGGTGGTATCGGTGATCCAGATTTCTTCAGGCATACGCATGGGCACCACGCGATGATTGAACGTGATTTTGGGGACAGAATCATAATCGAACACTTCGCGGAAAAGCTGCGGCTCCTCCACATCCTGAAACGAATATTTATAGTCGTGCTCCTGCAGCAGATACCATCTCTTGTCAACGCCCTTTGTGACATCACACTTCATAAATTTATCCCCTTTCACGCTTTAAGAGAAAGCACAAATTCCTTAATTCTCTCAAGCCCTTTCTTAATGTTCTCCTCACTGATCGCATAGCTGAGCCGTACATAGTTATCGGCACCGAATGCAACGCCCGGTACCACGGCTGTTAGTGTTTGTTCAAGCAGCAGCTCCGAGAAACGGAGCGAGCCGGTTATCTCTATGCCGTCATACTTCTTTCCGATCAGCTGTGAAATGTTCATCATCACATAAAACGCACCGCCCGGTATCTCGCACGACAAGCCATCGATATCATTGATCAGCCCGCACAGCAGTTTGCGCCGTTTATCAAACACATCTTTCATATGCTTCACTTGATCCTGCGGGCCCAGAAGCGCTTCAATACCGGCGTACTGCGCGATTGAGTTCGGGTTAGACGCAGAATGAGATTGGTATGCGCCCATCACCTTAGCCAGCTCCCTCGTGCTCGCGGTATACCCGATACGCCAGCCTGTCATCGCGTATGTTTTGCTCATGCCATTCACCACGATTGTCAGGTCTTTAATCTCCTTACCGAGTGACGCGATGCTGACGTGCTCGCCTTCATAGATCAATTCATCGTAGATTTCATCGGATACCACGAAGATTCCGGCCTCTACCGCCACCTTGGCAATGGCCTCAAGCTCGCTTCGCGAGTAGACCGAGCCGCACGGGTTGGAGGGCGAGTTTAAAACCAACGCTTTTGTTTTGGTTGTGATGGCGGCTTTTATCTGAGCCGCCGTTGCTTTAAAGCTGTCCCCCGTTTCGATGTATACGGGCACGCCGTCCGACATCATCACGAGTTCGGGGTAAGTGAGCCAATAGGGCGAAGGAATAATCACTTCATCGCCCGGGTTTAAAATGGCTGCGAATATGTTAAACAATGAATGCTTGGCACCGTTGGAAACGACGATATCCTCGGGAGAGTATTCAAGGCCGCAACGATCCAAAAGCCTTTTGGCAATGGCGGCGCGCAGCTCCTGAGACCCGGAGGCCGGTGTGTACTTGGTCAATCCAATATCCAGCGCTTTCTTCGCGGCGGTTTTTATGTTCTCGGGCGTGTCAAAATCGGGTTCTCCGGCACCGAAGCCCACCACATCGCGCCCTTCGCTTTTCAGCTTTTTGGCCATTGCGTCAATTTTGAGTGTTGCAGACGGCGAAATATTAACTGCTTTGCTGGATAATATCATAAAAACCTCCGTTGGTTAAATGCATTTTGCATATTATCTATTTATAACCTTCATTTAAACGTATGATAACACATTATATTCAGCTTTACAACTATAATTGAGTGGTTTTTTGCATGATTGCAAAAAAAATATTGCATCACAATCGCTTATTGTACACACGCTCACATGTACAACCATCCCTACATATATTCATAATGGGAGGGATATCATTGAAACAACTTATATTGTTGTATGGCGATAACTGCGGATACTGCAAAAAAGCAAAAATGCTGCTGGATCGGGCTTTATCCACGCATCCTGAGTATAGGACGGTTGATATCCGCCATTTGAATGTGCAAAGCGAAGAAGCGGCAAGGTTCAGTCATCGGCTGATCCCCGCTTTTTTCTGCGGAGATACGATTTTTTTTGAAGGCAATCCGGATATGGATACTGTCATTGCCGCGCTGAATTTCTGTATGGGAGCCGATAAATAGCACGTTTGTCCGCCTATATATAAAATAATATGAAAAAAGTATTAATATAATCGATGTCCCTTGATTATTCCGCCGTGTTCTATTAAAATGACCAAAAAAGGGAGGGATAGCC
>JAEZIW010000102.1 GCA_023436525.1 Bacillota bacterium | reverse complement strand
GCTTTATATCTGAGCCGGGCGATTTTCAAAAGATGGATGAGATATTTGAGCAGACATGGTCTGATGAGGATTTGGATACCCAATTGACCGTTACAAATGGGGTTATAACAAATATGCCCGATGATATCAAACAGTTTTATTATGAATGGGCCGATTCTCCGGAATTCTATGATAACGGTTCTTTTATTGATTGGTGTGTTGAGTTTGGTGTTTTCGGTACTTCTGATGCGAATGAAATTAGATCAAGAATCGCGCCGCACTGCATCAGCAAAACCGCAACAGCGGGAACAAGTCTCGAAGGATTATGGATTGGTTTGGGGATTGCCGTGGTTTCACTCATCGTGATCGTTGTTTTGAAAAGACGCAGCAAACCAATGAAAGGTGATCATGAGCCTGATGGCAATTTGTTTAAATAGTTTAACGATATTTAAAAAGGTTATGACAATCATATTATATAGAAACTTTATGAGACATTGAAATGGAACTAAAACGCGGGCTTCCAATAGGCGGGCAGGCACTGCCAAACGGCGTGATGATGCGCAGCGGCAACAAAATATCGTTGGCGCTGCGTTTGCGCTCCGGCCATATTGTAACCGGCTCATGGGTGAGCAAGCATCAACCGATGACTCGAAAAAAGCTGCCGATACTGCGGGGAATTCAACAGCTTGCCGCGTCATTTAAAGCCTCCGCTCAAATAATAAGACAGGCGTATCGCCTTTTAAAGCAATACAATCAGCCGCCTGTTTCGATTAATTTAGTGCTTCACATTGCCGCCGTTGCCTTTATTCTGGTTGCTTATGTGTTTGCGTCTGAAATGTGGTATGGATATCTCTTTTCACATATCCCCGAATCAAAACCGTATTATCTTTTATCCGGTATCTTTGGCATCGGTGATCTGATGCTGTTCATATTATCCCTTTATCTCATCACCCTTTTGCCTTCGGTTAACAAACTGCTTAAGTACCACGGCGCTGAGCATAAAGCCATTAGCTGCTACGAAAAAGGCCTTGATTTAACCATTGAGAATGTGAGAACGCAAAGCCGGTTTCATAAGCGATGCGGCACATCGATGGTGGCTGTCATCGTACTTGCCGTTGTTGCCGTATCCATGTTCTTACCGCCGCAGCTGACAGAAGAAGAGCAAAGCCTTATTCTTTGCGTCGTCATGCTTATCGCGGCAGGGCTTTCTTATGAAGCCATGCGCTCAAAAAGAGTGCCGCTGATATTAAAGCTGGGGCTGGCTGCCCAGCGCATCACCACCAAAGAGCCAAGCGATGATATGATTGAGTGCGCAATAGCCGCTATGAATGAAGCGATAAAGTATTGACATGACCTCCGTGAGCTCTTTAAATAATACCTGAAACAAATCACCGGCACCTTCCTTCAAGCAGTTTTTGTTTGTACACATGTTGCTGACTCTGAACATATTTATATAGAGAAACAGAGGTGAGCAACACATGCATCCAGAAAAGATGGAATTTCGTAGGCCGCAAACAGTCGCTGTACCGATTACACTCTATAAATCAGCGCAAGGCAAATATTTTACCGGTTACGCAGATAATCTTATATACACCGGACGGGATATGAGCGCGTGGGCCAGCCTATATAACCCGATATACTCAAATGTATTACTTCATGTTAATGTGTGGACCGTGACCAGCTTGTTCAGCGTGTTCCGGGCGCAGATATGGTTTAATGCCTGTCTGCCGGGGCTTCCGAGACAATCCGAATTCGTCACCGCATCAAATCTCGCGTTTGAGCCGACACCGATTCCGAAGGTTAAGCTGCTCTATGCCGATGAGGTTTCTGATGAGCCAAAAGGAATAAAAGCTTTTGTAAGAAGGGGAGAAGCCGAGAGCACAATTGTTGCAGAAGAGGATGGAAAATTCATTTTTCCGCCCGGGGGCTCGTTTACCGTTTTCTTATCTCACCCTGAAAATCCTGATGCTAAGGCCGAAGGTCGCGTCGCGTTTGGCTGGTGGGAAGAGCCGATTGACTGTAAATATTAACAAGAGGGTGCGATTCCTTCCATTTTTGTTTCCCGAAAGCATCTTAAACGTATTATGTTCCACGATGTCTTTTTTAAGTGTATGGAAGCCCCTAAGCTGTGATATACTTTATAAAAACGTATTCGGGAAGGTGTCAGATGGCAAACGAACGCTCTGAAAAACTCAGCGACTTTAAATCTTATATGAAGGATATAGAATTGTTAAGCAGCGCAATCAGCACGCTTTATTGGGACGCTCGGGTCAGCATGCCGAAAAAGAGCGCGCCCTACCGCGCAGAGATGCTGGGCTATCTGTCGGCCGAGATGTACAAACGTCAGACTTCGCCGGAGATCAAAGACTATATCGACTATTTTTCAGCCAACCACGGGGAGAATGATATCGTTAAGGCAATGGCTGACCGCGCGAAAAAGGAATATGATCGCTCGACGCTGGTTCCGGAAGACCGTTACCGCGATTACGTGATTGCTTGCTCAGAATCGGAATCGGCGTGGGAACTGGCTAAAGAAAAATCAGACTATGATTTATTTAAGCCGCATCTCAAAAAGCTGATCGATTTCAGCCGTGAGTTCATCGGATACTGGGGCTTTGACGACAGCCGCTATGACAAGCTGCTGGATTTATACGAACCGGGCATAACAGTAAAAAAACTTGATGTGATATTTGGCGCGCTTAAAGATGCCATTATTGTGCTGCTGGATAAAATTAAATCGAGAGGAAGTAAAACGAATAACGATTTTCTGCACAGCGATTATCCTCTTGATGCTCAGCAGCAGCTCTGCCGCAGCGTTCTTGAAAAAATGGGCTATGACTTTGAAGCCGGACGCCTTGATGTCAGTGTGCACCCGTTTACGGATACGCTTGGAAATCACGATGTCAGAATTACGACGCATTATTATCTAAAGGAGTTTCAAAGCGCGTTGTTCAGCTGTATTCACGAAGGCGGCCACGCGATTTACGAGCAAAACATCTCCGATAAACTGATTGGCACGATGCTTAAAACCGGCACGTCGATGGGCATACACGAATCGCAGTCGCGGCTTTATGAGAACATTATCGGGCGCAGCCGCGCTTTCTGGATGTACTTCTATCCCGAAACGCAAAGGTGCTTCCCGCAGTTTCAAGATGTGCCGCTCGATACGTTTTACAAGGCGATCAATCAGGTGCAGCCGTCATTGATTCGTATCGAATCAGATGAGCTGACATACAGCCTGCATATCATTATCCGTTACGAGCTGGAAAAAGCGATATTTAACGGCGACGCGGGTATCAATGAGCTAAAAGTATTGTGGAACAAGAAATACAAGGAGTATCTCGGTGTGGAGCCAAAGACTGACGCGGAGGGCATTCTGCAGGATATGCATTGGTCGAGCGGCAGCTTTGGGTATTTCCCGAGCTACGCGCTCGGGAACCTTTATGGTGCGCAGTTCATGAGCCGGCTCAAAAAGGACATGCCGGATTTTGAGCAGCTAATTGAGAGGGGAGACCTCATGTCGCTGAACGGCTGGCTTAAGGACAATATTCATCAGCACGGCTCCGTTTATTTGCCGGATGAGCTATTAAGGCGCGTGACGGGAGAGGATTTGTCTGCGACGTATTATATCGATTATTTGAATGAGAAGTATGGAGATATTTACAACCTTTAAGCAGTAATTTGTGAAGGTCTCGGTAATTTCCGAGGCTTTTATTTTTTTACCTATTGTTGTAACATTATTGTATACTCATAAAGACAAGTTATAGGTTCAATACATTGTCGAACCCAATATGCAAAATGCGGGGGCATCCCGAAGGTTTGTTTGGATATTGACTCAATGAGCTAATCGAATTTAGGGGTGACATATGAAAAAATTCTTCACACATAAGCTGGTGACACCGGCGCTCGCCGTGCTGCTTGTACTCATCGCTGTCGGCGCAACCATCGGGGCTGTTGCATGGGCTAACGCATCACAGCCTGCATTGTCGTCCGCCGGTCTTTACGAACAGGCCATGCAAGATGCCCTGACGATAGAAACGGATGAAATTCATTCTGTGGTGACCATCACGCCGCAAAGTGACAAAGCAACGGTTAACAAAGAGGGAGAAGTGCTGCTGATCACTTGGCACAAATACCCCGATAGCTATATTTCTGGGGAGGATACAACGTTATCTCACGGAGAGGTCTGGTGCTTTACCGATAAAGAAATCGCAGAGTGGTATGACAGCCATAAAGCCGGCGTGACCGACTGGGAGCTCAGATTTGAACAGCTGCTTGGGCTGCCTGAGGAAAAAGAGTATACGCATTTTACCGGTATGTGGGTGGCACTGGACGCTGTGAAACGCCCCGCTTACTCGTATGATATCACACAGCCCGTGACGGAAATGCAGTTTGACGACAGTGCTGACGCTGCGTTTGTAGCATGGTTTAATGAAAATATTATCGATTCATATTTTGATGGCGCTTACCCTTGGACGCGCCTTGGATATACCTATGATTGGTCCGGCGCGGAATATGGCTTGAGTGAGTTTGTCGTCGAGAAAGACACAGTCGCACGTGTGACGTTCACATACACCACGGACGAGTTCGTTAACTGGCTGGAAACGCAATGACAAAACCAAAGGCTCAGAAGGGTTTTGTTTGCTTTTTGTCGAATTAAGCAGCGGTTATTATGCCGTAAAATATTGACTTAAAGCGAGGATGTTTTATGAAACTGATGGTGCTTGTGGGGAATGGGAGAAAGATCGGTCTGTTGGCGCTTCCTTTTTTGGTTGTCGGTTTGGTTTTGAACATCGCGATTCCGTCAGTATTCAGCGTTGGCGGCCCGCCCGATGCCATGCTTTGGGCCTCGGTCATCATATTGATTCCGGGCGTGGTCAACTGGTTATGGTCAGCCATATTGATACTGACGAAAATCCCAAAAAAGCAGCTGATTACCACAGGGCCTTACGCGATCATGAAGCACCCGCTGTATACAGGTGTTGCTCTGCTGGTTTTGCCCTGGGTCGGCTTTCTTTTCAACACCTGGCTCGGCTTATTGATCGGAATTGTCATTTATATCGGGTCTCGGTTATATTCGCCTGAAGAAGAGCAGATGCTCTCAAAGATATTCGGAGCAGCTTGGGATGATTATTGCGCAAAAGTATTAATCCCTTGGTTGTAAAGAACAGGACGGCTCATGCCGTCCATATTGCTTTCATAGCGTTATACGACTGAGTGGCAGTCACGTTATCGACGCTTCGTAAATGGCCTTGACCGACGCAGCCAGCATATCGTTAAATTCTGCGTCCGTTTGCTGCGCGGTGAGCCCCTGAGAGAGTGCACGTGAGAAGCTCGCGATCAACCCATGGTTGCGCGCCAGCAGCGCGTTGGCTTCACTCTGCGGATATCCGCCCGACAAAGCCACCACTCTGACCACATGCTCATCCGTCATCACGTCGCTGTAGAAATCGTCTTTAGATGGTATTGTCAGCTTAAACATCAGCTTCACCTGCTTGCTCAAAGCAGCGAGATTTCTTTCAATTTCAAACTTTAAGAGCACTTCACAGTCTTCTTTGCTGCTGCTGTGGATATCTACCTCGGGTTCGAGTATCGGTATAAGCCCTGCGTTAAATATCCGCAGACCGATTTCAAACTGCTGATCAACAATTTTCTTAATACCGATCGGATTTGCGTCCTTTATCACCGAGCGCATCTTGGTGCCGAAAATGTTTCTTTCCACAGCCTGCGTTAACAGGGCATCAAGGCCGGCAATCGGCTTCATCAGCTGTACGCCGTCTTCCGTCGCAGCCAACCCGTCGTCCACCTTTAGTATGGGGACTATGCCTTTTTTCTCCCAAAGGTAATCCGCAGTGAGAACACCGTCAACATTTCGGTTCATTGTGTTTTTAAACAATATTGCCGCTAAAATGTGCTGCGACGAAAAAGCCGGGCTTTTGATAATGCGCGTTCTCATTAGATGAACGATATCATACATCTCGTCATCGCTTCTATAACTGTCTTCTTTGATTCCGTAGAGCGCAAGTGCTTTGGGGGTGTTTCCGCCGCTTTGGTCGAGCGCGGCCACAAACCCCTTGCCGGATTGCATACGTTTCAATTGTTCTTGATTCATCATACAATATCCTTTCACCTTATAAAGTCAGTATTACCTTATATTATTTATAAACTCTATCTGTAATTTAAAACCAGCGAAGACGTTCAAGACACTGCTATATATCACCATGTACGAAAGCTGCATAAACGGCATAAGAAGTAAATTATTATTTCGTCTTTAGCTCTAAAGAAATAATTGTTGACAATGCTTGGCAATTGTATTATTGTAACTATAATAACAAAACTAATCTTAGTATAATATTTTTAGGAGAAATTCATGGCCATGCAGCAAAAAACATTAACACCCTTTGAATGGATTGTGATGGACACCTTATGGGGCAATGAGCCGCAGGTGCTCTCGGAAATCATCGATGCCATCGGCGATAAGGTCAATTGGAATTATCAAACGTATGCGTCTTATCTGAATGTGCTTTGCGAGAAGGGCTTCGCCGGGTTTAAGAAAAGAGGCAGAAACAAATTCTACTTTCCTCTCGTTGAAAAGGATGCTTGCATCGAAGCGGAAAGCAGGAGCATACTCCAAAAGTTCAGCCGCGATAGTGCTGAAAAGCTGCTGCTATGCATGGTCAGAGATACACAGCTTTCCGAAACCGGTCAAGAGAGGCTCAGAGCGTTGATTGACGAACTGAACAGAGGTGAATGCAGATGACTATTTTGAATCGACTGCTGGAGATATCCGTATATGCGGTTATACTTTTTATAGCAATTATAGCGATAAAAAAGGCTCTTCATCAAAAAATATCGCCGGTTATGCATTTCTTCATTTGGTTTTTGATGATTGCGCGGCTGTGCGTTCCGGTCACCATCGACAGCGAAATCAAGCTGTTTGTAATACCTGCCCAAGCACCTGAGACAGCAGCCGCTATTCAGCAGGCACCGTCATCCGAACACCACTCTGTAGACACAATCGTTCAGTCACAGACCAACTTAAGTTCTCTAAGCAACATACAGTCTCAGCAAAAAACAACTGCACCGCAGTCTCAAGCACCAAGCAACGCGAAAGCTGTTCCACAACCAGCTACAGCTTTGACATGGCCGGATTACGTCATCTCCGCATGGCTGACAGGTGTATTCATTTTTGCCCTGTGGCTGTTATTGACGATGCGAAAAATGAATCGCATGATAAAGCAACATGGCACTAAGCCGTCTTTGCGCGTGCTTCAAATCGTAACTGCGTGCAAAAACGAACTGAGGATACGCAAGAACATATCAGTCAGGATCATGCGTAGATTGTCCACACCAGCGCTGACGGTAGGCCTTCGGCCTAAAATGATTCTGCCCGCCGATATGGCCGAAACTCTGAATGACCAGCAGCTTGCGTTTGCCATCAAGCACGAGCTGACGCATTACAAACGCGGCGATCATGTCACCGGCCTGTTGCTGCGATTGTTGCTTGCCGCCTATTGGTTCAATCCGGTGGTCTGGCTGATGGGCAAATTCATGGTTGATGATATGGAAACCGCGTGTGACAGCATGGTGCTAAAAACGCTTGATCAACAGCAAAAAAAGCAATATGTTTTAACGCTGCTCGACATGTTTTCGGGCAGTAAAGCGCCGCAATATCTGCTCGGCATGGCACTGAGTCATACCGAAAAAAATGCGGAGAAAAGAATAAGGGGGGCCTATATGAATTGCAAGAGCAAACGCAGCACCAAGCTGATGGCGGGCGTGCTGGCGATCATTCTGTTTGTGGGGTGCTTTACGACGGCGTGCCAGCCGACGCCTGAAAAGCCTGTTGTGGTCAACAAGGCAGACGGTCTTGACAGCTTGATAGAAGCGACACCAAGCGCTTCGTGCAGTGAATCGCCAAGCAATACAGCACAGCCGAATAATGATGCATTATATGAGAAACTCGCAGCGCCTAGGCACTGGACGTTTGAGGAAAAAGCGCTTGACGGAAAGCTCAACCTCGCAGCGGATGTAGATATTGAACTGCCGAACGTCGCACAGCTTCCGGCAGCAACGGCGGTGCTGAGTGAGTTTACACAAGAGGATTTAGATAAAATTGCAAAGGTGCTCGGCGTTGAAGATTGTGTATGGACAGAAATTGATCATACAATGACTAAGGATCAAATCGAGCAGGAGATACTTGATTATAAAGCTCGTCGAGCAGAATTTAAAGCCGAGGGTAATGATGAGCTGGTTAAGCAAATGGACGAAAATATAGAAGCCTATGAGCAAATGTATGACGATGCGCCGTCAGAGATCAAACCGCAAAACATTGAGTTCAAAATTGGCGAAATATCATCTTGTGAAGATCTCAAAACAGGAGAAAAACTGACTGAGACAGGTTTTCAAGGCACTACGCAGGTGAATAATCAATCGTTCTTCTTTTATGCAGGCAGTGCCATAAATGATGACAGTGTCAAATGGATTCGTGCGATTTATGGAACAGAATTAGATTTTTTTGGTGGGATATACGTTGATAAACCATTTGGCATATCCTTGACCAAAGAGCAGGCAGAAATAAAGGCAGGCGAGATTGCTAAGAAACTATCTGAGGATCTCAAGCTCTGCCATGTGTACCCGTCCACAACGTTAATTCAAGAAGCAGGCCGTAAATGGGGGTGGGCATGTGTCTTCATGCGCGAGATTAATGGATGCCCCACTGCCTATGAATCAACGGGCATTGGCTCTGATATAAAAACCACGTTGAAAAACCCGATAGCCTATGAGCAAATGACGATCGTGATGGATGACCAAGGGATGGTTAGCTTTGAATGGCAAACTCCAATGGCAATTAAATCGATCGACAATCCCGATGTTTCGCTGCTGCCGTTCGATCAAATCGCAGAGCGCGCTAAAGAGGGTGTTGTCCAAAGATGGGCATATGAAACTGTCGGCAGAAAAAATAACGAAGGCAAGGATGTCAGCGACCCGGGATGTACAGCGAAGATAACGAAAGTGGAGCTTGGGCTCATGCGCGTCGCCAAAGCAAATAGCGATGACTACTATTATATACCCGTTTGGAATTTCTTCAGCGACCTTGAACACACGCCGGGTTATTATGAAAGAATGGGGTTTGAGCCCGCCAGTAAGTACGAAACTGTAGACGAAAACGGTAATATCAATAGCGGTGTAGCCGACGGTGATCCTTTTGCGTGGGGAGCGATTACCGTCAACGCGCTGGACGGCAGCATCATCGACAGAAATTTAGGCTATTAAATATGTCTGATAGGTCATTTAATCACTCCCGAGCATTAAAAAAGCCCGTTTGCGCGGGCTTTCTGGCTGTCAAAAAAGTCACTTGTGTCATTCCGCTAGAGCGTAAGCGATAGACTACGAAGTGGAACGGAATCCCATGTTTAATGCTTTTTGCCATGGGATGCTCACGTCGCTCCGCTCCTCAGCATGACATAATGAGGGGGTTATCGTCACGCTGAAAAGCCCGTGTGCACGGGCTTTTTGCTTATTCTTTGGAAATAGTGCTTTTCACCGTTGTCTAGTTAAAGTCAACTGGTATTTCGTTTTTCACAAACGACTGATTGGCCGACCGTTTACCGGCATGATCGCCATAATCCACATGCCAGTATTTATCCCAATTCTTACTGATGCCGAATTTGCTGCAAAGCTCCTGCATATCCAGGTGAAACTGCTCAAAATCGGCTATGTCAGCATATTCACCTTCTACTTTATTATACAAATCCCAAACGGCGCAACCCGGAGGGTATCTCCTATAACCATCGCTGGGTACCGGAGGGGGAGGCGGTGCTGCGGGATCTGTAACCGGCTGCGGGTCAGGATATGGTGGAAGCTGAGCGTCAGCGTCGAGTATCGATTTAATACTATCAAGTAAGGGCCGCGCTTGTCTCTTTGTCACCTTGTTCTGCATTTTATTCCACAGACTAACTGCCGCTCCCTTTGAATAGTGCTTGTAAGAGGGAACCGTAATGCCGTATGTGGCCTCCAGCGCCTTAACATCCGCATCATTCGTAATGTCAAAGCCATACACTTCCTTGATGATATTCACACGATTCTTCTGATCAGTGATAACAAAATTCCAGTTAAAAAGCTTGAGCATTGTTGGGCCGCCCATTGAATACATTTTTATGTTTTTGGTGTCAATCTGATAGGCGTATGCAGCCAAAGCGCCCGTGCTTGCGAGGTCAACGTTTGTTTGAAGGTTGCCGTTGAACGCACCGATTATATCAGGTATCTTTAATATCAGTCCGGAATCTTTCAGCTTCTGTACGATTGCCACAAGCATGTTTTTCTGGCGGTTGATGCGGTTTTTGTCTCCGGATTCGTCGCCCAGATCTTTGCGAACGCGCAGATAATCAAGAACAGCCTGCCCGTCCATATGCTGCATGCCTGCCTTGTATACGCGGCCCTGCATTTTATAATCGAGATCAATGTTAAAATCCACACCATCTATCGCATTCACAAGCTCTTTAACGGCAGACATATCCACGGCATAATAGTAATTGATGGGTATGCCGGCCATCATCCATGATGCGGCTTCACAAACCTTTTCACAGCCGCCCTTGGGGTTGTCCTTCCAGCCACCGCCGCAATCCATAGAGGCGTTCAGCTTATAGATACCTTTAACGCCGGGTATTTCGGCGTATGTATCGCGCGGCAGAGAAATGAGATTGACGCTGCCTGTCTCTTTGTTGATGGCCAATACGATCATGACGTCTGAGTGGTAAAAATGCTTGCCTTTCCAGTCGTCACGCTCAGGCGCATAATCAACGCCGATCAGCAGAATATTCACTGTTTTTTCAAGTATGCTAAAATCGCTCTTTGCAACGAGCTTGTCGTATTCGCTCATTGTAGGGCTCGGCGTGGGGGATTCCGCGCTGTCTGGCGGCAAAGAGACTGTCGTTGCCGGTGACTGCGGCGCAATCGTCTCAAAATGGCTCATAGGGTCTATTAGGATGGATGCAAGGAATATACC
>JAEZIW010000072.1 GCA_023436525.1 Bacillota bacterium | reverse complement strand
CGGTTTCTTTCAGGCCCGATTCGCCGATCAGTGCCTTGAAGAACGACACTTGCCCGATATCCACCGTGAAGCTTTTCAGCCCGGCCGTTTTGAGCGCTTTCACCGCCAGCGCAATCACTTCGGCATCGGCATAGTCGCTCTGGTCTCCGATCAGCTCAATTCCGGCCTGCGTAAACTCGCCCGCTTTGCCGATAGCCGGCTCAGCTGACGCAAACGAGTTTTGGATATAAAACAGCCTGTGCGCCTTGCCTTCAAGCTTGGTGGCTGCCACACGCGCGATCGGCACGGTTAAGTCCGGTCGAAGCACGAGTATACGCCCGTTGGTATCCACGAACTTGACCATGCTCTCTTGAATATAAGAGCCGACACCGCTTTGAAACACATCGATGTGCTCATATGTCGGCGTTTCAATTTCGTCAAATCCGGATTGTATGAACGTTTGCCGCAGCGCCCCTTCGATTGATTTTTTGATATAGCACTCCGCAGGCAGGCAGTCTTCCACGCCATCGGGTACATGTGTTTTGTATTTATCCATAACGCCCTCGTTAGTTTAATGTTTTACTATGCTAAATCGCTAATATAATAAACACTATACATTTGCTTATAATAAGTGTCAATCTTTTTCTGAAAAATTTTCATATTACTGCCCTGATGCTGATGTTTAATACCACAATTTGCTTGTCAACATATTCAATGAACTTAATACAGTTCGGGGTTGTCCCATACTTAAAATGAATCTCAATATTAAAAGATGCGAAATGTTGACCTGGGTAAATCTCCAAATATTGATTGCTTTCTATGAAGCCTAAATAAGCATTTATTTTATCCTGAAGTAAAATTAAATGATCATATTCATTTTCCCAGTCGAGATGGTCAGTAATTAATAAATCAAGCTGCTGACGATCTTTGCTGATGCCTATTCCATCCACTTTTTCAACATCTGATATCGACATCAAAAACCCTTTCATTCAAAGCAACTAAAATGCAAGAAAATTATAACATAAAAAAGCGCCGGTTGCCCAGCGCTTTGATTATCCATATTTACTTGCCGGCCATCTGCCGCTCTACCTGCTCGATCATTCTTTTTACCATATACCCGCCGACATAACCCGCTTCCTTGGCCGTTAAATCGCCGTTGTAGCCCTGCTTTAAGTTGACGCCCAATTCGTTAGCAATTTCATACTTCATGTTGTCAAGGTTCTGGTTTTGCTTATTCCTATTCGACATTATTGTTGTCCTCCGTTTTCGATCATATCTTTTGTCTAAGTGAATAGGCGCTATTTGGTTTTCTCTGCCTGCTTAATCATCCGTTTTACCATTTCGCCGCCCACTGAGCCGTTCTGCTTGGATGTCAGATCTCCGTTGTAACCCTCTTTCAAATTAACACCAAGATCATTCGCAACTTCGTATTTCATTTTGTTAAGGGCGCTTTTTGCTTCCGGCACCAATGTTCTGTTTCTTGCCATCGCTTTTCACCTCCTTTATTGCTTTGTACTTATAATTTGCCCAAAAACAATAAAGTTACGCTGGCAATAAAAACGCGTAATTGATTTTAATTGATCACGGTTTTTTCTAATTTTTGAGAAAATCGTGCGTTTGCGGCAGCAAGCCAAATCGCATACAACTCGCTGTTTTCGGTTTTCACTTTGTTTGCCAGCTCTCTTGTCTGCGTCAGCAGCGCCATGTCTTTAATGAGGTTCGCCATATAAAGATCAGACATGCCGCTTTGCTTAGCGCCCAAAAACTGCCCGGGACCGCGCAGCCGCAAATCCTCTTCCGCAATTTTAAAGCCGTCGTTCGTTTTGCATAGTATGCTTAAGCGTTCGTTATCAGCCTGCTCCGACATCAAAAAACAGAACGACGGTTTTGTGCCGCGCCCCACACGCCCTCTGAGCTGATGCAGCTGCGCCAACCCGAAGCGCTCCGCGTTTTCTATCACCATAATCGTGGCCTCGGGCACATCCACGCCCACCTCAATCACGGTTGTGGAAACGAGTATCGAAAATTCTTTGGCCTTAAATCGCGCCATGATCTCATTCTTTTCCTGCGGCTTTTGCCGCCCGTGCAGCAGCGCGGCATTGGAAAACCGCTGGCTGATTTCTTCAAACACCTGCTCGGATGAGCGCACATCAAGCGCGTCACTGTCTTCCACAAGCGGACAAACCACATACACCTGTGATCCGTCTTTTATCTCTTTTTCAATAAACCCATACATATCGCGCCGTTTGGCTTCCGATACGCAAAAGGTTTTAATCGGGCGGCGGCCCGGCGGCAGTTCGTCGAGTATTGATATGTCTGTTTTTCCGTACAGTATCAGGGCGAGTGTACGCGGAATCGGCGTGGCCGACATAATCAGCGTGTGAGGCGCGCGCCCCTTTGTTTCCAGCATCGCGCGCTGGCCGACACCGAAACGGTGCTGCTCGTCGGTAATCACCAACCCCAAATTTGCGAAACGCACATTATCGTAAAGCACCGCGTGAGTGCCGATCACGATATCCGTCTGCCCGCCCGAGATGTTCTCTTGAATAACGCGGCGCTGCGCTGCCGGTGTGCTGCCGGTCAGCAGATCCATGTTGATGCCGACATCACAGAAAATTCGCTGCGCATTCGCAAAATGCTGGGCGGCAAGCACCTCGGTGGGTGCCATCAGCACACATTGACAGCCGCTTTTCACGCAGACGTGCATTGCAAAAAACGCGGGTGTGGTTTTGCCGCTGCCCACATCGCCCTGCAGCAGCCTGTTCATCGGCCTTTCGTTTTTTAAATCGTTTTCTATTTCGTTCATCACACGCCGCTGCGCGTTGGTCGGCTCGTATCCGAGACGCTCATAAAACGTGGCTTTATCCGCGTCGCCGATTTGCATCGGCTGTGCGCCGGAAATCGCGGCGGATTCGCGCTGCGATAAAGCGATATTAAAAAGCAGCAGTTCCTCGAAAATGAGCCGCCGTTTCGCAAGAGCGAGCGCATCTTCGTTTTCGGGGAAATGGATATTCGAGATAGAAAAGTTAAGCTCGCAGAGTTTATGCTCGGTTCTGAACTCGTTGGAAAATATATCTTTGAGCTGACCGCGCAGTGAATCTATAGCCGCTCTGACGGCAAGACGCATCACTTTTTGCGTGAGCCCGGCCGTCAGCGGATAAACAGGGTTGATGCCAAGATGCTCACCGCCATGCTTCTCCATATGCGGGTTGGTAAAAGAAAACCGCTTGCCGACTTTTTTCACACGTCCGCTGACATACACACAGTCACCGTCTTGATACATCTTTCGGATATACGGCTGATTGAAAAAAACAGCCTCAACCCAGCCGGATTCGTCATGCAACGAAAACTTAGCTAGATTAAGACCGCTTTTGACCCTTCGAAAAGACGGCTCTCCCTTTATCACGGCTGTAATGTTAAAGATGCCGTCGTCTTTAAGCTCGCAAATTTTTACACTCTGCCCCTGCGATTCATA
Source organism: Bacillota bacterium (assembly GCA_023436525.1). Classification (GTDB taxonomy): domain Bacteria; phylum Bacillota; class Clostridia; order Christensenellales; family SZUA-584; genus SZUA-584. The sequence goes on along the minus strand of JAEZIW010000072.1, from coordinate 11,315 downwards.
CCCGCGCGGCATGTACCAGATCAAATCGGTAACGGTTTTGATGCCCAGCTTTTCGAGGAGCTTGGCCTTTTTTTCGCCGATGCCTTTGATCTTTGCCGCGGGATCTAAGAGCGTCATTATTCCACCGCAAACACAAACGGATACACAGGCTGTCCACCGAACTGCAGCTCCACATCAAAATCATCATACTCATCAGTCACGATGGCTTCAATTTTTTTAGCCAGTTCTTCGCTAACGCCCTCGCCGTAAAAAACCGTGATCACGCTGTCTTCATCCGTCACCATGTCTTTTAATAGCGCGCGGCAGGTTTCAATGATGTCGCCCGTATGACAAACAATATCGCCGTCGAGTATACCGATCAGTTCGCCTTTTTTAATCGTCTGTCCGTTGATTTTCGATTCGCGAACCGCACTGGTCACCTGGCCTGTTTTCACCGTGGTGATGGCCTTCTTCATACGCTCGGTATTCTCTTCGAAATCAAGATCGGGGTTAAAAGCAAGCACGCCTGTAATGCCCTGCGGGAAAGAATACGACGGTATCACATGAACGTTCTTATCCGAAAACTGTGCGGCCTGTTCGGCTGCCAGTATGATGTTTTTATTGTTCGGGAATACGAATACGTTGTTGGACGGCGCTTTTTCTATCGCCTTGGAAATCGTCTCGGCTGACGGATTCATCGTCTGTCCGCCTTCCACAATTTCATCCACCATGAATTCCTTGAATATGTTAACGATGCCGGAACCTGCAGCCACCGTCACCACAGCCATCTCTTTCGTTGGCTTGGGCGCTTCATGTTCGTGCTCGTGGTCGTGCTCAAACAGCTCGGTGTGCTGCTCTCTCATGTTGTCGATCTTAATGCGTGAGAGTTCTCCGAACCGGAGCGCAAACTGCAGCGCTTTGCCCGGTACGTTGGTATGAACGTGCGTTTTCACCAGCTGTAAATCGCCCACCACCAGCACGCAATCGCCTATCTTCATCAGCTTTTCGCGGTAACGGTCAATATCATCCTGAGTCACGGATTCGTGTATATTTTTTATAAAAAATTCTGTACAATAGCCAAATTCAATGTTTTCCGAGCCGGGCGTATTCGCAAAATCAACGGTTGTCTCCGGTTCAACTTCCAGAGTATCCGTGATTGTTTCACCGTCCAGCGCCATTTTAAATCCGCGATAAATAACGATAAGCCCCTTACCGCCAGCATCAACAACGCCCGCTTCCTTAAGCACCGGAAGCATATCCGGCGTTTTGCGCAAAGTGTCAGACCCCTGTTCAATAACGGTATCGAACATTTTGTAGATGTTTTCGCCCTTGCCCGCACTGCGCAGCGCGGCTTTGGCCATTTCCTTCGCAACGGTCAGTATTGTTCCCTCTTTGGGCTTCATCACAGCTTTGTATGCCGCGTCAACACCTTCCTGCATGGCTTTTGCAAACTCATTCGGCCCGGCCGTATCGAGCCCCGCAAGACTTTTAGAAAGGCCGCGGAACAGCTGGGACAAAATAACGCCCGAGTTTCCTCTTGCGCCTTTAAGCGCACCGAGAGAAAGCGCATCACCCACTGTGCTGATTTTGGTTGTATCGGAATTGCGAACCTCCTTAACAGCCGACATCAGCGTGAGCGACATATTGGTGCCGGTATCGCCGTCTGGCACCGGGAAAACATTGAGCGCGTTCAGCCCTTTTTTATTCTTGTCGAGCAATGCGGCGGCTGACAAAACCATGTCTTTGAACAGCTCGCCCGTTAACCTCTCTTGCATAGCTTATCCCCCTATACCCTAATGCCATTCACTGTCACGTCAACTTTATCAACGTTTAAACCCGTGATGGATTCAACCTTGTACTTGACAGTGTCAATGACATTTGATGCGACAGCGGATATCGAAACGCCGTATTCTACAATAACGAAGAGTTGTATACGAATCGAGTCGTTTTCTGTGGTGATTTTTACACCCTTGTTTAAGTTCTCACCCTTCAGCAGTTCGACAATGCCATCCATCGCCTTCTGGGAGGCCATTCCCACGATCCCATAGCAATCCATAGAAGCGAGCCCGGCAAGATTAGAAATGAATTCGTCAGAATATACGATCTTTCCCAGTGATTTTTGCTGTATTACAGCCATCGAATAGCCTCCTTGCAATCATTACCGTAAAAAACCGGTGAGTTAAATCTATCGCGTTTTTTAAAAAGCGTCAAGTCGTTTCAAAAAATTGAAATGAAAATTTAAGATTTCGACTTGCCAAACCGTACCTTCAATGATAAAATATTTTTCGTGCTATTTTCGGGTTGAGAAGAGAGGTGTAAAACTATGGCAAAGTACTGCGAGGTTTGCAATAAAGGTATTGCTTCGGGCAACACCGTGAGCCATTCCAACAGAAAAGCGAGAAGAACTTGGTCTCCCAACGTTCAGCGTGTGCGCGCAATTGTAGACGGTTCCCCCAAGAGAATGTATGTCTGCACAAGGTGCCTGCGCTCAGGTAAGGTTAGCCGCGGATAATCGTCATAGACCGTTCAGAGCTGCCGCAAGGCGGCTCTTTTGCTGTGCTGCCATGTCTCAAAATAAGCGTTGCCATTTTTGGTTACGCTTATTCTGAGACAGTTTTTATGTATGGGTTACTTGAAAAGTTTTCGTAAAATACCGCGAAATATCCGCGGCGCTTTGATACAGTAGATTCTCAATTTATCCACCTCCAGTTGTGATTTACCAAATTTTCTTGATCAGAACAAAGCACCCCACCGCAATGAGCGTAACGCCAAGCAGCGCCAGCCACATCCAATACGGCATAAAGCAAATTAACAGAATTATGCCGATACTGATGACGAAGCCAGCGATGATTCTTCGCAAAAGACAGTTTGCGCACAACATCCAATCACCTCCGTGACGATACAGCTTAGTTTTTCTGTTATATCATACGGAGGATGGCGCAAAAGTGTGACGTTCAGGATATTATCTTTACAATAAGAGCATACCCGCCCGATATGGACAGATGCGCTGGGCTTTTTACAAAGATGTTGCTGATGCCTCTTGAGGCATCAACACCAAGCTTCAGATTTTCCAGCGGATACAAAAGATTCGCGGCCGTCACGGTCAAATCACCCGTCAGCGGCAGTATAGAAACGGTTTGGCCGATTCGTCCAAACACATCATGCTCACCCGTGGCTGCCCACATTTCGTTGTGCTTATCAATAATACGGCAAACCGCGCCAGCGCGTGCCGCGCGTACCAGCATCGCTACATTGCCCATTGTATGATCGAACCGGCGGCCGGTCGCACCGAGCATCACAATATCGCTCGCACCGGCGTTCAGCGCGTGTGTCATAGCCGCTTCGGTGTCTGTTTCGTTTTTTTCTTTGGGCAGCGTTACAGCAGCCGCGCCGTTGCCAACGAGCCGCGAAACGCTCTTTGAATCCGCCGTGTCCATATCTCCGACGATAAAGTGAGGCTTTAGCCCCCATCGGTCAAAAATGTCCGCAGCACCGTCTACCGCTATCACCAGCGCGGCATCCTTGATATGCTTTGCCAAATCGTTTTTTCGGGGAGGTTCGCCGCCCGATACGATCACACATTTCATTTTTGCAGCTTTAACCGGCTGATCATGTCTTTGGGATCGGCAGCTTTAAATATGGTATTGCCCGATACCAACACATTCACACCCGCCTCCACAACTGTTTTCACATTGTTTTCGTCAATGCCGCCGTCCATTTCAATATCAATGCTGAGCCCGCGTGCATCAATCATGCTTTTCAGCTCCTGCGCCTTGCGAATCGAGTACGGAATAAAGCTCTGCCCGCCAAAGCCCGGGTTAACGGACATCAACAGCACCATATCCAACTGATCCAGCACATAGTTTAATGTATCCAGCGGCGTATGCGGATTCAAAGAGACACCGCATTTCTTTCCGGTCTTTTTCACAAGCTGTATGGTTCTGTCCAGATGTTGTGTCGCTTCAGCATGCACAGTGATGATATCGGCACCCGCATCGGCAAACTGCTCAACATAGCGGTCCGGCTCCACAATCATCAGATGCACATCCAGAGTGAGGCTCGTATAGGCGCGAATATCGCGCACCATTTTTTGCCCGAACGTCATATTCGGTACAAAAACGCCATCCATCACATCGCAATGGATATAATCCGCCCCCGCGTTTTCCAGCATTTTAACAGCGTCATAGATTTTTGTGAAATCAGCCGACAGTATTGACGGCGCCACCTTAATCATATTCGTGTAACCTCTTTTCCTGTAATTCTTTTAAAATCGTCAGATATCGTTGATATCGTCTTTCGTTGATTCTGCCGCCGTTCACAGCGTCTTTCACGCCGCATCCGGGTTCTTTGTCGTGCAGACACGACGTGAAGCGGCATTCTTGGCTATACGGCTTCATGTCATCATAAAAATCGCTGAGCTGCTCCGGCTCGATTTTTGCGTTTTCTAAAAATGAAAAGCCGGGTGTGTCCACAGCCATCCCTTCAATGTCGTCCATCACCAACAGCTCGGTGTGCCGCGTGGTATGGCGTCCCCTGTCCGTCTTTTTGGAAAGCCCGCCCGTTTCCAGAGACAAGCCCGGAAACAGTGCATTAAGCAGTGACGATTTACCCACAGCCGACTGACCCGCCAGACAAGTGATTTTGCCTTTCAGATGCGATTTTAGGACGTCAAGGCCGTCACCATTCGCTGCTGACACACACACACATTCGCACACGTTTTTGTATTCCTCGATTTGCGTTTTTATTGCGTTTTCATCGGCTGTGTCGCATTTGTTCAGCACAAGCAGCGGCATAATACCGGCCTGCCTGCTGTGAACAATCAGTTTGTCGCACAATAACAAATCAGCTTTAGGCTTGTGTACGGAGATGACGATGGCCACCTGATCGATATTGGCCACACGAGGCCTGGCAAGCTCGTTTCTGCGCTCAAATATCTCCTCGATGAGAGGGGACATGCCTTCGCATATTGTGAATCGGACGCGGTCTCCGGGAAGCGGCGTCATGTTGTCGTTGCGAAAGCTTCCCTTGGCTTTACATTCGTGAGTACTTCCGTCATCTTCACGGACATAATAGAATCCGCCGATTCCTTTGATGATTGTTCCGGTTTTACTCTGTGACACGTTTGACAAACTCCCATTCGCCCGAGTATACTTCCACATTGTTCACATAAATTTTAACCGTTTTCCTGCCGCCGTCAACGCTCGGGATATCAAAGTCAACCGAGTACGTCCCGCCGCTGGCAGCCTGATCTGTTTTGACAACAAAGTTTACAGGCACATTGTTGTACGTCGTTTGCAGCACAATCTTTATTTTCGAATCTTTCTCGGCAATATTAACCGATGCATTCATTTGGGCATGATACTCTTTTTGCTTAAACGGGCTGATCCAAAGATCAATCTCATCATTGTATGATGTCGCAATTCCTTCGGCCGGGTTCTGGTCGATCACAGTTCCTTCGTTCAAATCGCTTTCCAGCGGCTCAAAAACAAAGCAGTTTATAAATCCGGCATCGCTCAGCTTCGTAATCGCTTGGTCGAGCATCAGCCCAAAAACATATGGCATCGGAATATCCGTGCCGTCGGAATCTGTAGACACCACCAGGTTGATCGTATTGTCGGCATTCACTTTGCTGTCGGCTTCAGGTGTCTGCGAAATCACGGTATCCGGAGGCATATCATCGCTGTATTCATAAGAGATGTTTTCTATTGACAGCCCCATGCTTTTAATGAGATCTTTCGCTTCTTCCAGCGATAAACCGGTAACGTTCGGCATCGAAAGCCCCATGGGCCCGTTTGCGATGATAAGCGTAACGCTGCTGCCCTTAACAACAGAACTGCCTGCGATGGGCGTTTGAGAAATAACCTTACCAACCACCACTGTCTCACTTTGCTCAAATTCGAGCTTTGAATTCAGTTGGAGATTCTCCAGTATCTCAGTGACATCGGAAACAGGTTTTCCCGAAAAATCCGGCAATGTAATTGTTTGCACATTCGCGCCGTTAATTAATGAAACAATGACCAGCGCGGCGGCGGTTATAAAAGCGATGATCACAAACAAAATGATCATTTTCCAAAGCTTAAACTTTTTGGGTATCGGCGTTTCAACAACTTGCGGTTCGTAAGGCAGATCAATATACTCACCGTTTTTATTCACAAGCGCTCTGACTAAATCTTCCTTCATCGCGTCCATGGAACGGTATCTGTCTTTTTTATTCTTGCTTGTGGCTTTTAATACAATATTGTTTATCGATTTGCTGATGAGCGGATTTATCTTTTCCGGCGCGGTGATTTTTTCGTTGATATGCTTGAGCGCCACCGAAACGGTTTGGTCTCCCTTATAAGGGAGTTCGCCTGTCAGCATTTCATAAAGCATGATGCCCATTGAATAGATATCCGAACGCGCGTCAACATTATCGCCCCGTGCCTGCTCCGGCGATACATAATAAACCGACCCGATCACTTCTGTTTCCTGCTCATTCGGAGCTGTCAGGCTTTTCGCGATTCCAAAATCAGTGACCTTTGCGGTTTGCTCTTTATTTAAAAGTATATTTTGCGGCTTTATATCTCTGTGTATGATGCCTTTCTTATGAGCTGCCGACAACGCCGAGCATATCTGAATGGCATAAAGAATTGTGTCCTTTTCTTCCAGCCGCCCTTGTTTATCAATCAGCGCTTTTAACGTGGAGCCGTCCATATGCTCCATTACCATATAATAAACGCCTTCGTCGCAGCCGACATCATTAACATGAACAATGTTTTCATGCTCCAGCGAGAACGCGGCTTGCGCCTCTTTTTTAAACCGTTTAACATAGTCGGCGTTTTCCGCGAATTTATTTTTAAGCACCTTAACGGCAACAATATGATTCGTTTTACGGCATAAGGCCTTGTATACACAAGCCATGCCGCCCGAATCGATATCCTCGAGTATTTCATATCTGCCGCCGAGAACGCGCCCGATCATTGCGCACCCCCGGTATAAACCGCAATCACGGCGCTCACGTTATCCGTACCGCCGTTATCAAGCGCGGCCTTAACCAATTTGTCTGCCGCTGTCTGAATGTCGTCAGAAAGTACAGCGGTTATTTGTGCATCTGAAACGGCATTAGACAACCCGTCGGAACAAAGCAATATGATATCACCGTCGTGCATTTCTATGGTGAACAAATCCACATCGACGCTTACGTCTGTGCCGATAGCCCGCGTAATGACGTTTTTTTGCGGATGCCGTGCCGCTTGCTCTTCGTCAATCATGCCTTTATCCAGCAGCATTTGTACGTATGAATGATCCTTGGTGATTTGCGACAGCTCACCGTTTCTGAGTAAATACGCGCGCGAATCCCCCACCTGTCCGATGAAAGCTTTTGCACCCGCAAAGACAGCAACCGTTGCTGTTGACCCCATTCCTCTTCTGTTCTTATTGGTGCAGGATTCATTCCAGACCAACGTATTGGCATGGTACAGCGCTTCTCTGACGCCTTCTTCCGAAACCGATGCTTCGTCCGCTTCGTTAAAAAAAGATGCCACAGCGCTTACAACAAGACTGCTGGCCACATCGCCTGCGCTGTGACCGCCCATCCCGTCTGCCAATATAGCCAGTAACCCCTCGTTGTTTTCGGGGATATACACGGCATCTTCATTGAGTTTTCTGACATTGCCAATATGCGTTTTTGCGTAGTAAATCATTTTTCTCCCGCTCTTCGTTTGAGTTGGCCGCATGCCCCTTCGATATCACTGCCCAGTGCCCGTCTGACTGTAGCACTCAGGCCATTGCGTTCAAGCTCTGCTGCAAACGCATAGCTCTCCGTTTTAGACGGCGGCAAAAATTCACCGGCCGCATGATTGATGGGAATCACATTAATATGGCAGTTCAGCCCTTTTAAAACGCGGTTCAGCGCGTCAATATCCTCCTTGGCGTCATTGAACCCGCGTATCAAAGTATATTCTATTATAATGCGGCGGCCTGTTTTTTTGAAGAAGGTTTTTGCCGCACCGATAATTTCACTGACGGAATACGCATTGGCAACAGGCATCAGCTGCTTTCTTTTTTCATCGAGCGCCGCGTGTAAAGACAGACAGAGTGTGACCGACAGCTGTTCATCGGCGAGCTTCAATATGCCCGGCACAAGGCCGCATGTTGAAAGTGAGATATGGCGCTGTCCGATGCCGAATTCGGCCTGCATGGCACGGATGAATGCGATGACGTTGTCGTAATTATCCAGCGGTTCACCACTGCCCATCAGAACCACATTATTGATCTCGCCCGATTCTTTTGCCGCAATCAGCTCCGAGAGCATCTCTGCCGCTGTCAGCTGGCGAACAAGCCCGTCCAATCCCGAAGCGCAAAAAGCACAGCCCATGCGGCACCCCACCTGCGTCGATACACAAAGCGTACGCCCGTGATGATAGTCCATCACCACGCATTCAATCAAATGCCCGTCTGTCATTTTCAGCAGATATTTAATCGTGCCATCCTTCGATGTCAGCTTCTTCTCAATGCGCGCGTACCCTTCTGTGTACCCGACTTTGAGCTTTTCGCGCAGCGATTTTGACAGATTCGACATATCGTCAAATGCAACACCCTTGCACAGCCACGCACGAAGCTGCTTGGCTGCGAATTTCTTTTCGCCCAGCTCAGTGATGATGTTTTCCAGCTCTGATAATGTCAGCGATAAAAGGCCGTTCATCTTCTCTCCATAACAGCCACGTAAAAGCCGTCAGACCCGCTGGTGTGCGGATACATTGTTTCGGGCTTGAATTTGTATGCAAATACGCCCGAACGGCTTAAAAACGCGTCTGAGACGTTCTCATTCTCTTCCCTGTTGATCGAACAGGTCATATAGGCGAGCGTGCCGCCCTTTTTTACATAGCGGGCACATACGCAAAGTATGTCCAGCTGTATGTCGCTTAAACTTTTGATATCCTCTACTTTTCTTGTGTAGCGGATATCCGGCTGATGAATCATCAGCCCCATCGCGCTGCACGGTGCGTCTACCAGCACCACATCAAATTGGCCTTCATACTCGGACACAAATTCACGCGCATCGTGCACACTGACCGCCGCGTTTTTGACACCGAGCCGATCATAGTTCTTTCTCATCATGTCTGCGCGGTGTTCGTGTATATCCCAAGCTGTAATACCAATACCGTTTTGAGTGAGTGCAGCGGCATACGCGCTTTTGCCGCCGGGTGCCGCGCAGCAATCGAGCAGTTTATCACCCGCTTTGATTTGCGCTGCCAGCACGGCCCGCATCGCGCTCTCAGACTGCACCGCCATATGCCCGTTTTTAAACATCTCAAGGTTTTCAATATCGTGAAGGCCGCTGACCGCATACGCGCCCGGTATACCGCTTTGCTGCCACTCGACGCCCAGTTTGTTGAGTTCGGCTTCAAATGTCTGCATATCCGTCTTCAGCGCGTTAACGCGCACTGATGTTGTGGGCGGCGCTTGATAAAGCAGCAGCTCCTTGGCAAATTCCCATCCGAAATCTCGTACATATTTTTCGCAAATCCATTCGGGAAAGCTCGCCATAATACTGAGCGATTGAATATCCTTAACCTTTGGATACTCAATATTGTCTTTGTCTTTTTCCAGCGCACGCAGTACCGCGTTCACAAAACCCGCCAACTGAGGCTTGATGCGCTTGGTTAACGCCACGCTCTCATTAACGGCGGCATACCCTTGTGTGTTGATAAAAAGAAGCTGGCATGCGCCCAGCCTCAATATGTTTCTCACGCTTAAGTGCACACGCGGTGTTGAGATGAATTTGCTGAGTGCGTAATCAATGCGCATCAGGTTTTCCAGCGTTGTCCGCAGCAGCAGCGATGTGAAATGCCGCTCTTCCGCCGAAAAAGATGCGGGGATATGCTTTTTAAGCGCAAACGATGTATATGCGCCTTCTTTGAGAACGGCGTTTAAAGCCTGATAGGCGGCTAACCGCGCATTCATTGCGCTGCCTCTGCATTTTTTGCATCAAAGCAGGTGCCCGGAAGGCCTTTTCCTCGCAAATATTCACATGGGCTCATGCGCTTGCAGCATGGAGCCTGCATCTCTTCAATGCGCAGCAGCCCCTGCCCGGTCCCCACCAGCAGGCCGTTCTTCGCGTCGCAGGTGACCAGCTCTCCGGGCTTCGCGCGGCCCGTTTCCACGGATGTGCGCCATATTTTCATATCTTCACCGTTCAGATGAGCCATACCACCCATCACGGGGTTCAGCGCCCTAACAAGGTTGTGTATATCTGTTGCGGGCTTCGTCCAATCTATTTCGGCAAGCGTTTTTGAAAGCGGCGGATAATAGCTTGACTGTGATTCATCCTGAACCGTGCGCACAGCCGTGCCGTTTTGTATGTTCTTGATTGTCTCTAACAATAAATCGGCACCCAAATCAGCCAATATCTTATACAATTCACCGCCCGTCATGTCGCTGCGAATCGGTACAGCCGACGATGTGATAATATCGCCTGTATCCAGCCCTTCATTCATCGTCATGATGGTCACGCCGGTTTTCTGCTCGCCGTTAATAATGGCCCACTGAATGGGCGCGGCACCCCGGTATTTCGGGAGCAGTGACGCGTGAACGTTCAAGCAGCCCATCGGCGGTATATCGAGTATTTCCTTGGAGAGTATCTGCCCAAAGGCCGCTGTCACAATTAAATCCGGTTTCAGCGCCTTTAAAGCCGCAACGCCTTCCGGGGTTTTTATTTTTTCAAACTGAAGCACGCTAATGCCGTGCGCCTCTGCCGTTTGCTTAACGGGCGGCGGCAGCGTTTTATGGCCGCGGCCGCTTTTTCGGTCGGGCTGCGTCACCACGGCGGCTATGTCAAACCCTGCTTTTATCAGTTTTTCAAGGCTTGGTACCGCAAACTCCGGCGTGCCCATAAAGACAAGCTTCATTCAATCTCCTCGGTCATTTTGTCAACAAAAAGAACGCCGTCCAGATGATCAATCTCATGGCAGAATATTCGGGCCAGCATACCCGAGGCTTTGATTTCGTGCTGATCGCCGTTTCTGTCGGTATAAGCCGCTTTGATCTCCATCGGACGCGGCACAACCCCCCATACCTCAGGCACGGAGAGGCAGCCTTCTTCGCCGATCGCCTCGCCTTTTTCCTCCAGTATTTTTGGATTGATCAGTTCATAATATTGACCGTCATACGATACCACCGCGATACGGCGCAGCACACCCACCTGCGGCGCAGCCAGTCCGCCGCCATCTTCAATCTCCAGTGTCTCTTTCATATCATCGAGCAGCGTTAAAATATGAGGGGTGATTTGCTTCACCTCGCGCGATATTTTTCTGAGTTCCTCATTATCTTCGCCCTTAACCACATCTCTTATAGCC
>JAEZIW010000065.1 GCA_023436525.1 Bacillota bacterium | reverse complement strand
ATAAGTATCGTTTGCGCAGCCACGCGAAGCATTCATAGAAGAATCGCACTTGACAAGTCGTATTTTTAATACACACGGCATGGGAATTGAGACCCGTGCGCGTATCGGGGCTTTCCGGCTCCGGCGTGAAAAGATACGAACTTGCGTTATAACAAATTCGAAAGACTTTGCTATCTCGGCATGGTCTTTGTTTTTTATGTGAAAACCGGAAAAGAAATGAGGAAAATTTGAAATACTTTGAACTGCTTTCGGAAGAGATGAAAGCAACCCTGCAAAAAGCCGGGTTTACGGAACCCACGCCCATTCAGCAAAAAACACTGGAGCTGATTTTCGGCGGATGGGACATCATGGGCATTGCCCAGACGGGAACGGGTAAAACTGCCGCGTTTGCCGTGCCTATTATTGAAAAGACGTTTTTGAACAACTCAAAAACGCAGACCTTGGTGCTCTGCCCCACGCGCGAGCTCGCCTTGCAGATTACCGAGGTGTTCCGTGTGCTGTCGGCGCACAAGAAAATCCGCATTGTCAGCGTGTACGGCGGGCAGGCCGCCAGCGTGCAGATTCGCGCGCTTCGTGCGGGCGCACAGATAGTGGTGGGGACTCCCGGCCGCGTGAAAGATTTGATTGGCCGCAATGTATTAAAGCTGCAGAACATCCGCACTGTGGTGCTGGATGAAGCGGATGAAATGCTCAGCTTCGGCTTTCTGCCGGATATCCGCGCAATTCTTTCGTATGTGACGGGCAACCACCAGACGCTGCTGTTCTCGGCAACAATGAACAAAGCGGTATCCGCCATCGTGAAAGAGTTTCAGACGGACGCTGTGCGCATTGAGATCGGCGAGCGCAACGAACCCGCCGCAACGGTGCGGCAGTCTTACCTGACTGTCGGGTCGCGCGGCAAGTGCAAAGCGGTGCAGCTTCTGATCAGCAAGGAAAACCCGAGGCTCGCACTTGTGTTTTGCAACACCAAGCGGCAGGTGAAAACGGTTCAGCATTTGCTCAGAGAGCAGGGGCTGCCCGTCGGCTGCCTGCACGGCGATTTGAGCCAGAATCAGCGTGACACCGTGATGAGCGCTTTTCGCAGCGGCAAGACCAATGTGATGGTCGCGACAGACGTAGCGGCGCGCGGTATCGACGTGAGAGAAATTGATCTGGTGATCAATTATGATATTCCGGACAAGATGGAGTATTATGTGCATCGCATCGGCCGCACAGGCCGGGCCGGGCATGCGGGCCGTGCGTGCACGCTGGTTTCGCCGATGGATACCGGGCGTATATCGGAGATAGAACGGCATTTCCGCGTGACGATTTCCGAAGAAAAAGCTGTGTAAGAACGATGAAAGCCGCTCGACAACGAGCGGCTTTTTTAATCCACATATTTATTTTGCACTACGCTTATGTTGTTATCTTTTTCTCGCTCTTCTTTTTCTTCTCGTTCTTATTCTTCGCCATGACTGATCCCATCCTATCTCTTTGAATGCGGCCCAAGGGACACCTTGTGGCTGTCATCCTTCGGGTCTTTAATATTGGTTACAACCGTATCTTTTGCATCCGGCAAAATGATTGGATTGGCGACCATGTTCGGATTGATAATTGGTTTTTTCTTAGACACAAGCATCACCTCTTTCGGAGCTTATTATAGGCATAAACTACTTATTGTATTCAGTGAACACTTTTTCAATTAAATAAGGACGTTTTAAAAAATGAGTAAAAAAATCGGGACGTTATAGAAATAACATCCCTAGAAAAACATTACTGTTTTTTGTTCGTCATAATATTATACGTAATTCAATACAGAAAGTCAAATACTTTTTGTAAAAATGCGAATGACGATGTAATTTTATTATTAGCTGTAAAATATTCTCTACTTGTTCCCCATTCTTTTTCAAAAAATTGACGTAATTCTTCAACCCGATATTGCTTTATTTTTTCAGAACTAATAACCTTATAATAAATAAATAGTAAGACAGTAATATCATGAATAACCGGATTTCTTAGTTGATTATCCCTTGCTCTTTCGCCAATCGTTGGAATTGCCTTAACATTATTAATTACTCTTTTAGTTGGCTTAATTCTATAAGTATAGCATTTCGACAAACTGTTAAGTAAACAGTTATTATGAGATGCCGCATTTCTTAGGCATCGAACCGATTCAAGCATGTAATGAAAGGGACCCTTTGTGCCATAATATTTCTCAAGCAGAATTAATAAATCACCGAATGAGAGGACCTCGACAATATTCCATATTGCAAAATTCTCTGTATACTTTTCAATTAAATCTTTGCACGTAGAGCGCAATGCTTTTTGTTTTATTCTTGCTTCTATTTTAGGGTTTTCAGTAAATAACTCTTTCACTATTGTATAACCATCGGTAGATGAGTAACTGAAATCTTTAAGAAGCTTAACTTTCAAAAAATGTTCGATATCAAGACACATATGTACAATTAAATATCTAAGTTTCATATCGAGATTTGATATTTCTTTTAAATAAGCAAAATCCAGATTTTGATACTTTTCATTATTGTTAAGATCCTTGACTTTAGAATAATTCTTTGCATAAGCCTTGATTTTAAAATAATAAGTGTTTTCCTTAAGAAACATTTCCGCTTCTTTTTCGCTCATAAGCTTAAAAGTAATGCCTTTTTGTTTCATATGTTCAATTTGTTCATGAACACTAAGTTTTGGTTTTTGCATTTTTCTCCTATGATTCTTACATATTTTATTAATATAATTACATTATAGGATAAAGTACTTATTGTCAAATTATCCAATCTATCATAATTTATTGGAGAAATTTTAAATTATATAATACTAAATTAAAACAGCCCTTTAAGCATCTTTGGCCTAAGGGCATTGCCTTATATATTCTCAAACCCGTACGTCATCACATCAGGGTCTGCCCCGTAGCCTCTGCCCCGGTTCAGCCCGTCAATGGCCGCCATGTCATCGTCCGACAGCGCAAAATCAAAAATGTCGGCGTTTTCCGCGATGCGGTGCTGCTTCACCGATTTGGGTATCACCGATATTCCGCTCTGCAGATGCCACCGCAGCACCGTTTGGGCCGCCGTCTTGCCGTACTTTTGCCCAATCTCCGATATCACCGCAGGCGCTTCATGAATATGCCCGTGGAAAATCGGTCCCCACGCCGTGACGACAATGCCTTTGTCCTTGGCGTACTGCCGCAGCTCTTGCTGCGCCTGAAACGGATGCAGCTCCACCTGATCCACCGCCGGAACCACGCCATGCGCCGCAATCAACTCATCAATATGATACGGCTTGAAGTTGCTGACACCCACGCTGAGCACCTTCTGCTTCGCCTTCAGCTCCAGCATCGCTTCCCATGTGGCGAGCCTGTCCTTTTTATTCAGCCCCGGCCAATGAATTAAATACAAATCGATATAATCCATACCCAGCGTTTTAAGGCTCTTCTCGCAGGCCAGCAGCGTGCTCTTGTAGCCGTGGTCGGCGTTCCAGAGCTTGGTGGTCACAAACACCTGCTCGCGCGCTATGCCGCTTGCACGTACCGCTCTTCCGACGCCCGCCTCGTTGCCGTATATCCTTGCCGTATCAACGTGCCGATACCCCGTCTCCAGCGCCCAATGGACGCTGTTTTCCACTTGTGAACCATCCTGAGTTAAATACACACCCAGCCCGACCCACGGCATTTTGTTGCCGTCGTTAAGCAGCGCCGTATCCTGTATGCCCGTCATTTATATCGTCTCCTTGTGCTTTAATCTTCTTTTCAAAATCAGGCTCACATCTTTTTATCGTCCTTGTTCGTCGCCGCGTAGTTGCGCTTTTCCCAGCGCGCTGCCCGCCGCTTGCTCCGGGTGCTTTTCGAAATATACATTATCATCAGCACAATCACGGCAGCAATCAGCAACGCCCCCGCGCCGCAGATTACAAAGAAGAGCATCTTATCGAGGACGATTTTGCCCTCTTCACCCTGTGCAGAAACGGGCGCGGCTGTGGGCTCCTGCGCGGGCTGTGCGGCGGGTTCTGCCGCCGTCCCGGTTCCCGGCGGTGCCATATACCGCTGCATCGATTCATCTTCCACGTTATACAGGAAAAAGCCCTTTTCGCCCGAAGCGGTTCGCACATAAACAAGGTAGACGGATCCGTCGGCACCTTTGGCGATCCACGCCGGCACTTCTTTCTCCTTCCGGACAAACGTGGTCTTTTCGTATCCTTCCGGAACAACAACGGTTTCATCCGGCTGCATCACCGTAAAGTTTGCCGATACCGACAGCACGGTGATGTAAGGAAACAAGGTATTCTTGGCCTCATCATAGATGTAGTATCCAGCGTTTTCGCCCTTTTCATCAGAAAGGTAAAGCAGCATGATATCCTCACTGTCCGGTATCGCCGCACCGCCCACATACTCTCCTTTGTATGTCACCTGTCTGTCAACATACCCCGATGGCAGCGTCAGACTGTTGAGTGAACGCCAGATATACATCGGAACCGTCGCACCCTCCACATTATCGGCAGCCACCCCCGTCTGAGTTAAATTCACGGGCGGTTTGCTCTCACCGGTCTGTGTAGCCGCCGCATC
The DNA here is from genome assembly GCA_023436525.1 of Bacillota bacterium. Classification (GTDB taxonomy): domain Bacteria; phylum Bacillota; class Clostridia; order Christensenellales; family SZUA-584; genus SZUA-584. The sequence continues at coordinate 4,203 of JAEZIW010000065.1, read as the reverse complement.
CGATGCCGCCACCTTAATGCTGACCCCGGCCTGTGCCGTTTCGAGTGCCGTCTCGTCATAGCTCAGCACGCTGTCCATAGAAACGTTGACAATGGCCTCACCTGCGCCGATAGCGGCGAATTTAATCACGGCTGTCAGCGAGGATGCCCCGCCTTTTTGCGCCGACACCATATTGATCATGCCGTCCGATGCGCCGCCGTTGCTGCTGATATACGTGAGCAGCGCCGGGTCGTATGTAAATACACCGTTTGCAACAGCGATGTTCTCGGCAGATACCGTGACAGTCAGCGTCACCGTATCGCCCGCTTTCACCGAGGTGGAATCAGCCGTTACGGACATATCGGTTGCCAAAGCGGCTGCCGGGAACATGAGCAGCACTGCCGCTGTCACTATGAAAACAAATAACCTTTGCATTGTATTCTTCTTATTCACTCGGTTTTACCCCCCCGTTTGTTCGATTGAAAGCGTACCCTGAATGTGTTTTAACAGCTTCAGCACATCAAGGCTGTCCGCCGTACCGTCGTGGTTCACATCCGCCGCTTCCAGGTATTTTCCGGCCAGCTTGGCGGTGTTCAGCAGATGCTGCCGCAGCGCATCAAGGTCGCTCTGGCCGACATGGCCGTCGCCGTCCGTATCGCCGTAAATCACCACGGGCAAATCAAAATACGATGTGCCGTCGCCATAAACCGTGCGGACGAAATCGCCCGTTGCCGCACGTCCTTCCGTTTTTGCCGCACCGACGGATGATATAACGGAGATTGTTCCGCCTGCCGATGTCAATCCCGCAAGCAAATCCGCGGGCGTTGTGCCGGGTTTTATGCCGCTGATACCCATTTCTGAAACGGCATATTTGTCGCTTGTGAGCGCAGGGGCCGATGCATAGCTGCCGATTGTACACAGCACCGTATCCGCATAATAAAAGCTCAGTATGTCGGCATGACCCTGCCCGTCGGTCGCGCGCTGCTGAGCGCCGCGCTGACTCAGGCCAATGCCATGCCCGTAGCGGCGGTTTGTTAAGAACCATCCGTCGTAGTCCACGCCATTCGCGTTCAAAACACCCGGCTCGGCACCGCGCAAACGCAGCGAATATTTTGTTGTGTTGAATATCCCGTCAGGATTTTTTTCCTCCGAATACACCAAATCGTCAAAAGACAGCGTCACCGTCAGCTGGCCGATTTTGCCGTCGGCACGGGCTGCCATCAGCGTGACGTTCGCTTTGGTATAAGTGCGGCTGGGGGGGTTGTATTTTGCGCTGTGGGCTTTGATGCGCACTGTGCCTACAAGGCTCACCTCTTCACCGGCGGCAGTGTTGGCACCGGCCTGCAGCAGATTCAGCACAACCGGGTCCATCAGCGGCACTGTTTGTGCGTTAAATTCGGTGGGAATAAAGGATTTCTCTTCAAGGCTGTATGGGTTCACCACGTCGTAGATATCATCACGCTGCACATAATACGGCAGATCGTTTGACCAGACGTTGCCCGTCAGTTCGGTTTGTCCGCCGTTGGAGGCGCTGTAATAAGCCTGTATAATATCGCCGTTATACGTAAGTATCTGCCCCGCCGTATCGTTCACGGCCCCGATAGCGCGCGTGTAAACGCTGGCATAGCCATGATACACTTGATCCTCGGATGTGTCTAAAATTTCATAGGCGCGTGTGCGGTTAAGCGAACAATTGGCAACCGCGTATCCGCGGGCGCAGACAGCCTGCGCTTTAAGAGACTCGGTCGGGAAGGTGTTGCTCATCTCATACGGCACAACGCCGTATAAATAATGCTCAATGGGCAATGTGTTTATGGCGCGGATACTGCCCTCGCTCACATCAAAGCCCATGTTGCCAAGATATGTGCACACACCGTATTTATCGTTTTTTAACCGAATGTACGATGACGTGCCGTTGTAATCTTTGCTGATCAGCGTAATAGACGATGCCGTAAAGGTTTGTCCGTCCGACGTAAGCACCGGTCGGCTGCCTGTCATTGAAACGGTCATTTTGCCGTCTGACAGGACAAAGGCCGGGTTCTCTTGGAGGTAATAGTCGCCGATTGTCTCAATCTCGACAGATGAGCCGCCCACTGACAGCAGCACGCGTATGTCCGTATAGAAGGCGGCTGCATACGCTGTTGGTATCGTGCCGAAGGCCAAGGCCATGGTGAGCAGCAGCCCCAGTATAAACACGGCTGCCTTTTTATTCGATCGTCGCATAATCGCCATAAACCGACATGTTAATCTATTATTCTTCATAGCATAATCATACAATTTGTCCATCCGTTAGTCAATGCAAGGATTGGTAAGAATAATGGTCGTAAGGCGTTCTATGGAGTGTTCGTCATAAGCTAAGTTGTTTTCATGCCCAATTAAGAAGTTATACCCTCCCGTATCCATATTCCAGTGGTTCGTTCATGGTACAATTTTTTCTGCCGTAATATTGATCCCCCGGTCACGTCCCATTGGATTTTTATAAATCACGGATTGCCCAGAAATGACTCTCCATTTTACTGTAGACATTCCCAAAATGGATACAGACTTCCTTTACAATCTTCTATGACTTATAAAGACAACCACCAATACGACGCCAACCAGAACCAAGCCGCCCAGCAGCCACCATATAAAATCGATGCTGCCATGACCAACATTATCGTCAGCGTTTGCGGACACCGCAGTATCAGCAGACGTAGGATTCGGTATAGCGCCGGGAGATGGGGACGGCGATGGTGGTACGGTTTCAGTAGAATCGGTTTGCGTATCAGTGGCTTCGGCAAACACCGCGAAGGGTGACAGGCTGGTCACTTGGAATGTCGCCATCCCGCCCTTCACAATAACAGTGTAGTTTTCAAGTTTGCCGTTTTTACAGTGCAGCACCGTTACCGTTTTTCCGTCGTATTGCTTTCCGACGGGCAGGCTGATGGAAATCGTACCTGTGAAGCCGCCGGAAAGGGAAATGTTCTTACCAAGAAGGAAAACGTAGTCTCTGTCATCTATCCGCTGCCGAATCGTATCGCAGGCTTCACTATCCCCGAGGTTCAGCTCTGTCACAGTCAGCACAGCGTCCTCGCTAATGTTATTGCCCGAAACCGAGATGCCGGAAGAATCGTCTACAAGCGTTTTGGCGATATAGACTGGGTTTTGTTCCCAATGGGCAATATACGTTCTGTCGCCCCAAGAGCCTGCCGGTATCGTAACGCGCCTCATCCTGCCCGAAACACCTGTGCCCGACCAGCCGACAAATGTATAGCCCTCTTTCTCCGGATTATTCAGCGTAATGGCACCGCTTTCGACGGTATAGCTGTCCGGATTGGATTCGTCCAGCGTACCACCATCCAAATCATAGCGTATGCCGTAAGTGTTCAATGTCCAGTGGGCAATATACGCTCTGTCGCCGATGGAATTTGCCGGTATGGTCACGCTCAGTGTTGTTCCAGCAATGTCCGTGCCCGACCAGCCATAAAACGAATAACCGACCCTCGACGGAGTTGCCAGCGTTAAGGGAATAGCCTCCACCGTATAGCTTGCTGGATTGTCCGCTGTGCCCCCAGCAAGGGTGTAGGCCAGCGCATAGGTGTTGAGCGTCCAGTAGGCGTTAAGCGTCAAATCGTCTGCCGCATGATAGGTGGTATCGGCGGTATACTCAGTACCCGCGCCGTCTGTCCCGGTATACCATCCGCCGAAGGTGTAGCCCCTCCTTTCAGGTTCGGGCAGTTCGCCCACCGCAGCGTCGTATGTTACTGTGATGCTTTCGGGTGATACCGTTCCGCCTTGCGCGTCGAATTCAAGCCTATAGTCGTTGGCCGTCCAATGAGCGGTGTATTCTCTATTGCCGGTGGAGTTCGCAAGTATGGTCACGCTCAGTGTTGTTCCATCAATGTCCGTGCCCGACCAGCCATAAAACGAATAACCGACCCTCGACGGAGTTGCCAGCGTTAAGGGGAGAACCGCCACCGTATAGCTTGCTGGATTGTCCGCTGTGCCCCCAGCAAGGTTGTAGGCCAGCGCATAGGTGTTGAGCGTCCAATAGGCGTTAAGCGTTATGTCGCCGTCCGTCTGATAAACTGTCTCTTCGGTGTACTCGCTGCCCGCGCCGTCCGCTGCGGTGAACCATCCTTCGAACGTGTAGCCCTTCCTTTCGGGCGTAGGCAGTTCGCCCACCGCCGCGTCATATGTTACGGTGATGCTTTCGGGTGATACCGTTCCGCCTTGCGCGTCGAA
>JAEZIW010000027.1 GCA_023436525.1 Bacillota bacterium | reverse complement strand
TACGGTAAAAGGAACGAAAATCCCCGCACAGCGCGGTAAGGAAAAGAAGCTGCCCAAAGGCAAGAACGTCGTATTTTCCGAGGATGGACGATCGCTGATAGCGGAAAAAAGCGGCCGTGTTGACATGATCAAAGACCGCATAGAGGTTTCGGATGTGCACCATGTGCCGGGTGATGTGGATATGAGCGTCGGCAATGTAAAGTTTGACGGCGATGTGGTGGTAGACGGCAATGTTATTTCCGGCCTTACCGTTGAGACGACCGGGAGCATAGAGGTGCGCGGTTACGTGGAAGGGGCGACACTGATTGCGGGCGGGGATATCATATTAAGAAACGGCATGCAGGGGATGAGCCAGGGCAAGCTGGAAGCGGGCGGCAACATTGTCGCTCGGTTCATTGAGCGGGCCACACTCTCGGCCAAGGGCAGCGTCTATGCAGACTATATGGTTTATTGTTTGATTACTGCGGGTGATAATGTGGTGCTGAAGGGTAAGTTTGGCAAGCTGCTCGGTGGTGTGGTCCGGGCGGGTAAAGAAATCACCGCCAAAACAATCGGTTCGCCCGGAAGCGATCATACGCAGATTGAGCTTGGTGTTTTGCCCGACGAACGTGCACGGTACACCAAAATGGATGCCGAGCGCGGGCAGATTAAGGCGCAGCTGAATCGCGTTCAGAACATCACGAGAATGCCGCCGCCCAGCGATATCACGCCGGACAGACTGGCCATGAGAGAAAAGTTAATTGAAGCAGCAAAGCAGCTGGAGGATCAGTACAACAGCTTAACGCAGCAAATGGATGATTTGCGGGAAGTTCTTTGCGCCAACAGCAATGCGCGCGTGAATGCGACAAAGGCGATATATCCGAACGTTCGGATACAGATTGACGCGGGTGTGTTCACCACCAAATCTTTAATCGAATTTGCGACGTTCCGCTGCTGTGAAGGGCAAGTGACGTTTACGGCCTGCGAGATAAAATCATAAAGCAAACTTTGATTTATCCAAACGCTTCGCCTTTGAGCGGGGCGTTTTTGCTTTGTTTGGGCTTTACATACCGGGCGGTTTTCTGTATACTTGAATACGACTTTACAAAAGGGGATTGCTATGCAAAAAAAACGCTTTAAAATAATCGCTGCCATTACGATGGCGCTTGTTGTGACTGTTTGCGCAGCGGGTTGTGCCGCACCTATGGTGAATAAACCGCAGATGACGGCAGGGGCGACAGCTGTGAAGGTAAACGGCAGCTGTACGATTGAAGTGAACGGAGACACCATCACAGTGAAGGGCGAAACGGACATTATGGACGGTGCCATGTTGAACATTTCGGTGTTGTCACAGGATGGCATGACAGTGGATAAGGTCAACGTGACAAAACAGGGCGATTCGATTTCGCAGGATTTTAAAATCACAAGCGATAAGTACGATGATACCATTAAAGAGGTGACAGGGTACATTGCCTGTGCGCCGTCGCTTTATGGTGCCCAGCCCAAAGAAGTGATTGATGCATACGGCAGCAAGTTTGAAAACGTGCAGGCGAGCGATGGCGACATCGTTTGGAACAGCAACGGCGTGGTCATCGTTTTCGGATCAGAAAGCGTTAAACTCGCAAAATAGATACGATTGTTTAAGCCGCCGGGGAAACTTCGGCGGTTTTTCTTTACGCCAATATATCTTCGCAGCTGGCGATGATCTCTTGCAAGATATTTTCACAGTCACCGCGCTCGGGCGCGTATTCCACAATACCAATGCCCACAACTTCAAATTGAGCATGCAGATTGTTCAGCGTTTCGGTGAGCGTTACCGCGCTGATACCGCCGGGTGTCGGGCACATCACTGACGGAAAAACCGACGGACAAAGCACATCGAGATCGATATGAACATAGACGCGGCTGTAACCTTTATTGTGCAAAATTTCATACAGACTGTGCCCGTCTTCAAGCTCTGGCGGTGTAATACACGGTATATGATGGTCTTTGATGTAGGCAAGCTCAGGCTCATCATAATCACGCCCGCCTGCCAATACAACTTGCTGGGTGTCTAAAAAAGACAAGCATTGTGTGCGCATCTGCCCATCTCCCTCGTTCAGCAGGCAGCGAAGCGGCATACCGTGAAAAAGGCTGCTCGGTGAGGATGCCGGCGTATTTAAATCACCGTGGGCATCGAGCCAAACCAAGGCCAGGTCGCCTGCGTATAGTCGATTCAGATACGAGACCGGCAGTATTTCAGCGTCGCAGCCGCCGCCTAAAGTCAGCATTCTAGTGACGCTTTGCCGTTCAATCATCAGCCGGGCGGCTGCAATCTGTTTGAGTAGGGTGTCATATCCGATAATTCCGTTTTTCTTTTCCAATTCGTCTGACAGAGAGATATCGGCTTGAATCATCGATAGTTGAGTTGTGATTTTCTGCATGGCTAAAGCACCGTGATAGACGGCTTTGTCTCCGGCACCCTGCCAGGCCGGGAAAAGAAAAGTCAGCATTCGTTTTAAAACCTTTTGAAAAGAATAGGGGCACTATTGACTGCCCAGTGCTTGCCTTATCAATGCGGATGAAATTTGGAGTGCCTTAATTCTGCGTATCAGCAGCGTGTGCGAAGAGGTGCCTTCTTTTAGTTTCGGCTGAACCTTTTCGCATTTGCGTATCGTCGAGTCAATTGCCCGCAGGGCTTCTTCCAATTCTTCTTTTGTATAGTTGTTCATAAAATGATCCCGTTCGCTTTCCATCGGCTTAATCTGCAATTCGCGTTCGTTTAGCACTTCATACGGCAGACCGGGGGACATGGGGTTAATCGGATGATTAACACTTCGGTCAAAGTCGAGAGGTTATTGATAATATTATTGTCATTGATGCGGCGCGCGCAGGTCAATATTATTTGATGCCGCCGCTGCGCCACAGCGCAATCAAAAGGTCGGTCATGCGGCCATAGCTTTTCACGCCGTCATGCTGCATGTTTGCTTTTAAATAGGTGTTGTTCACCTGTTGCACCGTTTCGCTGACATCGCCTTCAAACTGCGCCCAATAGTCTCCGTTCGCCCTAAGGTCGGCATCAAGGCCGCCGGAATAGGCATTGCGAAGCGTGTAAAAGCGGTCAGAATCGGCACTGTACAGCGCGTTCATCGCATGGATCAGCGCGAGCATCGTGCCTGAATAGCGCATGGACGGTTCATCGGAATATGAGAGCACATAATAAGCGAGAAAGTTCGCTTCATCTTCGCGTGCGAACCCGCGCTGATGCGCTGCTTCATGCGTGCATGACGACGCGAAAAGCAAATCGGGCGCGTCGGTGTTCACATTGGCTTCGGCAGTAAACGGAAAATAAACGCCGCACAGATACGACCACGACATACCTTTGGAATAAAGCACCGGTTTTACACGCCCATAGCTGCCGCCCAAAAAAACGTGCCCGGAAAGCGCCGCCGCATTGTTGTACTCGGCGGGTATGCGCAGCATGATATCCGTTTTTGACAGATTGGGCGAGAAAGCACCGTTCTCATTTTCAGGCACCTCGGCACGCAGTGCGTTGGCCTTGTTCATCAGCGCCTCGCACGTGGCATAAAGCTCTTCAACCGTGGCGGGAGAGGCGTTGAGCGCAAGAGATTCACTTAACGGCTGCCGTGCGTAATTAAAGCCCCATAGCCCTACGAACAACGCGTACACCATCGATAGAGCACTTAAGAGAATGATCAAACGTGCCGTCAGCTTCTGCCACCATTGGCGCTTGGCGCGTATGGCCGCAACGATCATCAGCACAAGATAGACTGCGAGAGACAATATAAATGCGTATAGCAGCAGCTCGGCGAGAGAGAAGGGCAGCAGCCCCGTTAAGGTTGACAGCCCCTGCGCGATAACCGGATAAATGCTGCGCGAATACACAGCTTCGGTGAAAGACGGCCAGAGAAACGACAGGCGGAAAAGCGCATAGAAAACCGGCCCCGGCAACAGCCAGAGAAGCGATACTAAGATAGACTTTAAACCAAACGGAGAAGAGACCCTGTTCATTAAGCAGCCTTTCGTATGCCGTTGTTAAGCGGTAATATTATTGTATACAGCGAAAGGGCTATGGTCAAATGTAAATTTGAGGCTCATCGGCCATGCAGGTTCTTGGAATCAACATAATACCGGCGCAGCCGCACCAGGCTTGTGATCCATAGGATTATAACAAATGGCACGAGCAGCAGCGATATCAGCGGCAGGTCAGTCATCAGTATAAAGTCGAAAGTGCCGTGCAGTATGGCGGGCACATACAAAGATTTTCGCATATAGCTCATGCACCGTGCGGGGTCTGTGCAAAAGCGCGCCATGGCAAGGTAATAGCCCATGGTGATGCCAAGCAGCATATGTGCGGGTACGCTTAAGATGGCCCGGGTGATCCAGATATCCGGCATCACGGCGGAATAATTGATGATGTAAAAAATGTTTTCGAGCGTTGCGAACCCGAGCGCGGCGATGCCGCAATAAACAATGCCGTCCAGCTTTTCATCAAAGGAGGGGTGGTAAAACGCGTGGCGAATAACCACGCGGCGCTTGAAGAACTCTTCCGAGAGGCCGACGACAACAAAGGCTTCAAAGATAAGGCCGAACAGGCCGCTGAATATGTTGAAATATTGGCCGATGGTTTCCGCGACGATGGTGGGGATGGTGGCGAGCATACCGAAGAAAAACACCCTGACAAGAAGGCGCTTGGGCTCCTTGTCGTAGCGGTCTATGAAAACGATAAACATTGTGAACACGAAACCCGGCAGCACAGCCGAGAGTATCATCCAAACAAGATTCATGAAGCACAGCCTCTCATACGTATTTCACCTATTATATATCATAAAAATGGGAATAAACAAGCAGATGTCATGACGAATCATGACGAGTGGTTTATGGTTTTGATGTTCATAAGCATATTTTTGATCAAAACATACTGAGCATACATGCCAATGGTTGACGCAATGTGGCATAAAGGTATAAAATAACAAAAAAGTATGCAGTAAGATAATCGGAGGTCGTTATGTTCTGTAAGCAATGCGGCAAAGAGTTGGCAGATCAAGCGGTTTTCTGTACCGGCTGCGGTACGAAGCAAAATGTCACCCCGTCTATGCTTGAGTATAAAACAATAGCAGAGCCTTCGCCTGCCATTGTTGCCGCTAAGGCACAAAGTACGCGAAAAGGCAAGGGACTGCTCTTTGGTGCGGCCGGTGTGGTGATTGGCGCAATTATATTGAGCGTGGTCCTTTATGCCGCGGGTGTGTTTTCATCAGACGGCCGGATAGAGGGGCCGGGGTTTGGCACACCGGAGGACGCTGCAAAAGCCTATCTTACAGGCTTGCGTGATCAGGATATTGATGCAATGGTTTCGACTTTTGCGGTTGAGTCGTATGCAGAACATTACAACTTTGAAGCATATCTTAAAAGATTAAATGCGTATACGCCGGTTATGGAAATGCCGTTTCCTAATACGAGTGGTTATACGCGGCAGATGAATATAGAAAGCAGAAGGAGCCGAATCGTCAATCAGATTCTTGATCAGTATACGCAGTTTCATGCACCGGATGTTTTTGGTAACGGTGAAATAACATCGTTTGTAGATAGTGACGTTTCGGAGTTTGTGCAAGACTTCGAGAAGGACACAAAGGATTATGTATGCAAAGATCTCTCGGTCGTCGCGGCATTGAGCATGAGCGATCTGCCCGATGAGCCTTCTTGGGACGATATAGAAGAACTTATCCCCAGAGGCGCGCTGGATGATCTGCCGACAGACTGGATGGAAGGGCAATTAGAGACATTGACGCAGGCATATAAATCTGAGAGAAATCAGGACAATATGACACAAATTGCTGAAATCTATGGCGCAGACAGCGAAGATGTTGACAATATCGTCGTGTTATTTAAAGCTGATAATAAAACGTGGGTATTTTGTCCTGAGGTCATTCGGTATAACGGCAAATGGTATATAGAAAGCCTTCAGGGTAATTTAGCTTCACTCGCAGGCTTTTCGGTATTTACCGGCGGTATCATGCCTATCGATTAAACGAAGAAAAACAGGGAAACGCGATTTATTGGTTTGATATTTTTGCCTCATGGCTGCCAAGAGTTTTAGTTTTACGAAGGCCATGAGGTTTTTTTAGCTCCGTTGTTGACACGCTTCATTTGCTATATTATAATTTTTCCAATGCGAAGACAAAGAGGAGTAGCGTAGCGGCGCTTGGTTTAGAGAGGAGCTTCACCGGCTGAAAGGGCTCTGCAAGGCAGCGTGCGCGAAGTCGCTTTGGAGCACTTGCGGTGAAACAGGCAGTAACCGCTGGCGTGGACCGCGCGTTAAGCGGACATAAGAGCGAAGGTTTTGGCTTTCGAATCAAGGTGGTACCGCGGTTTTCCGTCCTTCTATTGGGGCGGTTTTTTTATTTGCACACGGAAGATGTTTTCCTTCTGGAGGCCGCCAAGAATGTTACTTAAGTCAATACTATTAAGAGTAACTTATTTGGTCATCCTGAGGAGCGGTGCGACGAAGGATCTGTAACAACAGATTCTTCACTTCGCGATGCTCGTTCAGAATGACCGTAGCCGTAGGGTTACGGTTTATAGTGACGCATTTGAAAATCACGATTCCAATGGAGCGTATGCGTTTCATGTGCTGAGATTTCCCCTAAAGGAGAAGTCTATTAGACCTAGTGGAGTGACTTGCAGAGTAAAAGCCTTCCCCTCATGGGGAAGCCAAAATAATGACAAAATATGCAGTGACGCATCAAGAAAATAACGGAGGAAGTTATGGCAAAGCAGCTGGAGAAAGTATACGAACCAAAAGAAGTGGAACAACGACTTTACGACGAATGGGAAAGCAAAGGCTATTTCCATGCCGAGGTCAATAAGGATAAAAAGCCGTTCACCATTGTGATACCGCCGCCGAACATTACGGGGCAGCTTCACATGGGGCACGCGCTCGACAACATGATGCAGGACGCGATCATCCGCACCAAGCGCATGCAGGGCTATGAGGCGCTTTGGCTGCCGGGTACCGACCACGCGAGCATCGCGACGGAAGTGAAAATCGTCGATAAACTCAAAGAAGAAGGCACCTCCAAGGAAGAACTCGGGCGCGAAAAGTTTTTGGAGCGCGCGTGGGAATGGAAAAAGCAATACGGCGGGCGCATCGTGCAGCAGCTGCGTAAGCTTGGGTCCTCGTGCGACTGGGAACGTGAACGCTTCACGATGGACGAAGGCTGCAACAAGGCCGTCAACGAATTCTTCGTGCGGCTTTACAAAAAAGGCCTCATTTACAAGGGCGACCGCATCATCAACTGGTGCCCCGATTGCCGCACCGCACTTTCTGACGCGGAGGTGGAATACGCGGAGCACGATTCGCATCTGTGGCACTTTAGGTATCCGGCGGAGGATGGCGGCGAGGGCATCATCGTTGCGACCACACGGCCCGAAACGATGCTAGGCGATACCGCCGTGGCCGTGAACCCCAAGGATGAGCGTTACACGCACCTGATCGGCAAAAACGTGATTCTGCCCATCATGAACAGGCCGATCCCGGTGGTGGCGGACGAATACGTGGATATGGAATTCGGCACAGGTGCCGTAAAGATCACGCCCGCGCACGACCCGAACGACTTTGAGGTCGCTGAGCGCCACAACCTACCGATTATCCGCGTGCTGGACGACGGTGGTACCGTCAATTCATTCGGCGGCAAATATGAGGGCGTATACAAGGACGACGCACGCAAGCAGATCGTTGACGAGCTGCGCAACTTAGGCTTGCTCGTGAAAATAGACGACCATAAGCACAACGTGGGCCATTGCTACCGCTGCGACGCGACGGTGGAGCCGATTGTGTCCAAACAGTGGTTCGTTGCGATGAAGTCGCTGGCCGAGCCCGCGATACAAGCGGTGCGCACAGGTGATATCAAGCTCGTGCCGCAGCGCAGCGAAGCCGTGTATTACAACTGGATGGAAAACATCCGCGACTGGTGCATATCGCGCCAGCTTTGGTGGGGCCACCGCATCCCCGCGTGGACGTGCGCCAGTTGCGGCACAATGACCGTGGCGACGGAAGCCCCCGATGTGTGCCCAAACTGCGGTTCCGCGAATCTGAAGCAGGACGAAGACGTGCTTGATACATGGTTCAGCAGCGGCTTGTGGCCGTTCTCCACGCTGGGCTGGCCGGATAAGACGCCCGAGCTTGACTATTTCTACCCGACCAATGTGCTGGTGACAGGCTACGATATCCTGTTCTTCTGGGTGGCGCGCATGATCATGTCCGGCATTGAGTGCATGGGCGAAAAGCCGTTTGATTATGTGAGCATACACGGCCTTGTGCGCGATGCGCAGGGGCGCAAGATGAGCAAATCGCTTGGCAACGGCATTGATCCGCTGGAGGTGATCGATGAATACGGCGCGGATGCGTTACGGTTCAGCCTTGCTGCGGGTGTGCGCGTGGGCGGAGACTTAAGGTTCTCCTCTGAAAAGGTGCTGAGTGCGCGCAACTTCTCGAATAAGATATGGAACGCGGCCCGTTTCGTGCTGATGAACACGGGCGATGAGATACGGCCGATTGACGAAGCGCGCCTCGACATCGCGGACAAATGGATACTCTCGCGCCTGTCGGATATGGCGGAGGATGTGACCGCGCTGATGGAGAAATTTGAGCTCGGCATCGCGGCGCAGAAGCTGCACGACTTTTTGTGGAGCGAATATTGCGACTGGTACATCGAGATGGCCAAGCCGCGCCTGAATTCGGAAGATGAGGCGGACAAGCAGACCGCTGTATCGGTGCTGAACACCGTGCTGGAAGGCACGCTGAAGCTGCTGCATCCGTTTATGCCGTTCATCACGGAAGAAATCTATCAGTCTCTGCCCGGTACAACCGGCAGCATCATGGTATCCGCTTGGCCGAAGCCCGGAAAAACGTACGCCGTGGAAGAAAAGGCCATGGCGAACGTGATGGAGCTGATTCGCGGTATCCGCAACATTCGCGCCGAGATGAATGTGCCTGCGGGCAAACGCGCGGCGCTGAAAATTCTGGCCTCTGGTGATGCGCGTGGGGATTATGAGATGTGCGCGAAATACATCGAACGCTTGGGTTTCGCGTCCGGTATCGAGTTCATCGCGGACAAATCCGGCGTGCCCGACAACGCTGTATCGGTGATCGGCGTGGGGGCGGAAGCGTTTATGCCGCTTGGCGAACTGATTGATATTGATAAGGAAATCGCGCGTCTCGGCGCGGAAGCGGCACGGCTCGAAAACGAGATTAAGCGCGCCGAAGGCAAGCTTGGCAACCCCGGCTTCACGGACAAAGCACCGGCGGCTGTGGTGCAGGAAGAGCGCGAGAAGCTGAACAACTACCGCGACATGCTCAAAGCGGTGTCTCAGCGCAAATCTGAACTGACAAAATGATCTGTGTGCACATTGCGGGCACCAACGGCAAGGGCTCGGTGTCTGAATACATGGCGAGAATACTGATGGCGGCGGGGAAGCGCACCGGCTGCTTCACCTCCCCGCATCTTGTATTGCCTACGGAACGCATGCGCATAGACGGACAAAATATCGGCGACGGGGTGCTGGCGGCGCTGCTTGACGAAGTCGCGCAGAAGAACCTCGCCGTGAACAACACACTGTTTGCGGCGTATACGGCGGCCGCGCTGCTCTGGTTTGAGCGGCAGGGCGCGGAATACGCCGTGATTGAAGCGGGTATCGGCGGCCGATTCGACTCGACCAACATGATCACGCCCGGCGTGGCTGTATTAACGCCGATCGACTACGACCACATGGCGATACTCGGGAACACACTGGCGCAAATCGCGTATGATAAAAGCGGCATCATCAAGCGCGGCATACCGGTGGTGTCTGCCGTGCAGCCCCTTGAGGCCATGGCGGTAATTGAACGTGAAAGCGCCAATATGGACGCACCGCTGACCGTGGTGCCGCCGGTTCGCATCGTATCAGCGTTGCCGGAAGGGCAAAGCTTTGTGCTGGAAGGGCGTGATTATGCCATCCGCATGATCGGCCGCCACCAGCCGCAAAACGCCGCCATCGCGATTAAGGCGGCACAGGAACTGGGCATCGGTGAAGCCGCCATTGAACAAGGGTTAAAAAACGCCCTGCTCAAATGCCGCGCGCAGGTTGTGCCGGGTGAGCCGGATATTCTGCTGGACGGCGCGCACAACGCCGCCGCCGCGAGGGCGCTTTGCACTGTGCTGGATGATTATTTCGCGGACAGGCCAAAGGTGCTGCTGTTTGCCTGCATGAAAGACAAAGATTTTACGCCGATGGTTGAGGCGCTTGCGCCGTATTTTGGTGAGGTGTTTGTAACGGGCGTCGGCATGGAGCGCGAGGCCGAGCCGGAAGTGCTCTGCACGCTGTTTCGCAAAACAACGGTCTGCCACGCTGTCGCAGACACAAAAGCGGCTTTTGAACAGGCGAAGGACGCCGCGACGAAGGCAAATGCAATGCTGGTCGTCTGCGGGTCGTTCTATCTTGCGGGGATGATTGAGCCGCTGACGGGCAATAAATACTGACCGGGTGCGGCTCTTGGGGAGAGCGCACCGCTGTCAGATTGAGGCGATAAACAATCCTCCGTCACCCTACGGGTGCCACCTCCTTTCAAAAGGAGGTCTGGCATATGCGTCGAACAGGCTCCTTTGAAGAGGAGTTGTCAGCAATGCTGACTGAGAATTGATCTGATAAGCCAATTAGATGTCTATCCTCGGCCACCCTACGCGTGCTCCGTCCTATCAAATGGAGACTTCATTTAGATGAGGGATACGCCTGTGATTAGCAAATAAGGATATCAACACGTCCCTGTGGCGTGATAAAGCTTAAAGAATACAAGAGGCATAAAAAATGAAGAATCTGAAAATCATCGATATTCACGCGCATGTGTTTCCCGAGCCGATTCGGAAAAAGGCGGTGGATGCCATTGGCCGCTTTTACGACATTCCGATGTACGGGGAAGGGTCACCCGAGGATCTGCTCTTTCACGGCAGCCCGTTTAACGTGGTGAAATACGTTGTCAACTCGGCGGCAACAACGGCAGATCAGGTACAGCCCATCAACCGCTATATCAAGAGCGTGCAGGACAGCGACAGCCGCTTTATCGGCTTCGGTACAATTCATCAGAACACGGCAAACCCCAAACACGTGATTGATGAGGTGATTAGCCTCGGACTGCACGGCATCAAGCTCCATCCGGATTTTCAGAAATTCGATATTGATGATCCAAAATTATTTTCGATCTACGAGGCGATGGCCGGACGGCTGCCGCTGCTCATACATATGGGTGATGAACGCACTGACGCGTCATCTCCCGCGAGGCTTCTCAATGTGATCAACGCTTTCCCGTCGCTCAGAGTGATCGCGCCGCACCTCGGCGGATACTCAAGGTGGGATGAGGCACTGGAAGTTTTGATCGGGCGCGATATTTACATTGATACCTCCAGCGCGCTCGCGTTTATGCCGCCGGAGAAAGCAGCGGCGATTATCCGCGCCCACGGCATTGATAAGGTGCTGTTCGGCAGCGATTACCCGATGTGGCTGCATAAGGATGAACTGGAGCGGTTCTTCGCGCTGGGGTTCACAGACGACGAAAACGAAAAGATGCTTTACAGCAATGCGGCGGCGCTGCTCGGCATTGAGGAAGACGAAGCCTGACCTTATTGACAAAAATTGAATATGACTATATCTTCCTTATATATA
>JAEZIW010000016.1 GCA_023436525.1 Bacillota bacterium | reverse complement strand
GCCAATTGATAGGCCGCCTCACATCCCGCCAGACCCGCACCGATCACAACGGCTTTATTCGGCACCGTCGGCCTTCTTCCGCTGGTTTTTCACGCACTCCGGATTCGAGCATTTTTTGTAGCTGCTGCCGCCCGAGAGCCTCCGCAGCACCATCATAGAGCCGCAGGCCTCGCATTTGTCCGCAATCGGCATATCCCACGACACAAAGTCGCATTCCGGGTACCCCTCGCACCCGTAAAACGTTTTTTTCGTCTTGGCGGAACGTTTTTCAACAATGCGCTTACCGCATTTGGGGCACGGGGTTTCAATATACTTCACAACAGGCTTGGTGTTGCGGCATGCAGGATAACCCGGGCACGCCAGAAACTGCCCGAAACGCCCGTCTTTATACACCATGGTGCGGCCGCATTTTTCGCACACCACGTCAGATTCTTTAACCGGCAGCTCAACACGTTCGATGGTTTTGTCGGCCTGCTCAATCGTCTTCTCAAACGGGTCGTAAAAATCACGCAGCAGCTTCTTCCACTGCTTGCCGCCATTCTCAATATCGTCGAGTTTGTTTTCCAGATCGGCGGTAAACTCAATGTCCACAATATCCGAAAAGTTGTCTTTCATCATTTTGTTGACGATCCCGCCGAGCTCGGTGGGTTTGAGCGCCTTGCCTTCCTTCTCCACATACCGGCGTTCCTGTATTGTTGAGATAATCGGCGCATAGGTGCTCGGCCGGCCGATGCCCTTTTCTTCGAGCGCACGCACCAGCGTCGCTTCTGTGTAGCGGCTCGGTGGCTGCGTAAAGTTCTGTTTCGGCAATATGTCTTTGAGCGGACAGTGCTCCCCTTCAAACAGTGCGGGCAGCAGTGTGTCTTTGGTGTCGTCCTCTTCCGTATTGTAAATGACGGTGTAGCCCTTGAATGTCATGCGCGAGCCGCTCGCTTTGAAGGTGCATTCACCTGCGTTCAGTGTCACCTGCATCGTTTCCGATACGGACGGCGTCATCTGGCTCGCCACAAAGCGGTTGTAAATCAGCTTATAAAGCCGGTATTGGTCTTTGCTGAGTGAATTTTTCAGCGATTCGGGTGTCAGCTCCATATGCGACGGACGAATCGCTTCATGCGCGTCCTGCGCCTTATTCGATTTTTTATAATAGTTGGGTTTTTCGGGCAGATAGTCTTTGCCGTATTCGGCTTCGATAAGCGTCCGCACAGCGGCCAGTGCCTCTTCCGAAACACGCGTCGAGTCGGTACGAATGTATGTGACAAGGCCGATCGGCCCGCCGGTGCCTATCTCCACACCTTCATAGAGCTGCTGCGCCACCAGCATGGTACGTTTGGCGGTAAACCCGAGCGCGCCCGAAGCCGCCTGCTGCAGATAGCTGGTGGTAAACGGCGGTGCGGCGCTTTTCCTTTTCTCGCCTTTTTTGATGCTGCTGATAATAAAGTCTTTGCCCTTGATATCTGCCAATACCGCGTCGGTATCCGCTTTGTTTTCCAGCTTTAATTTTTCGCCGTTGCGGCCAAAGAATTTGGCCTCAAACTCGCTGGTTTTGCCGCTGTCTGAAAGCTTTACCGTGATGGTCCAAAATTCCTCGGGCACAAACGCTGTGATTTCGTCCTCCCGGTCGCAGATGATACGCACGGCGACAGACTGCACGCGCCCGGCGGATAACCCCTTTTTCACCTTGCGCCAAAGCAGCGGGCTTAATTTATAGCCCACGAGCCTGTCGAGCACACGCCGAGCCTGCTGCGCGTCCACCAGGTCAAGGTCAATCTTTCTCGGATGCTGTATCGCGTTGGTCACCGCGTTTTTGGTGATTTCGTTGAATTCGATGCGGCTGACCTGCTGTGTATCCACGCCGAGCATGTTCGCAATATGCCACGATATCGCCTCGCCTTCGCGGTCAGGGTCTGTCGCGAGGAAGATGTTGCGCGCGCCGGATGCGCCCGCTTTCATGGCGGATATCACGTCCTTTTTGCCGCGTATCTGTATATACTTGGGCTCAAAATCGTTGTCGATATCCACACCCAATGTACTTTTGGGCAGGTCTCTCACGTGACCGCCGCTGGCCTGCACCTTATAGCCGGTGCCAAGGAATTGGCTGATTGTTTTGGCTTTTGCGGGCGACTCCACAATCACAAGATCGTAGTTCTTCTTGGGCGATTTTGAAGCCGTTTTTGCTGCCGGTTTTGAAGTTTTCTTGGCCGCCGGTTTTGAAGCCTGTTTCGCGGTACTCTTTTGCATCTTAAAACTCCATGCTCGTTGGTTTCATATACAAAGACATATGTGCACGTCTTTATATGTGGCTATTTTATGCGGCAAGCCGCATTTTCAACACTTTGTGGTCCTTTAAGTGCAGATTATATAATCGTATGAAAAAAAAAGCAAGCGCAACTTCCTCTTCTTGGGTTGATACTCTGTTCGCGATATTTATGTATTGTAGATAAACACCCGATTCATATCTATTAGGGGCAGATTATGCTGAAGAGCGAATATTGGAATTAAAGAGAAATCGTTAAATATAAAAGATGCCACCCTATGGCAGCATCTTGAACTGGTTATGTTGCAAATTTCTAATGTGCGTAAGGCCTCGCACCCATATATATTCTCCAGCCCGCACCTTCCCACAGCTCGTTAATCACCACGCGGCCCCGGCTGGAGCTCGCTTCAATCACCTTATTGTCACCCAAGTATATCGCCGAATGATGAATCTCGTGCCAGCGCCCGCAACGGCAGTTTCTTGACCAGAATATCAAGTCTCCCGGCTGAAGATCGTCAAGCTCCACTTTGCAGCCATTATTGTAGCAATACCGGGCCTGTTCCACCGACGAGGTGGGAATCACAACACCCGCTTGGTCATACGCCCAATACGCAAAATACGAGCAATCCACATAGCGCCCCGAGCCTCTTCTGCCTTTTGAATAGGGGTTGCCCAGCCGCGTCAGTGCCGCCTGCACAATTGCCGCGCCCGTGGTGCCCTCATCCAGATTGGACAGTATCGCCGTCAGCTTATCGGCATCCATACCGTCATAATAATCGATGCCCAGCAGCTGCGCAAACACCGCGTAATAATCCGGAGACATCAGCTGCTCCAGCGCCTGCTTTTGTTCCTTGGTAAACTCCTGCATGTCTGCGCCGTCCTCGTACGTCAGGCTCTCTACGTTAAGGCAGGCTGTCAGCGTGGTGACGGGCGCTGCCTCCTCTTTGCTGGTGGCCGGAGATTTTTGTGCCGTCGTCTTGGCTGTGACTTCGACTATGTTCATGGAGTCGTAAATACTGTTCAGCAGCTCGATATTTGCTTCGGGTATGGCCGTCAGCCCTCTTAGCTCGGTACCGGTGGCAACGGCGTACACAGCAAGCACATCGGCCCAGTTGTTCACGGTATCGCTGTCGCCCTCTATGTCGCCGGCGTATTCCGTTTGGAATTCGTCGAACTGGGCATTCACTTTGACTGCCTCAATCTTTGCATTGATCTGCTCATTAAATCTGGCGATTATCTGCTCTACCGCCGCGTTGATGGTGATGCTGCCGGGTGCAGCCGCTGTCTGCATGGTTGTGTTTGCCGTATCCTGCGCCTGGCGCATCTCAATCAAAGATTGGCTGATTTGCGTCTCATATTCCGGCAGCAGCTTTAAGGCGAGGTCCGGCTTTCGCTCAGCAGACGGCAATGGGTTCTCTTCCGGCTGAACGGAGGCGCTCTGAGACGGCTGAGCCGTCACATCCGAGACCGCTGCCAGGCTGGCCTGAGCCAATTGGGGCTGGGTGCCGGTTTGTGCGGGCATTTCGGAAACACGCACCAAGGCAGCAGCCGCAAAACTGACCGCCAGCATAACGGCTAAAACCATAGCACCCGCCGCCACCTTTAATTTACGGTTTGAAATGTGCAAATGCATGGGGTGCTTCTTGGCATCCGTAGAGGCGATGGTGATGCTGAGCTGTTCATTTTGTTTTTTCTTTTTTAATTTGAATCTTCTCTCTTCGTTTTCCATGATGTTCTAATATAAACATTTTGGAACCGTTTAATCAACTTTTTTATTGATTAAACGGCTCTTTCTCGCGTGTTTAACGCATCCTTATTGATTTGAGTCCTGTCTTCTCAGGCTGTTTTCTATTAATAATTGTTATGTCTACGCAACATATTGTATACCTTCATATAGCTTTTCCAACCGACTGTATCGTTTAAGTTTTATATATCTTTATCCCGATAAACTGTAATATGAAGAATTAATTTTCTGTTAAAGCTCACTTTTATAATGCAATCGCGGTCAATTTCCCAATTTAATGTTGCTAGGCACATTGTTATATTGAATATCGTGATGATATAGACGTGTCAGAAACAATTTGAACAGCCTTGTTGTATCTAGCCAAAGATCACCGCAATACACATAATTTACTGTTTGTCATACGCCGTATTTCCCGCCCGGCAGCCGCCGGATTAAACCCGCCAGCTCCATCATCGTCAGTGCAATGCTCAGCTCCCCCGGCTCCAGCCCGGACAGCGACGCGAGGCCCTCCGCGCTCAAATCCTCGCGCCGCAGCAGCTCATACACCCGCGCCTGCGTCAAATCCATCACAGGCTTTGCCTCTTCGGCTTCGGCAGCCGCTTTTCCTTCTCCGAAATATTTAAGCACATCCGCCGCCGTTGAAACGGGGCACGCCCCTGCCGCTATCAGCGAGTTCGGCAGCTCACCCATGCTCATATAAGGCGGCCCGGGCACCGCAAACATATCGCGCCCATATTTCACCGCGAGCGACGCTGTTATCGCCGTACCGCCCTTCATTTCCGATTCCACCACAATCAGCCCACGGCTCAGCCCCGCGATAATGCGGTTCCTCACCGGGAAATGCCCGAGGTATGGCTGCGTGCCCATCGGCAGCTCGGAGACCACCGCCCCGCCGCTCTGGCTGATTCTGTGAAAAAGCTCGGCGTTTTCGGGCGGATAGATCACATCCGCGCCGCACCCCAGCACCGCGATTGTCGGCGAATCCGCGTCAAGCGCGCCAAGATGCGCGGCGGTGTCAATGCCGCGTGCCAGCCCCGATACCACGGGCATGCCGTCAAGCTCAGATGCCAAGCGCCTTGTGAATTCGTATCCTCTGCGCGTACAGCGCCGCGTGCCCACAATGCCGACGGCACGCTGCATATTGGGCAGCTGCCCTCTCACAAACAGCACGGGCGGCGGCCACGGAATCAGCGCAAGCCGCGCGGGGTAATCCGGGCTAAGCCGGGTCAGCGCATATATGTTTTTCGACGAAAGCTCGGCCAGCACCTCGGCCATGCGCTGCTCAGAGCATCCTGCACGGGCCAGCTGCTTCGTCTCGGCAGGCAATGCCTGTATCACGTCGGCGCCGCTTTTCACCGCGTCGAAAAACGCCGCCGCGCTACCGCAGCTTCGTATCGCCTGATAAGTGGCCTTCGCCCCCAGCCCCAGCGACGCAAGCCATATCCAGTACTTTTCTTCTTCCGTGTAACTGATCATACATATCTCCGTATCGTGTGCATCTTAATGGTGACATGTGACGAATGCTCAGCAATAATATACCATAACTTAGCATTTTGGTCACCAAGTTTAATGTTGCTACAAAAACAGGTAAATAGCGCTTGGTAGCGTTAAAACAGCTGTATGATTATTGATTATTAACGCCATTTATGTTATATAAGTGTCAAAGCCAGTAATATTATGTAACCGCGTCTGCAATTTGTTGCTATTTTGACAAGTAATGAGGATAACGAACTATGAAAATGCTGATTGGTATTTTCCTTTGCTCTCTCGGGGTGTCCGGTTTCTTTATCGCCGAATTGTATCATGTAACGGCCATCAGCATTGTATCGGCATTGCTATTGTTTTTGGGCATCATCATCGTTTATTTTGCTTACAAACGCGGACAACGCGATAAAGCGGTCAGTTTGCTATCCAACAATAAAAATCAATGCCCTGTCTGTCATATCAATCTTGCGGATGATTGCAGGCGCTGCCCGCGCTGCGGTAAAGAATTTTAATAGACGAAGGAGACAAAACAATGCCAAGAACACAAATTCGCGTTCCGTTTTCAGCAAACTTTGAAATTGTCAACCAAACTGTTACAAACATACTTTTATCTGAAGGTTTTTCCGAAAAAACGATCAACGGCGAGACATGCTGGAAAAAAGGAACAGGGATGGCGACGGCTATGCAATATGCAAAGGTGGAATACACGCAAGATGAACTGGTCCTGTCCGGCTGGATACAGTCCGGTCTCGGAAGCCTCGCAGGCCCGGAAATGGAATTGACGGGCTTTGTCGGGTCAATTCCCAAAAAAGCACTGCGTAAACGCCTTGATAAAATTGCACAGGCGGTTTCAGCACTCAAATAGCAACATATACTAATGAAGAATCGAACAAAACTGCGGCAGGTATGCGTAACGGCTGCTTTTTTGACTTCCCTTCTCCATAAACAGGCCATGTTTTCACCTGTTATATAAATAACCCGCATGGAGGCAGATAAATGGACAAGTTTATTCCGACAACGAAGCTTTCCAAGAAGGCCAAGCGTGAGCGCGCCAAGGCGCAGCGCCAAACATGGGGCGGTATCAACCCCGTCACACGCAAGCCGCCAAACCCCAAGGCCTATGTCAGAAAGAAACCCCGGATAGAGTCAGACGACGATACCGGGATTTTTTCTATTCACCGCCATGGTGCCGCTGCTGCTTGAAGGGCTCTTGCGCTGACAACAGCTTAATCCGTGTGAGACCCGATCATCCCCAGTACCGTTCATCCGGCGCGCGATACTGCAGCGCTTCTGCCAGATGTTTCTCTTCTATTTTCTCCGCACCCGCAAGATCGGCAATCGTGCGCGCCACTTTGAGCACACGCGCCCGGCCGCGCGGGCTTAAGCCAAACGCGGTATAGGCCGATTCCATCAGCTTGCGGCACCATGCATCCAGCGCACAGTGTGTTTCGAGCTGCTCACCTGACAGCGACGCGTTGCCGTATACGCCGCTGCCCGCGTACCGCGCGTGCTGCATGCGCCTTGCGGCGTTCACACGCGCCCGCACATCGCGCGAGCGTTCAGCCGGTTTCTCGTCGGCCAGTTCACCATAGGTCACGGCGTCCATGCCCACGTGCATATCGATGCGGTCGAGCAACGGCCCGCTGATTCGCGACAGGTATTGCCGAATCTCGCGCGGCGAGCAGCGGCACGGCTTGTCGCTGCCGTAGTTGCCGCACGGGCACGGGTTCATCGACGCGATCAGCATCACGTTCGCGGGGTATGTCACCTTGGCGTTGGCGCGCGCAATGCTGATTTGCCTGTCTTCCAGCGGCTGGCGCAGCGCCTCAAGCGCCTCGCGCTTAAACTCCGCGAGTTCATCGAGAAAGAGCACGCCCCCGTGCGCAAGGCTGATTTCGCCGGGCATCACATAATGTCCGCCGCCGGTCAGCGCCGCTGTGGAGAGCGTATGGTGCGGGCTGCGAAAAGGCCTTGACGTGGCAATGCCGCCGGAGCTTAAGCCGCAGACCGATTGTATCTTGGATATTTCGAGCGCTTCTTCGAAGCACAGGCCGGGCAGTATGCCGGGCAGTGCCCGCGCGAGCATCGTTTTGCCCGAGCCGGGCGGGCCGATGAACAAAAGATTGTGCGAACCCGCCGCCGCAATTTCCAGCGCGCGCCGCGCCTGCTGCTGGCCGCGTATGTGTGCCATGTCGCCGGGGTGCATCCCGTCGTCTTCCGGGTTGTATATCAGCATCGGGTATGGCGCAATCGGCTGTGTTCCCATAAAATGCGCCACAAGGTCGGTGAGCCTTTGCACCGGGTAAACCTCCAGCCCCTGCAGGTAGGCGATTTCGCCTGCGTTGCCGGGTGGTATAAACAGCTTGGTAAAGCCCGCTTCGCGCGCGGATATCGCCATGGGCAGCGCGCCCGCAATGGCGCGCAGCTGGCCGTCCAGCGAAAGCTCGCCCAAGAACACACTCTTTTCGTCGGGCGGAAGGGCTTGTCCGCTCGCGCAGAGC
>JAEZIW010000243.1 GCA_023436525.1 Bacillota bacterium | reverse complement strand
AAAACCGCGGCCAGTTTGAGGGGATTCGTGTGATGTTCTTCACGCTGATTCCGATGATCATCGGCACAAGCATCGGAAACGCTGTGATAAAAAACGGCGCGGGTACGGTGGTAAACGATTACGGCATCACCGAGAACATCCCCACGGAAACAATGTACCTCTGGGCGGCGCTGCTGGTCATGCTGACTTTTTTACCGTTGTATTTCGCCGGGAAGCAATATTATCGGCGGATTAAGCATGACAAAGAAAACGTCGGAAAGGAGATTTGAACGATGCAGAGGGAAATCACATCTACTCAGATGCTGCTCGACGAAAAAGGCGCTTTAATTCAGCCGGGATATGCGAAAAGGATGATGTTTGAGTACAACCGCGAACAGGTCAGCGCAGGCCCGTTTTCGCTCAAAGAATGGGATTTCTATCAGATTGTTTCGGGAAACCACGTCCTTCAGCTGACGATCGGGCATGTATCATATGTGGCCAGCTTTTCGGCGATGCTGTTTGACATACAAACGGGAGAAAAAAAGAGTTTCACGCGTATGAAGCCGCTGCCCATGCGCACGATCGGCATGCCGCGCAATCCCGAAGAACCCAATGTGCTTGAGGTGCAGGGCAAGGGCTATAAAATGCGTTTTGAAACACGCAGCAGCGAGCGCCTTCTTGTTCTTCAAGCGGAGGATAAAAAAATCGGGTACATCGATATAGATCTTGTCCTTAATAACAACCCGGAAAATGAAAAACTCGTGATTGCCACACCATTCTTTAAAAAAAATCAATTCTACCTTAACTATAAGGAAAACTACTATGGGGTAAGTGGTCAGGCAGAATTTGGCGATATGCGCATGACACCCGGCAATAATGACACAGCGCTCATAGATTGGGGCCGGGGCGTATGGCCGTTTAAGCATGAATGGTTCTGGGGGAATGGAGCCGGCTTTGTAAATGGCGGGCAATTTGGCTTTAATATCGGCTGGGGGTTTGGCGATCTTCAATATGCCACAGAAAATATGTTTTTCTGGAACGGCAAAGCTTATAAGCTGGATAAGCTGGACGTGGAACGGGATGAGCATGATTATATGAAACCTTGGCATTTCAAAGACAGAGACGGCCTGTTTGATTTCACCATGACGCCGGTTTACGACCGTTACACAGAAAACAATATGCTGGTGATCAATACGCACTGCCACCAGATATTTGGCAGCTACAACGGGACGGCTGTGCTGCCTAACGGAGAAGTGATTGAGGTAAAAAATTTAACTGCGTTTTGTGAACACGCGCAGAACAGATGGTAAGCGAATGAAAAAGAAAAGCAGCGTACAACACGATTTATACACACGCTGGGGCGAAAAGCTTAATAAAAGCTGCCCCTTAAGCGATTATCCAAGGCCGCAGATGAGGCGCGACAGCTGGCTTTGCCTGAACGGCATTTGGCAATATGCCATCTGCGACACGGACCTACCGGAAAACTACGACGGCGATATCGTGGTGCCGTTTTCGCCTGAAAGCCTGCTCTCCGGCGTGAAACGGCAGCTGCTGCCCGGGCAGACGCTCTGGTATAAACGCAGCATACCGCTTGAAAAACCTCAGGAGCAAAGGTTGCTGCTGCATTTCGGCGCAGTGGATCAGCACTGTTCCGTATACATTAACAGCATA
The DNA here is from genome assembly GCA_023436525.1 of Bacillota bacterium. Lineage (GTDB taxonomy): Bacteria > Bacillota > Clostridia > Christensenellales > SZUA-584 > SZUA-584. The sequence continues at coordinate 14,318 of JAEZIW010000243.1, read as the reverse complement.
TTGGCCGGTACGCATTCCGGCGGTTATTGGCCGTTCAGTTTCGATATCACGGAACTCGTTGCGGATGGAGATAACACAATCACTCTCGCCGCTTGGGATGACTCAGACACAGGCAATGAAGCATACGGAAAGCAGAAACTCAGCCGCGGCGGTATATGGTATACGGCGCAAAGCGGCATATGGCAAACGGTTTGGATAGAAAAAGTGCCCAGGCAGCACATTCAAAATATACGCATAACGCCCGATTGCGCGAATGCCGAGGTGGCTTTCGATATTGATTTTGCAGACGTGACTCAGTTACCCCTGTACCACGTTCAGATTTTCAGTAACGATACGCTCATTTCTGAGGGCAGCTTTCAGACGGCAACAGCAAAGCTTTCCATGGAAGGCTTTCGATATTGGTCCCCGGACGACCCTTTTTTATACACCGTCAAAATCAAGGCCGGGCAGGACACGGTGGAAAGCTATTTTGGCATGAGGGAATTCTCAATCCGACGCGGCGCTGACGGACAGGTTCGTTTTGCGCTGAACGGCAAGCCGATTTTTCAGTCCGGCCTGCTCGACCAAGGGTACTGGAGCGACGGACTGTATACGCCGCCCAGCGACGACGCGATGGTTTTTGAGATCAGCCAGCTTAAACAGCTTGGGTTTAACATGCTGCGCAAGCATATCAAAATTGAGCCGCTGCGCTGGTACTATCATTGTGACAGACTTGGCATGTTGGTCTGGCAGGATTTCGTGAGCGGTGGCGGCCCATACAAAAATTTCGTGACACAATATCTGCCGTTTGCGAATATCCGGCTCAAAGACAACCGCTACTCGTTGTTCGGACGGCGCAGCGAGGCCGGGCGCGCTGTGTTTGAGCGTGACATGGTACGAACAGTAAAGCTGCTGCAAAACGTGGTGAGCCTTGCGGTGTGGGTGCCGTTTAACGAAGGCTGGGGGCAGTTCGACGCGATACGCATTTCCGAAGCACTCAAGAATATGGATAACACCCGGCTGATCGACCATGCGAGCGGATGGCATGATCAGGGCGGCGGTGATTTTTCAAGCCGCCATATATACTATAAAAAATATCGTTTGCGGAGGGACAAAAAACACCGCATACACATACTCAGCGAATTTGGCGGGTACAGCTGCCCCAGCAAAGGACATATGTCTTCAGACGTGCTGTTTGGATACCGTATGTACAAAAACGCGGAGGATCTGACGGCCGCATACGAAAAGCTGTACCGCGAAGAGGTGCTTTCTGCTGTCAAAAAAGGGTTGCCTGCTTCGGTTTATACCCAAGTCAGCGATGTGGAAGACGAGATCAACGGTATTTTCACATACGACCGTGCGGTGATCAAGCTCAATGAAGAGACTGTGCGCCGTATGAATGAGCAATTGAAAAGTGCACTTTCAACACAGAAATGATGTGCGATTCAATGGAATCAGCACAGTAAAAACCAAAACGGAGGCTTCCGTTTTGGTCTATGAGCTTGTTTGATGAATCGATTGATCTACATGCTGAAAACCGATGTGAAACCTCGCATTGCGTGAACATGCCCGTGTGCGTACTCGGTATCCGCGTTATAGTCGTGGTAATGCCCGCCTCCGGCTGCTATCTGTCGAGAGGTCGATATCCTGTATTCATGCCGATGACGGTCGTCAACGCTTGTATCTCCCATTAACAGATGCGTATGCCCCGGAAAGTCGGGGCTTGGGCTCGTTTCTCCTCTGAAACGGTGTGTATGGCCATCGTCAAATGAGGTCTCCCCCATGTAATAATGCGTATGCATTGCTTGATTCAATTTATATCACCTCTTTAAGTATATTACGCTTGATATGTATAAGCTGTGACATGGATTTTGGGCACACCGCCTGTTATAATGGACAAAAACAGAACGGAGACGCGCAGATGGAAGCAAAAAACGTGCTGGTGACGGGCGCGGCCGGGGGCATGGGCAAGGCGGTGTGCGAGCTTTTGACGGATGCAGGGTACCGTGTGTGGGGGCTTGACCTTACGGAGCCGCAGGAAAAGCACACGTGGTGCTTTATCCATGCGGATCTTACGAATGCTGCATCAGTGGTGGCAGCGCGCGACACCGTGTTGGCGGAGGCGGGCGAATTGTTTGCCATCGTTCATATGGCCGGCGTATACGATCTGAATTCGTTGATCGAAATGCCGGAGGCAGATTGGTCTCGTATCTTCGGCGTGAATCTGTTTGGCCCGTACCGGGTGAACCGCGCATTTGCGCCGCTGCTCGGGCAGGGCAGCCGGGTTCTTCTGATCAGCAGCGAGCTTGCACCGCTGAATCCGCTGCCGTTCACGGGGGTTTACGGCATCACCAAGGCGGCGCTCGAGAAATACGCGTTTTCGCTGCGCATGGAGCTGCAGCTGCTGGGCATCGGCGTTTCGGTGATTCGCCCGGGCGCGATCGATACCCAGATCCTTGATATTTCCACGCAAAGGCTGGATGCCTTCTGCCAAAACACGCAGCTGTATGCGTGCAACGCGTTAAGATTCCGAAAAATCGTCGATCGTGTTGAGGCACGTCATATTGCGCCCGAGGTTATCGCCCATATCGTGCAAAAAGCGCTTAAGGCAAAGCGCCCAAGGTATGTGTACAACGTCAACCGCAATCCGTTGCTTTTGCTGCTGAACGCTTTGCCCGCGCGCCTTCAAACAGCGATCATCCGCGCAGTGCTCAAACCATAGCCGCACTGCATATGGCAAGTCAAACGGTGGCGTTTTGGTGGGAGTATTCGCGGCGGTACAGCATTGAAACGAAATTTACTCTGGATTAAGTGGTGATTATAAGATGTGGGGCAAAATCTTCGGCGTGTTGTTCTTAATTCTTGGAGGAATTGTTTGGTCTGTCTTTGAATACCTAGGTTTTGGCAGGATGCTCGATGATGATATTGAGGTTGTTTCCGGAAAGAAAGCTGCAAAACGAAGATGGAAGAACTGCAACGGTAATTTTTTTAGTAAGTTATTTTATATTGGGTATGTTGACGAAGTGAAAAAATGGCATTACGCAATCTTTTTATGCTATATGGTTTCATATCCTCTATTTCTGCTTTCATGTATTTTATTGGTTATTCTTGGGGATATACATATCTTAAGATATGTGATGATTGTGCTATTCATAATTTGGTTCCTACCATCATCTATTGCGGCTTTTGATAGGTATGGTCTATATCGTGAGAATCTTGTTAGACCCAGACCTAAAAAAATTGGAAAGGGTAAGCAATAGTAAAAAGGCACCATAAAATTCATAATAGGCATATACATTCACCACCTCATATAAGTGAACAGTTAGCGTCACTGCAAAACAGAATAGGGTTATGAAATATATTGTAATGCCATTCTAGCCATATTAAGATTAAAAGGTAAGAATAATTTAGAATCATAATAAAGAAACCGCTGAAAGGGGGCATCATCTATGTGCGGACGCTATCTTGCCATTATGGAAGGCGAACTCGCCGAATACCGCGAGATCATCAACGAAGTGAACGAGCGCTATAAAAACACGCCGGAGCTTAATGCCATGGCGCAAGCCGAGGTTTTCCCCACGAACATCTCTCCCGTGCTGGTGCCCGAGCCGGGCCGCGCCGCGCCTTTGCTGATGAAATGGGGCTTCCCAAAGTGGGACGGTAAAGGCGTGATCATCAACGCGCGCAGCGAAACCGCGCTCGATAAAAAGATGTTTCGCGTTCCGCTGATGAACCGCCGCTGCGTGATCCCCTCTGCGGGCTTTTACGAGTGGCGGCAGGAACCGGGCAAAAAGCAAAAGTATCTGTTCCGTCTGCCGGACACCAAGGCGCTTTACATGGCGGGCCTTTTCGATACCTTCGGCAGCGAGACCGCCTATACGATTATCACCACGCAGGCCAACGCAACGATGGCGCCGTATCACGACCGCATGCCACTGATACTGCCGCCGGAGCACATAAACAGATGGCTGACCGATCTGCCGTTCGCGCTCGATTTTCTGCACGCGCCGTGCGACGCACAATTGGTGGCGGCAGTCGTTTAAATTTTAGCGCTAAAGGGATAATCAAAAGACAAAAGAAGCAAAGGATCTGACGATTCATGAATATACCGGGCAGCATCAATCTGGTCACCGCCGCCATCACGGCTATATTTGTGATTCCGATACTGATTGGTATCATCCGGCCGCTGACGAGCGAGCGCATCCACCGTTCCTTCGCGTCGCTGTTGGGCAATTTGCTTTTGCTTGCCGCCATTCTGCTGGCCGTCTATCTGACGAGAATCATTCTTGCCGATCCCAATCAAATCATTATAACGACGCTATACAGATTACTCCCCGCCTTAGAAACGGCAGCCAACGCACAAATCTGGGTATCCGCGATATTCGTCGTTATTTTGACGCTCCTCATCGACGGATTGCTCTATCTGATCACATGGCCGGTTCGACGGCATGTCCTGCCGCCGCTGGCCAACGGGGTATCATCATCGGTGAATGCTCTGGGCGGCTTCGTCAAGCGGACAATCGGCGGATTGTGGCTGCTGCCCACATCGGTATGGCTCGTTTTGGCCTTCTCGCTGCTGCTTAACTTTTACACCGGCCTTTTCAACAGCCCTGTGGTTACGCAATACGCCAATACGTCCGCACCGTATCAGCTGGTGCAGGAGAACGTCATTCAGCCGATGCTGGGCAGCAGCGTTGTGAAAAACATTCAGATAATACTCAATGATTCATTCCGCATCGTTGAAAAAGAGGTTACCGGCGAGTCCGGCGACGTTCGGCTCGTCAAATATTTTAACGGCGTCACGCTCGATGAAGCAACTCAGTCCAATGCCGAAATTGATGCGGAGGCCAAAGCCATTGTCGGCTCAGAGACGGCTGCACGGCAAAAGGCTTATCTGATTTATCTGTGGATATGTCAAAACTTAAGCTACGACAACAGCAAAGCTGAAAAACTATCTGACAGCACGGCAGGCGTCTCTTCGGGGGCGATAGTCGCATACGCCACGCGCTCCGGCGTTTGCTTTGATTACGCGTGCCTTTATATTGCGATGTGCCGCGCAGTGGACGTGAAGGTGAGGTTTTTAACCGGCCTTGGGTTTACGGGCACAGACTGGGGCGACCATGCGTGGAATCAGGCTTATACGGAAAACGGCTGGGTCGATGTAGACACAACTTTCGGAAGCTCCGGCATCAACTATTTTGACAGGCCGCATTTTAACCTTGATCATAAGGACGCTGTGGTGCAGGGCGAGTGGTAACCCACCAATAGTAATCGTCGTTTATACCGCGTCATTCTATCATATACCTCATACCCCCACTTATTATCCTTTATTGACATGCCTTATCTTCAGCCACAAATATTACTGACAGGCGAAAAAACGATGACGATCCATTATGAGGCTATATGATAGTTGTGATATAATCATGACATCTTTAGCATGGTCAAAAGGCGGTATTGCATGAACAATAAGATTGCATTGGTCACCGGCGCAAATTCCGGCATGGGCAAAGCCACCGTCGCGGCGCTGGCCGACAAGGGGTTTCACGTGATTATGCTGTGCCGCAGCGCACAGCGCGGGCAGGCCGCTTATAACGATCTCGCGCAGAACAGCCGCAGCCTTGAGCTGATGCTCTGCGACCTTGGCAGCATGGCAAGCATCCGTGCGTTTGCCGGTGCGTTTGCCGCAAAATATGATCATCTCGATGTGCTCGTGAACAGCGCGGGCGTGATCACGTTGGACCGGCGTGAAACAGCCGACGGCCTTGAGCTGCAGTTCGGCGTGAACCACATCGGCCACTTTTTGCTCACGCTATTGCTGCTCAAATCGCTCTCCAAAGCGCCGGAGGCACGCATTGTGATGGTCGGTTCGGGTGCGCACAATGTGGGCCGCATCCATTTTAACGATATCAATTTGAAAAAATACAACGTCGTGCGCTCATACGCGCAGTCTAAGCTGGCCAATCTGCTGTTCACGCGCGAGCTTGCCAAACGGCTTAAAGCATTCGGCAGCCATACGACCATCAACACCGCGCATCCGGGTGCGGTCGGCACGCAAATGGGTGTAGACCGTGACACGGGCTTTGGCAAAACCATCATGCGTGTGCTGCGTCACGTTTTTTTAACGCCTGAGCAAGGTGCGCGCACGGCCGTGTTTCTCGCCACCGACGACAGCGTGAAAGGCATCAGCGGCGAATACTATTACCGCTGCAAAATCTGGCGTTCATCCAAGCGCAGCCAAGATATGCAGAGCGCCGCACAGCTGTTTGAGCTGTCAGAATCCATCAGCGGCATCACGTTTGACGACGCGATGAATGAAAACTGACGTATACCCGGTATTTCGTTTCTCTTTTATAGCCGTATATTTTTTTTGATAAGTCATTTGCTGCGGTTGACTATCCGTTGACGCGTTTATATTATGCTTGAACTTAATAGGGGGATGATTTATGAAAATCAAAATTCTTGTGCTATTGATAGCGATTCTGATGGTGTTTACCACGGCATGCGGCGCTGTACCCGCAGCGGCAGACAACGAACCGACCGCAGCGCCAACCGAAACCCAGACACAAGCGCCCGCATCGAGCACCGGCGGCGACACGTGGTCAGTCTTTTTGTACATGTGCGGCACTGATCTTGAATCAGAAGGAGCGGCTGCTTCTCAAAACCTTGCCGAAATCATGTCGGTCAGTCCGTCCGACAAGGTTAACTTCATCATACAAACGGGCGGCACCGCTCAGTGGCAAACCGAAGGTATCGATTCCGAATCACTGCAGCGCTGGGAGCTCAGCAACGACGGTCTGACGCCTGTTGACCAGCAGCCGCTCGCCAGCATGGGCGACGCGCAGACACTCGGTGATTTTCTCTCGTGGGGTGTGCAGAGCTATCCGGCAGACAAATACATGGTGGTATTTTGGAACCATGGGGGCGGTTCGGCCGCCGGCGTGGAATTCGATGAGCTTTTTGACAACGACAGCCTGTCTTTATCAGAGGTCAGCCAAGGCTTGGAGGCAGCGGGCGCACCGTTTGAAATCATCGGCTTTGATACCTGCCTGATGGCATCACTCGAAAACGCGGCAGCCATATCGCCATACGGCCGATACATGGTGGCCTCCGAAGAGCTCGAGCCGGGCGGCGGATGGGATTACGCGGCTTGGCTGCAGACCATGTGCGATAACCCCGAGCTGGATGGTCTTGAAATCGGCAAAGCCATCTGCGACAGCTACATGGCCAAATGCGCTGCAAACGAGGAAGACACGATGGCAACGCTTTCCGTCACCGATCTTTCCGCCATACCGGATCTGGCGGCTAAATTCGACGCAATGGCGGGTGAGATGACCGGCGTAACAGAGGATATAACCTCGTATCAATCATTTATTCAGGGCGTACAGCGCGCGGAGAACTACGGCGGCAACAACGACGACGAAGGCTACACCAACATGGTGGATCTTGGGGACCTCGCCATCAACACCGAAAACGTACTGAGCCAAACGGCGGAGGCGCTGCTCGAATCGCTGTTCAACGCGGTGAAATATAACGTGAAAGGCGAAAGCCGCTCCGAGGCTAACGGCCTGTCCGTTTACTTCCCGCTTGCATCCGGCGAGGATGAACTCACCGCTTATGCCACAACCGCCGCAATCAGCGGCAATTACCTGCGGTTTATTGAAGCTGTGACAGACTGGAAGGTGCCCGAGGGAGAAGCAGCCAATGCGTCCGAAGTCTCAGCGCCTGTGCAGCAGGACGATTACAGTGTGCAGCTGAAAACGCACATCACAGACGACGGCTATTTCGCCCTCGATATCACCAGCGGCATGGAGTCCGTCGCGTCTGTCACCTTCAGCATCTACTACATGGACTACGAATACAAAGAGTATATGCTGCTCGGCGTTGACAACGATATTACCGCCAATTGGGATACCGGCAGCTTTGAAGACAACTTCCGCGGTGTGTGGCCGACGATAAACGGCAATTACTGCGCGCCGACGCTGCTGGCCGAAACGGATGAGTACAACCTATACACGATACCGATCATGCTGAACGGCGAAAAAACGAATTTGCGCGCGGCCTATATCTGGGACACCGAGGAAGACGGCCATTTTGAAATCTACGGCGCGTGGAACGGCATCGACGCGGATACGGGCATGAGCGCCAAGGATATCATACAGCTCAAAGACGGCGATGAAGTGACATTGCTGTTTGACGCGGTGAACTGGGATACCGGAGAAACCACCACGTATGAAATGGGCAGCTTTGTGGTCAGCGGCGCGCCCGTGATGGAGGAAAGCGAGCTGATTGACGGTGAATACCTGTATCAGTATATTGTGACCGACGTTTTCGGCCGCGTGACCTATTCAAACCAAGCCATTATGGAACGTAAGAACGGGGAACTTTTCGTCAGTGAAGCCGAATAACAGAACATTTGCTTGATGTCATCGTTCACAAAAAGCTCCTTACCAATCGGCAAGGAGCTTTTGATTTTTAAACAATCGGATATACCACAGATTGATACGAGCTCATTCCTCAACAAAGAGTCCGGGCCTGTTTGTTCGAGAAATGCAAAGCAAATCGCGGCAAACGCCGCCAAAAGGGCTCTTTTTTTTGTCATTAATGAGCGTCCCATCCCTCAAAACATAAGAAATAAAGAGATACCTATACCCCGAAGGGGGTATGCAACCGAAGTTGTCAGTTCGAAAAATACAACGTATCGCGGCAAACGCCGCCAATAGGGTTCTTTTTTCGTCATTAATGAGCGTCCCATCCCTCATAACATAAGAAACAAAGAGATACCTGTACACCGGAGAGGTATATCGTTGCTTTGAGGGAACGACCGAAACAGGGAGAAAACTCGGGGTAATCAAAAAGCTCCCCGCTTCTATCGCAAGGAGCTAATAATGGCTTATGGGTTATCTTTTGGCCTCGTCAGTTAAAGTCGATCTTTATCTCGTTATCTTCGCTCTCATAATTAACACGCCAGTACTTATCCCAATTGCCGCCGGGCACTGCGACACCGCATATGCCGCAAAGCGTCTGAACATTCGTTTTGGCCTGAAGGTTCGCGGCCTTCTTGGCATCCGTTGATTCAATGGATGTGAGGCTGTTTACCAAACTCACCGTGCTGTTGTAAAGCGCCCACACATCATCGCCGTATTTCCGGTACTCGCCTTCCAGGCCAACCGGCGAACTCCCCTTGTTCACAGCCATCGGCCGCACGGATATCGACGCCGGATCGGCAGTTGTCGGGCTGGGCGACGACGTGGCCGACGTGGCCGGAACGGCAGGCAACGGGTCAACCGGGGGCACAGGGGGCACCGGATCAGCCGGAGGAACCGGTATCGGCGTGGGTGTCGGCACAGGCGGCAGCAGCGCGTCGGCATCGAGCACCGCTTTTACCTGATCAAGCAACGGCCTTGCTTTGCTCTGAATCTTATCGGCCAGCATGCCTTCCCACAGCGCATTGGCAGCCGACGATGTGTATTTCTTATACTGAGGCACATCAATACCGTAAACCTTCTTGATCAGCTCAACACGTGCCTTTTGATCCGTCAGCACAAAGTTCCAGTTGAATATATTCTGATAATGGCCGCCCATTGAATACATCTGTATGTTTTCACTCGGCACCTGATAAGCGAATAACGCGAGCGCCGCTGTTTTTCCAAGATCCGTGTTTGTGTACAGGTTGCCGTCAAAAGCTTCTAAAAGATCCGGAATCGCGGCGAGCAGGTTCTGCTGCTTAATCTTATCATAAATCGCGACCAGCATCTTTTTCTGGCGGTTGATGCGGTTCAAATCACCCTCTTCGCCTTTGCCCAGATTCTTTCTCACACGCAGATAATCAAGCACCGCCTGACCGTTCATGTGCTGCTTACCCTTCACATACGATCGTCCTTGTATCTTGAAATCGAGATCCAAATCGAAATCCACACCGCCGACAGCGTCCACAAGACCTTTAACCGCATTCATATCCACGGCGTAATAGTAGTCAACGGGGATTTCGCCGCCCAGCATCCACTCGGCCGCTTCACATACCTTCTGGAATCCGCTCTCGTTCGGCCAGCTGCCGCCACAGTCGATCGAGGCGTTCAGCTTATAGATGCCGTCCACGCCCGGAATCTCGGCATATGTGTCGCGCGGCAGTGAAATCATGCTGACCTGCTTTGTCTCCTTGTTGATTGACAGCACGATCATCACGTCGGAATGGAAGGCTTTTTTGCCGCTCCATGTATCGCGTTCCACTGAATGGTCAACGCCAATCAGCATGATATTGACGATGTTATTAAGAAACCCCTGATCCGCCTTGGCTGCCAGCAATTCTTTGGGATCAATCGTGGGGGTCGGTGTTTCACCGGGTGCCAGCGGCTCCTGCGAAACGGAGGGTTCGGGTGTCATCTGCTGCCACGCCGTTTCAAATTGGCTCATCGGGTCGCTCCATAACGTGTACACATAAATGCCCGCACCGATAAGCATCACCAAAATAATACCCACCACAGAGAGTATCACTTTTTTCTTGGTGCTCCAGGGTTTTTTCGCTTTGTTCGCTTTGCCGCCCGACGCTGCATCGTCAATCTGATCTGCTTCAATCATACCCGAAAGCGCGTCTTGTTCATCCGCAAAATCGTAAGCATCATCGTCCGGCTCAGCTGCCTCTCTTTTCTTGCCCCAAGGCAGCTTACGGGCCTTCTTCATTGACTGCTCACCCGCACCGTCATCCACCACACCGTTCTCAGCTTCACTTAAAATTTCGCTTTGCTCACCGACGGAACCGCTTGTCCTGTTGTTCTTCTTGCTCATTTGGCCACTCCTATATATGTACGCTCCGGTAAAAGCGCTCTAAATCAAACCGCTGATGGATTTTTACTGCAGTATCCGGCATAATACAATACTACAGATGTCATTATATCCTTAAACCACACAGCTATCAACCCCAAACATAAATTTTTACAAATCTACAAGGTGTTTTTGTAATCACTGTGCCGTGCTTAAATATAACGTATCCCAGGCCGAAAAAGTTCCGTTAAAGTCTATATTTTTGGCCGCAAACGCGTTGCCGGATTATGAAAAGAACCTTTGCGCAACCGATATCACTTTTCACGTTAACCAGATAGTTTCAATTACGCTTAATGTTGTTATTTATAGATTATAAAAAGCTGATGATGGACAGGATTTGAAGAGAAGCTAAAGGCTTTTAACAAAATAGAATTTACGATTGATAATCCTCGTTGTGAATGCATATAGATTATTATATAATCTTTATATAACCGTTTGCTGCCAACCGGCAAACCATTCGGAGGGGCTTTATGACGTGTAAAAACTGCGGACATCAGAATATCGACGGCTTTGCATTCTGCACGAACTGCGGCGCGCCGCTTGCGAATGCACCCGCGCCAAGCTTTTTAAAAGCGCCCGTGCCCGCAAAGCGCAGGAAAGGCCTCGCTTTTGTGATTACGGCGGCTGCCGCGCTGCTGATTGGTGTCATTCTGGTGCTGGTGTTCACCGCGAACCCCATTGCGGGCCGGTGGTACAGCCAAAACGGCACAGAATTGATACTGCTGCAAAACGGCAAGGGCATGACGGTATCCGGCAGCTCGGATGAGGTGAAACGGGTTCATTTTATGTACGCGATTGAGTACCGCGAGGCGGGTTACGTTGAAGGCGAAATTTACGAGAAAGACAGCGGCACCGATACATGGTTCTATCTGTACGATGGGGCACTGGAGCTCGGCAACGAGTATTTTTACCGCCAGAAACCGGTTGTGCCGATAAAATAAGGTTAACAGTAGTTCAAAGTGTCGAAGAGGGTCGCATACAAAGACTCTCTCAGCATAAAAAAACATATCTGTAATCCCAAGAAGTATGCAACCTAACTTCCAGTTAAAAAGCATCCCATGGCAAATTTCTCTTTGACATGGGATTTTAGTCCACTACGTAGCCGATTCGCTATCGCTCGCTCAAAACGACATCCAAAGAAGAATAGCGATGTGTTAACATATTTGGTGATCTGTTCGATTTAAAAATGATGGTCATATTAATCCTGCGGAACAAACGAAGACTCAGAAGATGACAGTGACTGAAGTCACCCCGTAAAACTGACCTCATCCGTATTTAAATCAGCCTTGCTGTAATACACCTGCCCGAACGTGGTGTACATAATCTTAAAAAACAATGTTCCTGCCACATGGCGGCCATAGCGCTTTTTCAGTTCCTTCAGCATCTCGGCCGGCTCTCCTTCGAGCTGTCGTTCGGGAATGCCGGTAAAATCAAACGTCACAGCGTCCGCATCCTGCTCGGTTGCCGCGGCTTTCGTAGCCAGCGTCTTCAGCTCGCCGCCGGAATACCCGAGCAATCGGCGCAGCACGCTGTCCTTGCGCAGCAACTCCAGCGTCGCTTCCTTTTTGCCGAGCCTGAGCGTCCCCCCCGTCAGGGAATACAACAACACCTTGTCTGCGTTCATATCTTTCACCTATTCAAAAGTCGCGCTGTAGCCGTATGGCGCGGGCTGATGGCCGCCCTTGGTGAGCACCCACAGCACCCGTTGGTTCACCCGCTCCGGCGCGGTGCCGTCACCGTCCGTAAAAACCACCACCAGCGATACGTTCAAACTGTCCGCCAGCGTAAACACCGGCCTGAAATCGGTACCGCCGCTTTTCTCACGCGTTTTGGCGTGCCGGTATTCATTCGCAGGCTGTGGCTTCGTGCACGCGGTGTCAAACTCGGTCACCAGTATCTGCGCGTTGGTGATGCGGTTCAGCGCCATTAGCTCGTTAAAAAACGTCTGCAGCTGCTCGTTCGTAATCGAGCCGCTTTCATCCAGCGCAATCAGCACCTTGAGCCCCACGCTGCGCTTGCTGCCGGGATAACTGTCATACCGGCGCGATTCGCGCTTGTAGGTCGCGCGTGTTTGCATGCGCCCGCGGCCCGTTAAAAACCGCTTGAACATCGTTTTCCAATCGATACGCGCCTGCTCGTAAACCGTCTCCAGCTCGCCCGCTATTGCCTGCGGCACCTCGCCGCCCGGCCGCGCCTCATCAATCAGCTCTCGAAGCGCGCTTTTCAGCGCCTGCTCGCTCACCTGCGAGACATCCTCCTCGGCTTGAATATCGGCCTCCAGCAGGCTGCCGCTGCTCATTCGCAGCGACACCATGCTCTCGCGCTGAACAAGGCTGATATTGTCATCCAGCAGCGCAATCAGCTCGGCATAATAGCGCTCGGCGCTTGCGCCGCGCGTCAGCTTCTTATGAATTTCTTTCTCGATCTTTTCGGTGGTCACCGCTTCGGGCGGCAGCATATCGCTTGGCAGCTGGTCGTTCACCGCCATATCGCAGCAAACCGCCCAGAGCAGCGGGTCGCGCTCGCCGCGGCGCAAGGCGTGCAGCAGCAGCAGATGCAGCAGCTCGTGCAGCAATGCACCGATAGCTTGCGCATCGCTTAGCTCTTCGTACCACGCCTTGTTGTACTTAAGAACGGGAGACGGCAGCAAAGACATCTGCAGCTTTGCCGTTCTTTTGCTTTCGCTTATGGAAACGGAAGCCGCCAAGGCTCCGTAAAAGGGCTGACTGAAAAGCAGCTTCATCACCCCATCCTGTATGCGCATAAACTCCTCCGCGCGGCTACGCCATCAACGCCAGTATATGATCGGACAGCGCATCAAACACCTTTGTTTGCTGCGCCACATCCAAAAACAGCTCAGGTTTCTGCTCAGCCAGCGTTTTAAAGAACAGCAGCGCAAATTCCTCGGGCAGCGCATTCAGCATTTTATCGATGCTGCTGATTTGCGCCGCGCTGCCGGTCAGCAGTGAGACTGTTTTTTTCAGCACGAGGTTGATCAAATCAAGCCGCCCGCCGTTCACGAGCGTTTGCATCTGGTCGCGCACCGTTTCATAGTCGGCCAGCAGCTGCTCGGCAGACGGAATCGTAAAGCTGCGGTTTTTCAAGTATCCGAAGAACGACGCGGCCGTTTCCGGCCCGAGTATGCCCGCAACCAGCTCCTGCATCAGCTTCTCGGGCAGCGCGCAATTGTTCAGCAGCTGCTGAACGCGCGTCCAGCCGCGCGGCGTGGGCGATTTGGCGGTGGCGGTGCTGTCCGCGGCCTTTTTCACGCGCAGCAGCATATCGGGGCAGGCCGTGAGGTAGCCCAAAACATCGTCACACGGCCCGTTTTGCATCGAATAAGCAATATAATCATCAAGGTTGGCCGTCACCTCCACCGTGACGAAACGATCCAGCATCGCGTCGTCCAGAGAGTTTACGGCGTAATTGAGCGTATCCGGGTTCATCGTCACGCCTATTTTCCAGCCCGGCGCGAGGCTATGGCCGTTTATTTTTCTCTCGAGCAGCAAGGGGTACAGCAC
>JAEZIW010000206.1 GCA_023436525.1 Bacillota bacterium | reverse complement strand
GTGCTGTAGATTTTTAGGAGGTAGCAATGGACGGTTTTGTGAGTGTCTTAGTGCTTGTCATCGAGATAATCCTTTGTTTGTTCTCTTTGTTCATGATCGCTGTGGTGCTGCTGCAGTCCGGTAAGAGTGCCGGGTTGTCGGGCGATATCGCAGGCGGCGCCGAGACGTTTCTCGGAAAAGGCAAGGCGAAGAGCTATGAAGGTAGGCTGAAGAAATTGACGAAGGTGGCGGCTGTAGGCATTATGGTGCTGGCTATTGCGCTGGTGTTAATCCAGGTATACGCGATGCCGAGCGGCACCGGTGCCGCAAACGCGACGCCCACGGTAACACCGACGGCAACGGTTTCGGATAGTACGGAACCCGCACCATCGGCAACCACGGCTGAGTAAACAGGTCGCTCTTGCAACGCCTTTCCGAGATTTACGGGAGGGCGTTTTTTAATGGGATTTTAAAAAACGAAACCTTTTTTGGGTAAGATAATAAAAGGAGTAAATGATTTAGGAGTTTGATTTGGAATTAACGGAATTATTGCTTGATGAATTGAATAGAGTGGGCAGGAAGGTTGACCTTGACGAGCTGATAAAAAATGTTCAGGCAAGCCCTGCGGAATGCCGGGAGGCGATGGGGGCACTGATTGCCCAGGGCAAAGTGATTCGCTCGCCCAAAGGCAAGCTGTTTTTACCCGGGCGCTTTGGTTTTTACACGGGGCGGCTTGATGTAAAACGGTCGGGCTTTGGGTTTTTGCTTAACGACCAAGGCGATATCTTTATTGGCGCCGACAATAAAGCCGGCGCGATGAATGGCGATCTTGTGGTGGTGCGTCTGCTTTCCGCAGCTGAGACCGACCGAAGTCGTGAAGGCGAAGTGGTGCAGATTATCGAGGAGAAAACCAAACGCATTGTCGGCACGCTGACCGGGCGGTATGTGTCGCCCGATGATGATCGGCTCGATGAGGTGTTCATATCGCGCAACGATTTGAATGGTGCGGCAAGCGGCCAGAAGGTGGTTGTGGAACTGAAGAAACGCGGCAACGGGGAACGCAGCGCCGAAGGGCGTGTCACCGAAGTGCTCGGAACCGCGGGCGTCGCGAGCGTGGAACTCAAGAGCCTGATTCGCCAATACGACCTGCCGGAGGCATTTTCCGCGGATGTGGAAGCAGAAGCCCAGCGCTCATCCGGTTTCGTGATCGATACGACGGACCGCGAGGATCTTCGCGGCATGAACATATTCACCATCGACGGCGCGGATGCCAAAGACCTTGATGATGCGGTCTCGATCGTGAAACGCGACAGCGGGTATGAGCTGGGTGTGCATATCGCGGATGTGGCGCAGTATGTGAAAGAGGGCAGCAAGCTTGACAAAGAAGCGTTCAAGCGCGGCACCAGCGTGTATCTTGCGGATACTGTGATACCGATGCTGCCAAAGGCGCTGTCTAACGGAGCGTGCTCGCTCTCGGAGGGCACCGATAAGCTGACGCTTTCCTGCTTCATGAAGATTGACGCGCATGGCAATATTCTGGAAGCGCGTGTGGCTCAAACGGTTATTCGCTCAAAACACAGGCTCACCTACAGCGATGTGAACAAGATATTCGACGGCGGCAATGACGTGCTGGAAAAAGAATATGCGGACATACTTGCCGATCTGCTCGAGATGAAGAAGCTGGCGGCAACACTGCGTGCGCGCCGTGAAGAAAAGGGCAGCATTGATTTTGAGCTGGATGAGACGGCGTTTAAATACGATGCGCAAGGGCGCGTGATCGACGTGGGGCCGCGCACGCGCGGCGACGCCGAAAAGCTGATTGAGGAGTTTATGCTGGCGGCCAACAAGTCAATCGCCGAGATGTATTTCTGGCGCGATATCCCGTTTGTGTATCGCGTTCATGAGCAGCCCGATGAGGAAAAGATGCGTACCTTCGCCGCGTTTTACGAGAATTTCGGTAAAATTAGGGGCAAGATTGAGAATGTGCGGCCGAAGCTCCTGCAGGGTATACTCGAAGACGTAAAGGGCAAGCCGCATGAGAACATCATTAACCAGATCATGCTGCGCAGCCTCAAAAAAGCCGAGTACAGCCCCGAATGCAAGGGGCATTTCGGGCTCAGCTTTCAGTATTATTGCCACTTCACATCGCCGATTCGGCGATACCCCGATTTGATGATACACCGCATCATCAAGCGGGATTTAAACGGGCGGCTGAATGGCAAGGCGATCGACGCACTCGCGGCCGCGGTGGATGAAGCGTCCAGACAGTCGAGCCTGCGCGAGCGCGCGGCAATGGAAGCCGAGCGTGCGGTAGACGACATGAAGAAGGCCGAGTATATGTTCGGCAAAGAGGGCCGGGAGTTCGACGGAATCATCAGCGGCGTGTCAAGGAATGTCATATTTGTGCAGCTTGACAATACGGTTGAGGGTGTGATACCATTATCATCCCTGCAAGATGATTACTATGTTTACAACGAAAAACTGTACTGTGTGATCGGCGAGAGGACGCGGCGCAAGCTCAGCATGGGCGACGAAATGCGCGTCAGGCTGGAGAGCGTGAGCGTGTATCCGCCACGCATCGAGTTCACGCCTGTGCCCTGAGAGGCAATTGGAGAGTGGTTTTGTGAGCGACGGGGTCAAGATATTAATAAAGAATAAAAAAGCGTATCACGAATATTTTATAGAAGAAACGTACGAGGCAGGGATTGCGCTTGTCGGCAGCGAAGTTAAATCCATACGCGGCGGCAAGGCAAATATCAGGGAAGCGTTTGTGCGCATCAAAGACGGGCAGGCGCTGATTCAGGGGATGCACATCAGCCCGTATGAGAAGGGCAGCGTTTTGAACGAAGACCCGATGCGAGAGCGCAAGCTGCTGCTGCACAAGCGCGAAATTGTGAAGATGCACAGCATCGTCACGCAGCAAGGGCTGACGCTGGTGCCGCTCTCGGTGTACCTGAAAAAGGGTCTAGTCAAAATGGAAATCGGCGTGGCGCGCGGCAAGAAGCTTTATGATAAACGGCAGAGCATTGCTGAGCGTGATGCGCAGAGGAAAAAGGAACAGGCCACAAAGCTGGCCAGATAAATTCGGCAGAAATTGAGCTCAGGTATTGAGCTTCACCGTGGGGGCGTATTTGGCTTTCGACGGGGGTTTGCCGGAATCGGATAAGCGGGTCGCAGTCCCGGAGTGCTGCGTTAAAAAGCCGGACCTAAATTTTAGTTGCAGATAAAACTGAA
>JAEZIW010000190.1 GCA_023436525.1 Bacillota bacterium | reverse complement strand
GAAGTCACCTGCGTTTTCCCTACATCAATGTTTTCCAGCATCCAACAGGAGGAGAGTGAAGACAAATCTGACACGCGGGTTTCAAACAGGCACAGGTCACGCAATGCGTGCAAAGCCGACAACGGCGATATATCCTTAATGGGGTTATGCTTCAAATCGATTATCTCCAGCATTTCCAAGCCAGATAACGGCGACAGGTCGCTGATATCCGCCATCGCAATTCGAAGAATTTTGAGATTCTTTAGCTTAACCAAATCATCGAGCGATTTTAGCCCCCCGTTTTTCAGCACGCCGTCGTTCAGCATCATATGTTGGCCCAGTTCGTTATATTTTTCAAAGTTCTGTGCTGCCTGATCGCCAAATATGCAAAGCTCGGTCACACTCAGCAAGTCGTTTTCCTCAATCGGTTCATCCGCGCTCTTTTGCAGCGCCAGGCGCACGGCCTGCTCCACCAGCGGTTCTTTAAAGGCAACCCCCGAGGAAACCGAAAACGCCGGTGAAAAATCCGTATAACGCCCAATCGCAAAGCCTGCGCAAAGACAAACCCCACACGCCAGCGTGGCACACGCCCATCTGAAGATACGTTTTTGCTTGTGCCCGTCGGCATTGAGCAAATCAGCGCGAACTCTGTTTGCGTTTGAATACCGCTTTTCCGGCGCGAAGGCGGTGCATTTTTTTACGATGCGTTTTAGATTGCGATTCGTGATTTTGGGCAGTATGTTCTTTAGTTCCAGCTCGCCGGTTAACAGCCAGCCCAGCAGCACACCAAGGGAGAAAATATCAGCCCGACAGTCCGTCTGCGCAAAGCCGTATTGCTCCGGCGGTGCAAAGTGTTTGGTGCCATAACACACCGTATCCTCGCTCGCGTTTTTGTCATAAACACGGGAGATACCGAAATCGATCAGGTGCAGCCGGCCTTTCTTATCAATGATAAGGTTTTGCGGTTTGATATCGCGATGAATCACCGGCGGTGATTGACTGTGTAAATATAAAAGAATATCGCACAGCGCCAATGTAAAAGCAACCGCCTGCGCTTCAGTGAGCTCGTTTTGAGCGGCGTATTGATTGAGCGGCGTGCCTTCCACATACTCACGCACAACGCACAGCATACCGCTTTGATATTCGCCCGCATACCGAGGCAAACCGGGATGATTGAGGTTTTTCAGTATATCGCCCTCTGTGACATGAGACAACAGCGTTTTGTCGGTATAACACTTGGCCACAAAGGATGTACCCGTCTGTCTATTCTTTACAAGCAGCGTTTCGCCCGTATCGCTGTGGGCCAAACATTCAAGCACCTCGTAATCCTTCAAGAATCCTTCGGGATATTGGGCGCTTTGGCTTTGCGTTATAATACTCTCTATATAAGAGTCATCCATTCTTTTTATCCTCCCCATCAAGCAGCGAGAGACCCATACGTTCGAGGAGGTCCTGCACGTCACCGAAGTTTTTCTGATCATGCAGGCACCTTAAAATGGCCGCATCGCGTACAATACGGGGATACAGCGGGCTCATTTGAGCGGCCTTGAGCAGCTCCTGCGTATCATCAACATTCAACCCGAAGCCAAAAGCAAGCTGAATCAGCTTGTCGCGGGACGGGTGGCGTGTTCCGTTTAGCAGCTGGTGAAAATAATTACGGTCGATATTACAGCGTAAAACGATTTGCCCGACGGACAGGCCTGATTTCTCACGCAATTCGGCCAGATAGTCAGAGATTCTCAAGGGCGTCAGCAATGTGGCGTTTTCTTCGACAAAAGCTTCAAAACTTGGTGCTTTAAATAAACGGCGGCTCAGCGTTGCCGTGACGCGCGGTGTGCCAGACTCCTGATGTGCCATTTTCATGTCTCCTTTGACCGGGAATCGATAAGTCAATTATACCCGTTTAAGCAAAAAGAGACAAGTTATGTTATACGCTCCCTGTTATTGACGGCACAAATACATTGTCAGCATCCCAATCGCGTTAAATTATAATTAGCCAGCAGCTGCTGCGCTTCCATGACATCAAGATGATGAATAAGACAATAGAGAATGGCGGCATCCCGTTTTGTTTTTGGGGTAAGCTGGCTTTCCTGTGCCGCTTTTAGCAGCTGCTGTGTCTGCTCAATATCCAGCCCAAAGCCAAGCGCAAGCTGAATAACCTTATCGCGCGAGGGTTTTCGCGTGCCATTAAAAAGCTGGTGTCCATAGGTGCGGTTAATACCCGCGCGCTTAATAACGTGCTCACGCGTTTCTCCCCGATCCGTACACATCTGAGCAATATAATCGTGGAAAGATGTCAGCGTCACATCCATTTTCATGAAATCATCCAGCGTTTCGGTACACAGTTCTTTCATCAGATCATTTGTGCTCATACCGTGGTTTTTCATTGATTTTCCTTAATCATCAAACATACGACGGCGGCGCTGCTTCTAGTTCGTTTATTCGCCTACAGGCAGCGCATAGAGCTCGTCAATGCTCATGCCGAACCAATCCTGAACCACCTGCTCGAAGTCGTTAAGCGGCTTATAATATAATTCTTTTTCTTTCGTACCAAAAGCGGCATTGAGCATCCGATGGACCGTATCCAAGTCAGGGTATTCCCCGCCATAATCATCCGTGGCGGGGGTAATTTCAAAGGCACAATCCACTCCATCCTTAAATAAAGCGATGTGGTATCTGCCTGCGTCGGCGAAGTACAGAATCAGCAGGCTGTAGCCATTGACATCATCATCGTAGAACTCAATGCTCCGGCCATCGGAACTCTCGCCCCATTCCGGTCTGTAAATGGAGATGTGCATATCGTGCGGCTCGTGCTCGTGATACGCGTAAGCCGCGTTTGTCTCGTCCGGAGCAAAGCCAAGGCTCTTGAGCGTTTTCGGCTCAAACGGCAGCGCGTACAGCGCGTCGGCCGTCATGCTGAAGGTGCTTTGGATCGTGTCGTTGAAAACTGAGATGGGCGCAAGCAGTACATCTTCGGCGGCAATATCGGCCAACATCGCACGCACGGCCAGCTCTGAGCTCTCTCGATCTCCCATGCCAAAGGTAAAGCTATTTTTGGCATGGTCATATACATAGTTCACCGCCAGATTGCCATCTTTACTTGCCAAGATCACGTAGGCGTCTAAATCCGGATAATACCCGATGTCAATCTTATTATCATTCTGCGTAAAAACTGTTCGGACGCAGTTTGTAGACCATTCCTCCGGAGGAGCGCCCCATTCGATGTGGTTGATGCGCACGGATGCCCTCTCGCCATCATAGATTGCCTGTTTGGCGCCGTCGTCCATGATAAACCCATACTCGGCAAGCGTGGATACCATAATGAAATCCTTTTCCTCGAGGGTCGAATAGATTTCGGTAAGCGGCGAATAGTCGGCGACCGGGCAGTCTGCCAGATACAACTGTTTCAGGCTCGTCAGCGAAACCAACGGCGACACGTCGCCGGCCTGCGTATGCGAGAGGCTTAAATACGTAAGCCGAGTCAGCCCGGAAAGCGCGCTTATGTCAGTAATCGCGGAACCGTCGAGCAACAGAATCTTCAGATTGACGAGCCCCGAGAGCGCACTGTAATCTTGTGCGGCGCAGTCGGACAACGTCAGCATTTTCAGGTTTCTCAGCCCGGCGAGCGGCGAAATATCGATGACCGGGTTGCCGCTCAACGACAGCGAGGTGAGCTTTGTCAGCCCCGCGAGCGGCGATATATCTGTGACGGCGTGAGAAGAAAGATTAAGGGCTTTCAGGTTATTGAAATATTCCAGCCCGCCAAGATCCGTGATTGGCGTCTCTTCAGAGACATCTATCTGCCATTCGATGTCGAAATTCATCTCCGTCACCGCTTCCGCCTCCGCTGCGGTGATGTCGCCCTCGGGCCTGCCCATAGCCGCGCGCACCTTCGCCTCCAGCACCGGGTCGGCGAATGTTACAACAGCAGCCGAAACCGAAGACACCGGGGTCGTCGTCGCGGCGGGCGCTCCGCAAGCCGCCATCGTGAGGACCATGACAGCCACCAGCACAATACCTAATGCTTTTTGCATGACGAGTTCCTCCAAAACGTATCAATAATCGGTTGTCTCAATCTTGTCAAAGTATCAGTCCCTGCTTAGCGCATTCATTTTAGCCGCATCCGTTCGTATTCCCGATTCCTTGTCATCTGCATACGCTGTACAGCCCGGGCTAAATAAACACCCGGGCTATCGGATGTTCACTGTTTCAACTCAAAATCGCTCTCAAGATTCGGGTAGACATCCGCGACCGGTGAATAATCCGTAACCGGATTGTTGCCCAGCAAAAGTATTTTTAAATCCTTCAGATTCGCAAGCGGCGTGATATCAGCAATCTGATTATCGCATAATTGAATATCCCAAAGCATTGTCAATTCACCAAGGGCCGATAAGTCTTTTATCCCGGCATTCTTCGCGTCGATATGTTCGAGCTTCTTCATGTTTGCCAGAGCGTCAAGATTTTCAAATCCATTAAGACCGCGATCGGGTGCATAATTCCAGCAGAATACAATGCAAACCATGTTATCAAGGTCTTTTAGCGGAGACAAATCCTTCACATCCGTTCCGTTGAAAACCAAGGTTTCCAAATTCTCGAGCCCGGATAAAGGAGATAAGTCGCTAATATTGTTAAATGAAATATCCAGCTCTTTCAGCCCGGTAAAATACTGCAACGCGGAAATATCTTTTATACCCCCGTTTTTGCTGTTCATATCGTCAAAATCTTTGTTGTTTACTATGAGCTTTTCAAGGCTCTGCGCTTCAGCCAAAGTGATGTCGCCCTCCGGTTTGTTCATCGCTTCGCGAACGAGTTCCTCCAGCATAGAATCGGAAAATACGACGACAGGCTCAGTCGTGGGCGCCACCGTGGGCGCGGGCGTTTCCGCAGACGCGGATTCCGATACCTCCGGTGTTGTTTGCTGCGCCGCCGGTGCCCCACAAGCCGCCATCGCGAGAGCCATGATAGCTGCCAGAATCATTCCTAATCCCTTTTTCATAACTTCCTCCAATAATAGATTTTTATGAGCTTTAAGTTCTCTTATTCGCGGGTGTCATTCAATGTACCCGTGCCTGTAATCAATGTGATATCGCCGTTGTAATAGGAACTCAAGTCAATCGTACCGTCGTTTTGTACAGTGCCGCTTTGATCATTGAGCTGGCCTCCGTCTCTAACGTTGATGAGCCCGTCATTGCTGATCGAACCGGCATTGTCAAATATCGTTCCGCGTTCTATATAGAACTCTGCGCCTTGCTCCACCGTGACAACACCATAGTTAACGGCGTTGCTTTGCCCGCACGAAACGCTGCCGCCGCTTGCAACGCTGAGCACATTGCTGTTAACAAAATCGGAAATACCGTAGATAAAGC